>JAGWAF010000048.1 GCA_018302085.1 Candidatus Woesearchaeota archaeon | reverse complement strand
ATATCTCGGGTCATCTGATCGTATCGTGATTTCTTTTCTTTCTTTATTTGTTGTATCATTACTTTTCGAAAAAGAATTTTTATTTTGAAAAGATTGATTTTGAACAGTGCTACCTTGATTTTCCTGCACAGTATTAACCTCCAAAATTTTTTTCAAACTCATGTTTCCGCAGCTCAAACAAGAAAAGAATGGTCCAAACTTTCCATTTTTTAAATCTAAAATTTTCCCGCAGACGCATTTCATGTTTTGAAGAGTTGAAGTTTTATGTGCAGAACAAACGGGAACTTTTTGATTGTTATAAGTCATCGCTTCTTTTTGACAGAAAGGACAGTAGTCTTTTTTGCTATAGCCATATTTTTTAGGAATGTACATTAAAATCCGTCCAGTGTTTTTTGTTTCGCATCATAGCGTTCGAGATATTTAGGTGGTTTTACGGACACGAAGCTAAATCCCTCTTGATGTAATAAATCTTCCGCATTTGGAGAAATTTTAGGCGCCGCTAAGATACCACGTACAAAAGTCAATCCCTTGCTTTGCTTTATCCTCTCAACATATCTTTTCAATTGTTCTACTGCTTTGAAATCTGCAGCGTAGCGTTTACACTCAATAACTGTCAGCGTATTTTCTTTGTCGTAGCCAAACAGATCAATGAAACCGAAGGCTGTTTGTTCTTCCATGCTTAATGGCTTAAACCCGGACTCAATTAGCGAAGGATTGTCAAAGAGCATTTTTGCCATGTCTTTTTCAGTTCCTGTGAGAATGATTTTCTGCCCGTCTTCAAGATGTTTGCTTTCAAAAAAGTATATTTCGTGAATTTCTATATCCATATATTCTCGATGAATGAGATTTTGTGATCGTAAGAAGTATTTTCCGTCGTCAAAGCTTATATAGTGACTGCTTCCTGGCTTCATATAATTGACAGGGTTATTACCCTCCGGTTGATGGACAAGCAAGCTGTTGTCTGACTTAATAATCACAATACGGTCTCCTGGAGGAAGGTAACTCTCTGCCCTTCCGCTATAAATGATAGAACACCTGCACCCAAAGACATTAAATTCATTCTTCTTCAGCGCATTTTGTAAGAGTGAAGCATAATCTGCAAGTTCAAGCATAAAGGCAGAAAACTACACAGCCTTAAAAGGTTTTTGGAAGCCTGTTAATCAACAAACGCATTGCAAAACTGAAAAACCAAAGCCTTTATAAATAAGATAATCTTACTAGTAAGATATACTTATTTATGAGGTGTAAACATGGACAAAATTGAGATAACAAGTATGAGTTCAAGAGGGCAAGTTGTTATCCCGCTAGATATTAGGGAACAGCTTGGACTAAGAGAAGGGGAAAAGTTCGTTATCGTGGGAGAAGATGACACGGTAATACTGAAAAAAATTGCAATGCCTTCATTTGATAACTTTGACAAGCTCATTGAAAAAACGCAGAAGTTTGCAAAAGAAAAGAACCTCGCTGAAGAGAAGGTGAAACGTGCTATTCAAAGGGCTAGAAAATGAAAGTGGTAATAGACACCAATATTTTTGTCTCAGGGATATTTTGGAAGGGTAGCCCACACCAAGTCTTGCTTGCTTGGAGACAAGGAAGATATACTCTCATAACTTCAGTTGATATTCTTTCAGAGATCAGTAAAGTCTTGAATGATTTTGAGATAAAACTCCCAAAAGAAATGATAAATGAATGGATTGAGCTCATAATCAAAAACTCTATTATTGTGGAACCGAAAGAGAAGATACAAGCAGTGAAGGAAGATCCGAAAGATGATATGTTTATCGAAGCAGCTGTTACAGCAAAGGCAGATTATGTTATATCTGGAGATAAACATCTGTTAAAATTGAAACAATTTGGTGATACAAAGATAATTTCTGCATCGCAGTTTAATGAAATCTGTAACTTCATTTGAAAAATAAAAAAATGATTTCTGAAACGGGGAGTGTGGAAGTCCTAAGGATATCTAGCCAATATAGATCTTTCTTAATCGTGAGGAATTTACCCCCACATTTTGTTAAAAATGCAAACTTTTATAAATATGTAACGGTAAGGTATTTATATGGTAACGATCCGTAAAAAGCAAATAGGTGAGCAGACGTATTACTATCTTGAACATACCGTCAGGAAGAAGGAAAACATCGAAAAAAAAGAGCAATATCTTGGAAAAACAATCCCTAAAAATATTGAAGGGCTAAAGAAAGAATTTGTATATACCTTGTATAAAAAAAGATGGTATTCTATCCTTGATAAAATCAAGCACGGTTTTACTCAGGAAATCAAACATACGCCCCCATCCGCTCGTGAAATTGAAAGAGAAAAATTTACGGTACACTTTACTTATGACACCCAAAAAATTGAGGGCTCGACGTTATCATTACGAGAGACAGCCGATTTACTCGAACGGGGCATTACCCCAAAGGCAAGGTCTTTCAGAGACGTAAAAGAAGCGGAGGCGCATAAATTAATTTTTGAGGAAATGCTTACCATAAAGAAGGATCTGTCATTAAATCTTGTTTTATATTTGCATAGAAAATTATTTGAGACAACCAAAGGGGATATCGCTGGAAAAATCAGAAAACATCAAGTTGCCATATCTGGCAGTGCATTTCTCCCACCAACTCCTGTTGAGGTGTATCCCCTTCTTCAAGATTTCTTTAAGTGGTACACAAAAAACAAGACTGAACTTAATCCAGTAGAACTCGCGGCGCTTGTACATTTTAAATTTGTTACAATTCACCCTTTTTCAGATGGTAATGGAAGAATCTCAAGGCTTCTGATGAATTTTGTTCTGTATAAGCATCATTATCCATTCCTCAATATTCATTATGAAGGAAGGAGCAGCTATTACACCGCACTAGAACGTGCGCAAACAAAAAAAATGGAGTTCATTTTTGTTCAATGGTTCGTGAAGAAGTATATAAAAGAACATCAGCGATACGTTACATAATCCCATAATCTTCTTACCCCTACATTTTGTTAAAAATGATGTTTTTTCCAAATTTGTAACGGTAAGAATATTTTTTCTTTTTTCCCGCACTCATTTTCTTCCTCATTCTTTCGACAATAAAAAAAAATTAAAAAATTTATTTCCAGAACACAACCCACGCTAAAAAGTTGTCCCACCATGATTTTTCTGCGACGGGCTCTGTTCTTCTTGGCTCTGGTTCAACTACTTCAGGAAGAACGATTTCTTCTGGAATTACTTCAACCACGGGTTGAGCATCGTAAATTACTCCAGCTGCCTGAGCTTCTTGCATGATAGCTTTTTCTGCAACCGTTCCAAGATTGTTTACTTCAATGCTATCTGTTGCATAGTCATAGTCTGGCGCCGCTCTTGCTTCTGCCATGTACACTGGATCGATTTGTTCTTCTCTAAAATGTCGTTCTACAGGAACACGTTCGTACGATAAGGGATAATACACTCCATTGGTTTCGTACGCGATTTCTTTCCAAATGCGAACGCCGATTGAATCCATTCCAGATCCGCTGATTGTGAAGATACGAATATTTTCTTCAATGGCATCTTTCACATAATCTTTGTATGTGTACCATCCTGGTGGACCATTTTGATAACTGCCATCGCTGCTGCCAACACCGTGAGGGGGTGCATCGCCAATTAAGAAAATAATTTTCCTCGCTTCGTTATCCCACCACATGTTTAAAGCTTCGTCAAGTCCTGCTTCAACTGCTTCTGGTGTGTCTCCTCCTCCATTGGCAACGATGTTTTCTACAAATAGAAGAGCATCATTGACATCGGTGGTTAATCCGGATTCCTGTGTAACATACTCATCTTCTTCTAATGGATAGTCACGATAAGTAACAACCCCTATTCTTACTTTAGGTTGTGGATATCCCAATTGGACTTTTTGTGTGATTTGTTTTATGTGATATTTTACAGACCGAATCTCATCTGCCATGCTCCCAGTGCTGTCGATGACAAACACAACATCTATTTTGGGAGATTTGCACTTGCTGTAGTCATTGTTGGCATTCGCGCATGGCTCTGGGGGAATGGGTGGCGCACAACCATAACTGCCATATTCAACCCCTAACGGGCATGGCCCGCACAGCACATTTCCATTATAATCTTCATAGCATGGCCTGTCGATAACAACAGGCAGTGTGGGTACCGTTGCTGCAGTAATTTGCGTCAAAAACAAAAACATGGTTATTACAGATAACATTTTTAATAAACTTTTTTTCATAGTTAATCACCAAACAAAGGAAAGACACTCATCTATAAATACCCAAAAGTAAGGTTTAAGTTGAGTTGAAGTTAAGGAAATTTTCTCAAGAACATTTATATATCTAGAAAGTACGATATAAACCATGGACATAGGAATAGATATTGGTGGCACAAAAATTGCAGCAGGACTTGTTTTGGATAACAAACTAATAAAATTGATCAGTGTAAAAACAAAGTCAAACGCACCGCAAGAAGAGGTTATCCTTCAGGTAACATCTTTAATCGATCGACTGATCACAAAGAACACAAGGAAGATAGGACTAGCCGTTCCTGCGATAGTAGATGTTGAGAAAGGAATTGTTTTTGAAACAGTTAACATTCCCTCATGGAAAAAAGTTCCTTTAAAAAAAAAATCTGGAGAAAAAATACCATATCCCAGTATCTGTCCAGAATGATGCCAAATGCTTTGCCCTAGGAGAAAAATCTGCTGACCATGGAAAAAAGTTCAAGAACATCGTTGCTGTTACGATAAGCACCGGCCTTAGGGCAGGAATAATCATAAACGAAAAGTTGTATGTGGGATATAATGGTGGCGCCGGAGAATTTGGAGAAATGACATTTAAAGATCAAAATGCTGAGTATTACTGCGCAGGGAAATATTTTATTAAAAAATACAACAAAAGTGGAGAAGAATTATTTAAAGAAGCAAATCAAAATAATCCCAAAGCCCTGACAATCTTCAATGAATTTGGGCATAACCTAGGAAAAGTATTAGCGATGGTTGTTCATGCGATTGATCCAGAGATTATAATCCTAGGTGGCTCCGTCTCAAAAGCATACAAATTTTTTGAAAAATAAAAATCCCAACCGGAGCAGAGCTCCGGGGTACAACAAAATTTCAGAAATTTTGTGTACCAGAAATGTACTGCATTTCTGTGTATTTTTAATCTTCATGGATTAAGATTTATCGATGCAGAGCATCGTGGTATCAAACCCATGAAGAAATCAATGAAAGAATCATTAAAGAAGTCAGTTTATGCAAGGGGTTATGCGAGATTAAAAATAAAGGTCTCAAACACAGAAAATGTCGTTCTGCTCGGAGCAGCTTCGCTCAACAAGAACTCTTGTAAATAAGCTTATCTCTTCCTCACTTTCTCAACAATCAGATATAATCTAGAAAGAACAGAACTGCTAAAACAGTAGTATGCTAGAGCAATTCTGGAAAGAATTCTATTTTTAATTCGTCAGTAATGCTGGCAAGATCAATGCGACGTATAAGATCTGGAAATGTATTCTTGAGTTCTGAAATGTAATTGTGAATCTGATTTAGATCCCCTGTTTCGATTTCAACCTCAATTTCCCACGGGCCTATAGATTTAATGAGATGGATAGTACTAGGATTCATCTTGAGATATTCGACGAATTTGTTAATCGAATTTTTTCGATGGTCTTGGAGGTGAAAACAGAGCTTATGGAGCTGAATTCCTAGTTTTTTTATATTCACAAAAGTGGTATACCCTTGAATAACACCTCGCGTTTCAAGACTTGAAATTTTACTTTTAATGGTACGGACATCAACACCTAGTTCTTGTGCAAGAGAACCGTATTCAAATCGAGCGTCGTTCCTAATATGCCGGATGATCTTTTTTTCTTGTTCTGAGAGGGAAAGAATAGCTAGTTTACCTCCTAGGACAAATTCTTTCCTGTATGCTATGGATGTATTGAAAAGATAATCCCGATCAAAGACAATAGCATCTTCAAGAAAAGTGATGTCATAGCTGGAGATAAACTGGCTCATTTGTGATAATACTTCATTTTTCTTCGTTGCGAAATCAGAAAGAGAAACAGAATACATTCCAATAAACAAGTCCCATGTTCCTACGACCTTTGCAACCCAGGCAATTGCCGGATTTTTCACCAACCATAAGTAGAGTTCTTTCTCTTGGGATGATGATAATCCTCTGAGACTAAGATAGATTTTGCCACCGAAGATTCCAAGTCTTGAAAGTGAAAAAACCGGAACAAACTTGGTGATTATTCCCTTATCAATCATTTGGGAAACGTGGTAAGCAACGGTATCTTTGTTGGAGTGAATCTTTTTTGCAATGTGTTTATAGCTCATGCGTGCATCCTGCGAAAGCAGGTAAAGAATTTCTCGATCCTTCTTGTTAAGCAGCTCCATATTAATCAATAATACATTTTAATATATAAATATTGCCTTTTTGATTTAATTTTCAAGCCTAATCTTTAAATATTATGCCAGAGATACTCATTCATGGTTGTAAAATTACCAACGCACGAGGAGAACTAAAATGGAAGCTGAAGAATTTTAGGGGGTGAGAAAATGATGAAAAAATTAGAATCTGGTCTGTTTACAATTGATACTCCGGGTTTTGAGGATATAGAGTATACCGAATCTTTCCCAGATCGTTATAAAGATATTTCGACTGTAGTTAAAGCTCACGAGTATGCTCAAAGCAGGGGTTCTAAATTATGGACTGCCGACGAGGCTGCTGCTTTTAGAATTGCTGATAATCCGGATAATCCTGAAGAAAATAAGTATCTTTGGCGTATAAATTATCCTGGTTGGTTTATAACTGGTTGGCTTACAACGAGTACAGTTGCCCTTTATCGTTTCGCCCAAGATGAAAAACATGTTGTTAGTTCGCATGTTGAGTATGTTGATGATGTTAGTGGCGTTCTTGCACCGTATGTTGGACGCACTGTGCACGCTGATCAACCTGAGATTAGTAATGCTTTGAGACAAGCTGGAATAGGGAGGAGAGTTGCTCTAGGAATAAGAGATCGGTGGTGTTGGGCCCCTGCAAAGAGTGGAGATAGGTATACTGTAGATGCTCGACTGAAAGCAATCTTGCCAAGAACTTCCAGACCATATGGAGAACTCCTTAGAAGTAACAAGTTTGAAAAGCGGTTCTTGCGTTTGCACGAAGAAACTTTTGTACCTGCGTGCTTTTTTATACCTGGAAAACCTGGAGAAACTGTGCATGGGTTATTGCCTGATGATGAAGTGCATGTTCGTGTCGTGGGAGTGGGCTACGTCACAAACTACGATTACAAAGATAAGTATAGCATCGTCGTTGGCAGTGATGACAAATGCTGGGGCTGGAGTCGTGGCGTAGTACGTTCGATACCGAAAAGTTCCAAATAATTTTTTTACCTCTTCCTCACTTTCTCAACAATAAAATAAAGAACAATCGCGAACACTACGCCAAGAAAGAACCATAATGCAATGCTGTGCCAAACTGAAGGTTCCGTAACATGCCAAACTGAAGGTTCTGTAACAACCTGCTGTACAATGGTTTCTTTCACAATCTCTCTGCCGCCTTCTTCAACTGCCATTCTTCCAGTTTCCTGAACAGCTGTTTGCACGGCATCTTGTTCAATGGCTTGAACAGCAGCATATCCTTGATCTGCTGCTACTCTCACTGCTTCTTGGGCCACAGGCACGACCTTCTCAGCCATCATTGGGGCTGTTTCCACAACCTGTTGTTTAACTACTGGAATACTTTCAGTTATAACTTTTTCAGTCATCGAGGTAGAGACTGGTAAATATTTTGAAATTAATTGTAATAACGCAGTAATTCCCAGCCCGGCCAAGACAACAGGTAATATGCTTCGTAATTTTTCTTTAAAACCGTGCATGGATTTGGGTGCGATAATTATGTACTGATTTGCGAGCTTGTAGTGATTGATTTCCTTTCCTTTTTCAGAATAATGATATTCATCCACAACAACTAAACCTCCTGCAGTTAATTGTGCCAAGTTGTAATGCACTGTTGGAAGTGGAACGCCTAACTCTTTGGCAATTTGAGTTTCTGCAGCGTAGTCGTGCTCAGATAAATAATCGAGAATCCTTCTGCATGTAGAGTTGCTAATCACTTGCGCAAGCTGCGCAGCTTTCTCTTCTTGTAATGAAACAAGTAAAAACTTATCTTTTCTCGCCATGACAAGTAAAGAATCCCCTGTTTTTAAATAGGTATCGATAGGTTTAAGGAGAGTTGAAGTGAAAACGCAAAACATAACTTTCTTTTTAAAAATGTTGAACTAAAAATAGAAAAAATAAAAATCCCAACCGCAGCAAGCTGCGGGGTATTTTTAATCTTAACTGGAAACTATCGCAGCTTGCTGCGAGGTACAACAAAATTTCAGAAATTTTGTGTACCAGAAATGCAATGCATTTCTGTGTATTACACCCAGTTAAGAAATAAAGAGCAAATAAGTTCATTGCAGAAAGTATTATATAGTGAAAAAACTGTTGAGAAACCATGCACAAAGACATCCTCAAAACAATAAGGGAAAAATCCAAGTACAAAGGTCTTATCACTCCTTGCTATGATGGTTTAAGTCTTGCAAATATTCCAAATACAATATTAGAACACTTTAAGGCTAAGGCTCCAAATTCTGTGCTTGATAGAAATGCGTTTGATTATTCTTTACTCAAAAATGTAAAGCACGTAGTAGTGTTAGTGATCGATGGCCTCGGGTATCATCAACTCTTAGAATCCTCGAGAAGAAATCAAAACTTAACGCTAAAAAATAATTTTGTAATGCCTCTTACAAGCGTTTGCCCTTCTTCGACTGCAAGTGCGTTAACAACATTAAACACTGCTCTGACACCATCGCAGCATGGTTTGGTTGGATATCGTTTATTTTTGAAAGAGTTTACTGCATTAACAAGTATTTTGAAGTTTAAGGCTGCTCATGCCCAGTATGATTTTACTCAGTTGGGAATTAATCCTAGAGAGTTCTTTTCCTTTCCTACAATATATCAGCGTTTAAAGAAGGTTGGAGTTCATGGTACAACTGTTTTTCCAGGGGATATCGCCGATTCTGGATTGTCTGCTATGACTCATGAGGGTGCTGAGTGCATCCCATATATTACAACTGCCGATATGTGTACCCAATTAAGAATTCATTTGCAGAAACAAAAGAAGAAAAGTTTTACTTATGTTTACCATCCCCATATCGATACAATCTCACATTCATATGGCAAGCACACCCAATCCCATGAAGCTGAGCTTGCGAATCTTAATTTTAGCTTGACAAATGAGATTCTAGAAAATCATTTTAAGGACACTTTGCTTCTCATCACTGCAGATCATGGCCACATCAATGGTTCCAAGAATAAATCCATTGATTTGTATAATCATGAAAAACTGTTGCAAAATTTGGTTTTCCCGCCAACTGGGGAATTGCGCTGGGGTTATTTGCATTGCAAAAATGGAAAATTGAATGAAGTGAAAAGGTATTGTGAGTCCAATTTTGGGAATAAAGTGATGATTTTAGAATCTCAGAAGATGCTTTCTCTGCTTGGCAACGCGCCAGTAGCTAGAGCAACTCTCGACAGAATAGGAGACCTTCTTCTTATCCCAAAGGAGAATTACTCTATCCAGCTTGGTGAAAATGACCTCATTGGCCTTCACGGCGGTTTGTCAGAGGAAGAAATGCTTATTCCTTTGATTGCGAAGAGGTTGGGATAACATACAAAAGAGAATCTATTATTTTCTAATCTCCCTTATCTTTTTTGATATACACATCCGTGACTAAAATTACGAACTTTTATTACGGATGGATATTACGAGTCCGCAAGTATAGCAAAGGCAACAATTTTTTGAACATCAATCTTGCCTCTGATATTACGAAAAGCAAACAAATGTTAGAAAATTATCTGCTTTGGGTATAAGTTCGTAAAAATCATTGTGGACGAGTATAACCCCTCTTTTGATGGCAAGTATTTTGAAATATGTTTGGGCAGGAGTGATGTCAAATTATTGTTTTTTCAATTTGAGCCTTTTTTGGCTTTCGGACTCTGCAAGAAAGTTCTCTGAAGTGGCAACTGATGATCCAATTTCCTTTTCTGTTTCTCTTCGTGCATTTCCAGCAATCCTGCCTCCTCTTTGAGAAGCAGATTTACATTGGAAAAAGCCTTTTGCATTTTCTTTTTTTGTAATTTCTGTTGTTACTTTTTCTCCAAGCATTGTAAAAATAAGTTTTAAGTCAGCCATATGATCACGAAGATTTTCTTTTTTGATTTGTTTATATTTCTTATATTGTTCAACGGTTTTGCCAAATGTTGCTTTTGCAATTTCATTGGTTAAAATACCGTAATCTTTGTTATGCACTTCCCTTTGTTCCCATTCATTGGTTAATTCTTGCCGAACTGCAATTCCGCGAAGTCTTTTTTCTATCCATTCTTGAGAATAGCCCTTTTGTTCATAGAGAACTTTGAAAAACCCAGTCTTGTAATTATTTTTCAAAGTAATCTGCCAGAAGTTTGAACAAATTTGGAGATTATTCAAACTTCTCCATAGAGTTCCCTCATTCTTTTCTGAGCAAGTTCTGGATTTTCTATTTATTGAACACGTTCATACCCTGCCTGTGCAAGCCAGCGTTTGAAAGGTTCTGCATTAGGGGATGGTATTGATTGAATAATCCGAAAGAGACCCTCGGTATTGGCACAATTGATACGTTGTTTTCCACCTGAAGTTTCTATTGGAAGGGGGGTGACAATTTGCACCCATCCTTTAGAAAGGTCCTCATCGCGACGACGCATATCTTTAATGTACCCTTTCGGATCTTTTGAATCAGTTAGAATAGAAACAACATCTTCTATAACAAAGTACCATTGATTATTGTGCCATGTTCTCCGAACTTTATTTCCTTGAAATAAAATAATGTCGCGATCCATAACGTACAAAAAGCATACCGGATTTGTATACCTTATGAGAGATTGTCCGGTGTCTAGTGATGCTAAGCTTTTTAAGAGGTGTACGACTTAAAGTAAGAAATGACCAAATATTCCCATTCCAAGCTAGGAACCTTTCTGCAATGTAAGTATAAATATAAATTGCAGTATATCGATAAAATCAAGGCTGACCTTGAAACGATTGAACCTTTTATGGGGAAGCGTGTGCATGAAACGCTTGAGAAACTCTACAAGGACTTGAAGTTTCAGAAAGTGAACAGCAAGGAAGAATTGTTAGTTTTCTTTAACATTGCTTGGAATAAAAACTGGCATGAGGATATAGTCATAAACAAGGAGTATACTGCCGAGAATTATCGTGAGATGGGCAAGAAGTTTATTTCAGATTATTACGACCATTATAAGCCGTTTAATCATTTGACAACGTTAGGATTAGAAACACAGGATTTTCTTCCCCTTGATGAGAATACGCAGTTTCACGTGCGTATTGATCGATTGGCTTGTGATAAAGAAGGGAATTACTATGTATGCGATTATAAGACAAATAGTTCCTTGAAAGTGCAGGAGGACTTAGATGAAGACAAACAACTTGCCATGTATTCCCTTTGGGTCAAGCAGAAGTATCCTGATGCGAAATCGGTGAAATTGGTTTGGTACTTCTTAGCTTTTGACAAGGAAATGATTTCTGAAAGAAGCGCGGAGCAGCTTTTGAAATTGAAGCGGGAAACACTTCACATAATCAAAGAGATAGAAGCGTGCAACAACTTTCCAACTACAACAAGTCCGCTATGCCATTACTGCGTCTATAAGCCAATCTGTCCTGCATGGAGGCATGAGTTTGCACTAGAAGAACAGCAAGAAGAGGCTTTAGACGGAAAAGAATTGGCGGATACCTACGCACAGCTTGACACCGAAGAGAAAAGGATAAGTAAAGAAAAAGAGGAGCTCAAAGAAAAACTTATAAGCTTCGCTCAGAAAGAAAACATCACTGCAATCTTCGGAACTGACAAGAAAATCAGCATTACCCCTTTTGTTTCAATAAGTTATCCAAAAACAGAAGAGTTTATTAATTTGTTAAAAGAAAAAGGAGTGTATGAAGATGTGGCGACTATTAACACGCAGAAATTGTCATCGAAAGTCAGAAAAAATGAGTTGCCTGAAGAAGTTATTTCTCAATTGAGCACGGAGCATGGATGGAGTGTGAGAGTGGGGAAGAGGAGGGACTAAGATAGACGATATATTTAGGCATTTTTTACCATTTCTTTTAGAGGACTTTGAAAAACCCAATTTTTTAATGGAGAAGTTTGAAATAATGGGAAATACTCAAACTTCTCTAGAGAACTTTGCCTAAAATAACCTATTTTTTGATATTTTGCAAAGTTCTCAATGATTTTTCAAAGTAATCTGCCAGAAGTTTGAACAAATTTAGAGATTATTCAAACTTCTCTTTAGTTTCGGATAAACTCTTTCTGCAAATCCAGCAACTTTTTTTGCGTATTCGACACTTAATAATTTACCATAATAGGTTACAGAATTTCTAAAATACCTTAACTCGTTGATAAACGAGATTTCATTATCCGAGAATCCTAATTTTTTTATAGCAAAGGACCTAATCAATTATACAAATAGTTATGTCCTTTGTATATAGTAACTGATATGTTTTGTATAAAAATTTATGTCAGTTACTATAGATAAGAAACCTCTGCCTCATGGGCAAATTGCCCAGAAGAGCTGTATCCGTCAAGCAAAAGTTTAGCTCGTATCAATTCCATTATGATGTCGTAACAATCCTTTACAATGGAGTTCGCATTATCATCATCTATGCCCATCATGTCCAGCCTTTTTTTCAAGCCTTTGAATGACTTGTCTGATTCGCTGATGAGAAATCTGGCTCGTGCCTTGTCAGGTGAACATTTTCTGAGTATCCCCTTGCCAAGGTACTCTCCAAAATCTTTCGGCATCATTATAGATCAACCCCCCGCTTAACACTATTCCATTCAGGATACTATCCTTCAAATTTTTGTGTATTTTTCCAAATGATTCATAGAAATTGATATTTATTTTTCTTTCAAGAATTTTCTCAAATTTTGCTACATCAACTCCCTTTCCCATTATCCCTATAACAGCAATGTCTATATCTGAGCGATTCTCTTCTTCTTCTGTATACACATCTTCCCCTTTTGAGTAACTGCCAAAAAGGATTATTGTACAGCCGGGAAATTCATTGTAGAGACGGTCAAAAATCCCTGATTCGTAGATAAACTTAAGGTTCTCTGCCCTTTTTAGCTGAATTGCTTTCGCGTTGTCCCTGTTGAATTCCACAAGAACAAGATTTATTTTTCCGTGTTTTTTTATCTTAACAATGCCTTCTTTTTCCAGCTCAGGCAATGCCTTGGAAACAGCGGTTGGAGTGACCCTTAATGCTCTTGCAATTTCCCGAATATTTAGTCGCACTCCAGACTTCACACAAAATAACCGGAAGATTTCTGATTGAAGCCTTGTCCAATTTACTTGGTACATGTCCATTTTAGTTATTACGTGTATACTTTAGTTTATAAAGCTTTTGGTTTATTGCCTGCTTGACTTCTAAACTGGTCGAATTCGACGACTTTAAAATTAGGGTTATTTATTCGCTCCCATAATCCCAAGAATTCTATTGTGTCCTTTGATCTTGTCCAGTTTTTTATAGAGGACTTTGAATAACCCCTTGATCCATCATTTATTCAAAGTAATCGATTAGAGGTTTGAACAAATTTGATAGGTTATTCAAACCTCTCTATAATATCGGCAGGATGCGCAGGATTTTTGTATTACGAGGACCATGGAAATGGAAAAGAATGCTCCATGCCTTCATAAACAATGTTTACGAATACCTGAAAGAATACTTCCAAAGAAACCAATCAGAAAGCACATTCTCAGAAGACAAAAGAAGAACAGGATGGAAAATAAATCAAAAAAGAGAAGATCGCATCCTCACAGCAAATTTCTTAACTACCACATGGCACAATCTCTTCTGGCTAGGCCCAAGCTAATTCTGTCCCACAGCCTGTCAAAGAGATCAACATTCTAAGGAGTAGGCATTAAACCCGAAGCTCGCAATAACAAAAGCCATCTAGAAAATAGTGAAAAATAATTCTTTTGTTATTCATTTAATAGTTTGCATTCTTCTCCAGTAAAGCCGCACATTCCAATTCTTGGAGAGTTTACTATTGGCAGGAAACAAGGCTCAACGCATTTATGCTGTTTTAAGCATTTTTTACATGCGAACCCCTTGCCATCCCAAACGCATTGAACACAGACTTCTTCTGCCATTGCGTCGCACTTTTCACATTTAAAGTCTATTGGCTCGTTTCTTGCAATTATGTTTATCTCTTTATTTCCATCTTTCGCTTTCAGACATTCTAAATTTAATTCTGTTGTTGTTCCGAAATCATATTCGTGATTAAATTTTATTTTTGACTCCAGAATTTCTTTTAGTTCAACATCCATGCTTTTTTCATCATAATCCAACTCCTGCTCGTAAATTGAGTACCTTTGCTTGTTTATTGTGAAAGCGCTTAAATGCCCGCGGCACTCCAGCCATAAATCTCTTAAGAATTGGTCTAATTGTTTAAGTGTCTTGTTTGCTTCTATCTCAAAATAAACCCAGAAGGGCCCGGCGTCTGCTTTGATTAGAAAAACCTTTTCTTTCCCATTATCTTTGTCGCATGATTGGATATGCTTCTTTATTCCGGATTGAGAAAATTCTTTTTTACAGATTCTGCACCTTCCTTTTGAGATTATTTTTTGCATTTTACACCATTTTCTTAATCTCTTCTCTAATATCTTCAGGAACAAGCGCGACTTGATACATCCTGCCATTTAAAGGCATTTTACCTATCGCCAGCAGTCCTTTTACCCTCAAAATCCCTATTGTTGAAGTTGGCGGGTTATCTGTCCAAAAGAAGCTAATGTCATCTTCAAAATCCTTGAGTTTGCCATAATTAATGTAGCCTCCGTTATTAAGCAGAATTTTTAGAACCTCTTTGGACTTTTCAGGAAGCGATGAAAAAATAACAGGCATATCTTTTTTCAGTTTTTCTGCAATAATCTGCGCCTTAATATTTTTCCTTCCTTGGGTATCCAGCGATAGTTCGTTGCAGATTCCATCAACCCACTGGGAAGGGTATTTGTTTAGGATTGCGGTAAGTTTTGAATAACTGGATAACACCATTTTTTCAGCATCCCTTATCATCCTATCTTCATAAGCATTCATCATAATGTCAGGGTCAAGAATCATTGGGGAGTTATGCACTCCAAATGCCCCAGCAAAAAGATAAATGCCTCCAAAGGAGTGTATTCTCCCGATCAATAAGCTGTTTGCCCCAACACCAGGAATGTTTATCCGGAAAATGGAATTGTAAACCTTGCCTGTTTTTCTGTCCTTAACCTTAAGGCTTAATCCTTTTTTTGAAATAACTATAAATTCAGAAGTAATAAATTCCTTAGTTCCTATCAGCTTCTGTTTTGTACTTCCGTCCATGTCTGGATGCTCATCAATGTATTCCTCGACAATAGTTTTGCCCATTGGCGGAAGCTTCTTTTCAAATATGAGCCAGTCCATAAAATTCTTGAAATATGTCTTCTCATCTAAGCCATCCATCTTATACGGGAATTCATCGTAAAACTTATCATGGAATTCTGCAAACTTCTCACCATATTTACCTGTAGCATATTCAACCAGAATGTCCGTGAAATTGTTTTCATCAATCATTGTTGCCGTCCCCCCTTGATATTTTTCTATTTTTTCTCTCGAATGTTTTTCATTGTTGATCAACATACAGCTCTGATTCCAGTTTAAAAACAGATTTTGCCATGTCACTCAAAACAAGAACATGGTAGTGGCTACACCTATTTAAAATATGATGATTTAAAAGTCACTCGTGGGATTGAAAAAAGAAAGAATTAATAAGAAGTACTCCGAGAGACAGCAAGGTGAACAATATGGATGATGAAAATCAGGGGTTATGGTCCAAAGGCTCTTTTGTTGAAACGACGAGCCCTGCTGAAACGGAAAAGAAAATGAGAACATTTCACATGAAGCATGATGAGGAGATGGATTATAATTGTAAAAAGTGTAATGTGAAAATCTCAGCACATAACAAGGACTGGCACGACAATATGTGTGATGGCTGCTTTAACGGCACATATTTTCCAGATGAAGAATCTGACACCGAGTAAGATGATTTGCGTCATCAAAGAAAGTGGATAAAGTAGTATTTTTTACCGCGTTAAAACTTGCCATCATAGAAACACATCTCATTTTAGACCCCCTGAATTCGAGAAGGTTGGAAAACAGGTAGATCAATTTTTATCTATAAGTTTAAACTGGTCGAAATGGGTTTGAAGATGATCTCATTTTCCTGTCTAATCACGAGCTATTTTTTTCTTTTTAACAAAAAGCAGAGGGCATTAAAAATTTCTGAAAGTGTAGGCCTAACTGTGTTTATATCATAAATAAAATGATTTTTCATGAAGTTTTCTGCTCTTTTTTTGTCCATTTTTCTTGCTTTTTCAACGTAAGACATATAATCACCTTTGCCTGTCAGATAAAGTATTTGTGCTTTGAGAATGATATTGTCAAAATTTTGATTTAACTGAAGTGATTTTTCCAGCGCTTCAAAACCCTCCTCATTTTTCTGCATCGATAGATGGTTAAGAGCAAGAAGATAATAGGCTTCCCAATGATCTGGCCAAGTTTTGATGATATGATCGATTAATTTCACTGCATCATCAATCAAAAATAGTTCACCAAGACCTCCCGCCTTGATAAGCATCGCGTCCCTGTTTAAAGGATCTCTTTTTAAGATAATGTCACAGAGCTTTATTGCTTTGCGTGGTTTGTTTAGAACATTTTTCATGAATCTTGCTTCATCAAGCGATGCTTCTGTCTCCATCAGTTCCATAAAATGCTTATTTGAATTCATCGTTTTTCTCATTTTTTTATTCTTGCAGTTAATGACGTTGTTGTTTTGATTTCTCTTATTTTTTCTCTGATGTCCTCGGGAACAAATGTTTCGATTTTTTCTTTTGAATAAAATATTCTTTCATACGTCCTGCAGAAGAGATCCATTGTTGCCGTGGTTATTTTTGAAAGGTGTTTTTCAAGCATGGTTGCCTTGATTTGTTCCTTTAACCGCTCTTCTTGTTTCTGTAGCTCGACGAGTTTTTTCTTGACGTCATAATAGTCCTGCAGAACTTGTGAGGCAATGACCTTGCTTGCTTCTTCAAACGTGGGAAGGTGTATAGGGGGAAGTGTGAGAGAAATTTCAGTGGTATTGCGCAAAGCATAGAGTCCTTTTCCAGTAAGCTCAAGCACGGGCAAGGCGTAGTTTTGACCCATGTAAACAGTATGCATGTAGCCTTGCTGAAAGAGTTGTTCAATAAAGTCTCTAATGTGCTCTAAGGAATACGCATACAGACTTCCGAAATAAGGATTTTCATGAAGGTGCGCAAATCTTGGATTTCGCAGTTCGCTGCCATGCAATACCCCCGCTATCCTTGCCTTGCCATATTTTATTTCCAGCCCTTCAATAAGATTGAAAATTGCAAGAGCGACATCGTGTGGATTGGATTGATCCATGTACATGATAAGTTGATTGGGTATTAATGCTTTTCTGATCAAAGCACATTTAGCCTCTTCAGGGCAAAGTAGCATCGTGCACAGGCTTCCGCGTCTGCAAGCGCATCATGCGCCCCGGAATATTCTTTTCCAAAAAGTTTGGTGTGAAGTTCAGTCAGGCTTGGCCATTTGTAACCATATGGGCCAGGCAGCTCGCAAAATGAGGTAGTTGTTTTCATCGTGCATATTTTCTGAACGCCTGAAAAGAAATGTTGTTTTTGCATTCTGATAAATTCTGCCTGTACCACATTTTCATCAAAGGATATATTGTGCGCTATTGTAACCCTTGCCTTTTTAAGATGTGCATTAAATTCATCGAGAACTGAATCGAGCGGAGCGCCTTCTTTTTTTGCCTTCTCTGTTGTAATGCCATGAATGGCAACGGCTTCTTGGGGTATGGTAAATCCTTTTGGCTTTATGATACGACTTATTTTTTCTTTCTCATTTCCCTTCCTGTCGTGGATAATCCACGCAAGCTGAACTAATCTGGGCCAATTATCAACGTCGAAAGGTGATGCTTTCCAATTGCGTGGAAGGCCGTTTGTTTCCGTGTCAAAAAAAAGATGCATGATCTAAGATGAAAAGGTTTCTTTAAAGATTTTTCTATTGAGAACTTTGCAAAATGTCAAAAAAATGGAGTGTTTTAGGCAAAGTTCTCTAGAGAAGTTTGAGTATTTCTTATTATAGCAAAGGACACAAGTTATTATACAGATGGTTATATCCTTTGCATATAGTAACTGATATGTTTTATATAAAAATTATGTCAGTTACTATATTTCAAACTTCTCTATTCCGAAACAGTCATTTTTTAACCAAGACTTTTTCTTGAACCATCCGAATTATTTGTAAATTCTCTCATAAAAGGCAATTCAGTCGGCGAAGCATCAAGGAAATACAAAGAAATGTTAAAAAAGAACTTTTTACATTCTCTCGGAAATAAATCAGATGACCAAAGCATGTCAAGATACCTCTGATGGAACCTAAAAAATTTTGTTTCACATGGCAACCTTGATGCAACAGTTACAGAGTAGAAAAATTCCCAATAATAGAAGAATAAGCCTTTTTCTCAATAGTTTTTCTTCGAAAACCTTATATATCTCCAAGCATCCCCGATTTGGGGGTAATGATGAAGGAATATTTAGATCTTTTAAGGCATATTCTCGAGCATGGAAATGAAAGACATGATCGTACAGGTATAGGGACGAAGAGTGTTTTCGGTTATCAGATGAGGGTCGATTTAGAGAAAGGCTTCCCGCTCCTAACAACAAAAAAGATGCATTTGAAGTCTATTATTCACGAGCTCTTATGGTTCTTAAGTGGAGACACAAATATAAGATATCTTGTCCAAAACGGTGTGAGAATTTGGAATGAGTGGCCTTTTGAAGGGTATAAAAAAAGTGGGGAATATCAAGGAGAGACGATGGAAGAATTCGTTGAAAAAATAAAAAATGACGAGGGCTTCGCAAAGAAGTGGGGCAATTTAGGACCAGTCTATGGAAAGCAGTGGACTGCATGGCAGTGCATGGATGGTTCAACCATTAACCAAATTCAAAATGTTATCGACATGATAAAAAAAGATCCAACGTCAAGACGTTTGATCGTAAGCGGCTGGAACGTTGGTGATATTCAAACCTTAATTAAGGGAAAAACAAGCGCACCCCCTTTGTGTCATACGATGTTTCAGTTTTATGTTAATAAGAATAAACTTTCCTGCCAGTTATATCAAAGAAGTGCAGATGTTTTTCTAGGAGTTCCTTTCAATATCGCATCATACTCATTGTTAACCTTAATGATCGCTCAGGCAACAGGATTAATCCCTGGAGAATTTGTCCACACCTTTGGGGACGTGCATATTTACAATAATCACATGGATCAAGTAAAGGAACAATTAACAAGAACCCCAAAACCTCTCCCGAAAATGATCATAAATCCAAACGTGAAAGATATTTTCAAATTTAAATTTGAGGATTTTGAATTAAAAGAGTACGATTCATACCCACCAATTAAAGCTCCTATTGCAGTATAACACCATGGTCACCATCATTGTAGCAATGACAAAAAACAGGACGATAGGAAAAAATAATCAAATTCCTTGGCATCTTTCAGAGGATTTGAAAAATTTTAAAAGAATAACAACAAATAATACAGTTATTATGGGTAGGAAAACTTTCGATTCAATTGGTAAGCCGTTACCCAACAGAAATAATATCGTGATCAGTAGAACTCCGCAGGAAATACCTGGAGTCGTTGTCTGCAACAGCATCCCTGATGCTATAAAAACAGCAAAAGAATACAATAAAGAGATTTTTATCATCGGCGGAGCAACAATTTACGAAGCAGCACTCCATTTCACAGATAAAATGTTGATTTCATACATAAAGAATGATTATGAAGGTGACATTTATTTCCCAGCATTTAATAAAGACGATTGGATTTTAGAAAGTGAAGAGGACAAAGGAGAGTTCACTTTTTTCGTTATTTTATTTATAAAAAAGTATAAGAAACGATGCAAAAATATATTAAAAATCAGAAAAAATTAAGAATAAAATTTTAAAAAAGTAATTAAAGAAAATATAAAACTAAAAGGCTCAAAAAAAAGATAATGAAAAAAAACAGAGAATATTAAAAATAAAAAAGATATGATCAAAAAATATTTAAAAAAAACAAGTATTAAAAATAAAAACACGTAATCACAATGAAAGATTTTTTCAACAAAAACTTGGAAGACGTCGACAGTGCAATTTTTAATACGATTAAGAATGAAACTGAGCGTCAGAAAAACGTAATCGAACTCATCCCGTCAGAAAATATCGTATCAAAAGCAGTCTTACAGGCGATGGGATCTCCTTTAACAAATAAGTATTCTGAAGGATATCCTAACAAACGTTATTATGGTGGAAACGAATTCATAGACGTTTCAGAAACATTGGCAATAGAACGTGCAAAACAGCTTTTCAATGCGGAACATGCAAATGTTCAACCTCATAGCGGGGCTTCTGCGAATATCGAAGCATTTTTTGCACTAATGCAACTCAAGGATAAGATTATGGGCATGAGGTTAGATCACGGTGGGCATTTAACCCATGGTCATCCCGTGAATTTTAGTGGAACATTTTATAATTTTATTCACTACAGCGTTGACAAAGACACTCACCTTATCGATTACGACGAAGTAAGAAGCCTTGCTCAAAAAGAACGCCCGAAAGTTATTCTTGCGGGTGGCTCTGCCTATCCCAGGATTATCGATTTCAAGAAGTTTAAAGAAATCGCAGATGAAGTGGGCGCATATTTCATGGTTGACATGGCTCACATTGCAGGATTAGTAGCAGCAGGTGTTCACCCTGACCCAGTCCCATTTGCAGATGTCGTTACAACAACGACGCATAAAACATTACGAGGACCGAGGGGTGCAATGATCCTTTCAAAAACGGAAGATCGTTTTGATAGAGAGAATAAAAAGAATCTTGCGCAGAAGATTGATTTTGCCGTTTTTCCAGGAATGCAAGGTGGTCCTTTAGAGCACGTCATCGCTGCAAAAGCAGTGTGCTTCCTTGAAGCATTGCAGCCAGAATTTAAAAATTACGCGCAGCAGATTGTGAAAAATGCAAAAGCACTGGCTGCACGTTTGCAAGATCACGGATTTAAGTTAATATCAGGAGGAACAGATAATCATTTGATCCTTATTGATTTGCAAAACAAGAATATTACAGGGAAGGAGGCAGAATCTGCTTTGGACAGAGCAGGTATTTGCTGTAACAAGAACATGATTCCTTACGATCCGAAAACGCCTTTTAATCCATCGGGAATCAGGATTGGAACTCCTGCAGTTACAACAAGGGGAATGAAAGAAGATGAGATGAAGCAAATTGCTGATTGGATTGCGAGAATTATTGCTGATTTCAAAAATGAAAATCTGCAGAAACAAGTTGCAGAAGAAATTAAGGCATTAAATGCGAAGTTTCCAATTTATTGAGCTAGCTATAAGCGTTATAGACTGCGGTTCATTTGAAACAAAAGTATAGTTTCAGATGAAACTAAATAAAAATCCCAACCGGAGCAGGGCATCTGGGCACCAAACCCATAAAGAAACCAAGCACGGAAGATATTTAAAGAGATAGGCGCACCGCTAGAACCATGCGCTTCCTCTATCTTTTTGCCAAACGTTTTATCGCTGGCGAAGATCTTGATGCTGCAATCGAGCGTGCGAAGCAGCTCCGGCGTAAACATTTACGTTTGACGATCGATATTCTGGGAGAAGATGTGGAGAATATTATCGATGCAAGACATGCTGTTGTTGAATATCAGAAGCTCATTGATCGGATTAAGAAAGAAAATCTTGACGCGACGATATCTCTAAAGCTTACCCATCTTGGCCTGTCATTAAATGAGCATATTTGCAAAATAAATCTTCTCAAGATTCTTGATTATGCAGAAAGGGAAAAAGTTAGTATAGAAATAGATATGGAAAGCTCTCAATACACGACCTCAACAATAAAGCTTTACACACAAATCACAAAAAAATATCCTACAACAATGATTACTATCCAAAGTTATTTGAAAAGAAGTAAAAAAGACATCTTGAGTATACTAAAAAAACGCCCGTCCATTCGTCTTGTGAAAGGTGCATACCAAGAATCCCACTTGATTGCATTCGAAAACAAAAAAGACGTAGATCAAAATTATGAAGAGTTAATGTACCTCCTTTTAACAAAAGCGAAACACACTCACATTGCAACGCATGATGAAACATTAATAAGAAAAGCTTTGCGATTCATTCAAAAAAACCATATCCCGGAAGAACAATACGAATTTGCCTTTCTTCTTGGAATAAAAAAATCTTTGCAAATAAAACTCGCGAGGGATGGGTACTCGGTGAGAATATATTTACCATATGGTGAAGAATGGCTCCCGTACGTATTAAGAAGGATAAGAGAACGTAAAGAAAACCTATTTTTCGTGCTCAGAAATATTTTCAGCCAGTAACCGAATCATCGTCGATAAATTTAATTTTTTAAATATTGTTAAATAACATTAGCATACCGCAAACTATTTATATCTATGATCAAGAATCTCTTTGTTTTGGGGGATATGAAAAAGTATGGATTTGGATGCACAAATATCTTGTTCTGGTGGGGAAGAAGAACCACCCTCCGATGAAGCAATTCTTGAAGAAGCGCCTGAGGAACTTACAAACCTCGAAGAAAAAATTTATGAAGAGCAAAGCGACGCCGTTTTTGATGAGGTTGAACCCGCTGCAAGTAATTACGCATTTTCAGAATCAACATCAAATGTTTATGAATATTCTTTAATCACAGATGAAAACAATTACGCTGCGAATGGCGAAGATCGCCAAATTGAAATTTTTGAGGAAGGCAAATGGGGAAGATTACAAACAACAGACATTAGTTTAGCTCGGTACATCGCAGAAAACATTCTCAAAGCAATTCTGGGCACGCAAGCCCTAACTATGAAAGATTTAGGATCGTAGCACAGAGTCCAGTATCGTCAGCGCTTGTACATGTTCTTTCACGTCATGACACCTGAGGAGATTAGCTCCGTTCAGAACTGCCAAAAGATGCGCTGCGAGAGTTCCGGGTAATCGATCTTGAACTTCTGCACCAGTGAGTTTTCCAATGAATGACTTTCTTGATGCGCCGATAAAGAGAGGACAACCTAATTTTGTAAATACATTAAGATTTTTTAATAGAACGAGATTATCAATAACCCTTTTTCCAAAACCTATGCCCGGATCAAGAATTATTTTTTTGACGCCATATCTTTTTGCAGCGACAATTCTTTCTTTGAAAAATAAAGCAACTTCCCCAACAACATCTGTATAGCTTGGATTTTCCTGCATATTTCTGGGAGTTCCCTTCATATGCATTAAGATTATGGGAACGTTATATTTTGTAGCAAGTAAAAACATTTTTTTATCACGCCCAGAAGTAATGTCATTGATCATATGAGCCCCTGCTTTCAAGCATGCCTCTGCAACTTTTGGTTTGGAAGTATCGATTGAAACTAGAATTTTTTCTTTTACTAATCCTTCAACAACAGGCAGAACTCTTTTTAATTCATCTTGTACTGAAACAGGCTTTGCGCCCGGACGAGAACTTTCTCCCCCTACATCAATGATATCTGCGCCTTGTAATACCATTTGTTTGCCTTGAGCAACCGCTTTTTTTATATCAAGAACTCCATCTCCCGAAAAACTGTCAGGAGTAACATTGACAACACCTACAATGTATGGTCTTGTAAAATCAAACTCTCTTTCCCCGATCATCATTTTTTTTAAAGGCATGGATAACATCACCTAAGAAGTACAAAGATCCACAGCAGACTATTAAAGCTTTTGGTCGTAGAGAAAGCGCGCTCTTAACAGCTTCGACTGGATCTGGAATGATAATGCCCTGACCGATTTCTGCGGGATCAAGTGCGTCGGGATGCTGGGATTGAGTAACAATAAGAATGTCATGTTCAGGAAGTAAAGAAAGCATTGTTTCGTAATCCTTCGTTTTGTTAACTCCGAATACTATAACAACCCCTTCATAGTTCTTACTAAGTGAATCAACATAATCTCGTAACACTAAAACTCCTGCAGGATTGTGCGCGCCATCGATGAGTAATCTCTCATTTAAAAATTCACATCTTCCTGGCCAATAAGCAGTAGCAATTCCTTTTTGAATACATTCTTCATCTACACCTAAAACCCGAGCAACTGCATATGCAACTCCCGCGTTGACTTTTTGAAAATCTCCATGTAAAGAAATGTTTCCAGAGTATGGCTTTGCAACAATAAGAGGGGCATGTTTTTGCTCTGCATAAAAACGAAGAACTTCAAGAGCCTCCCCTTCAGCGGCAGTAACAACAGAAATTTTTTCCTTAATAATGCCTGCTTTTTCTTTTGCAATGGAAACAAGATCTTTTCCTAAGATGTCCGTATGATCAAAAGTAACATTTGTAATAACTGAAACTAATGGCATAACAACATTGGCAGCATCCCACGTTCCTCCAAGGCCAGTTTCGAGCACGACAACGTCAACTTGTTCATCTGAAAAATAAAGAAAGGCCATCGCGGTAACAATCTCAAAAAAAGTAAGATCGACATTTTTTTCAAGAGAATATTTTAAAATTTTTTCTCCATAGAAACAGAACTGTTCTTGAGAAATCGATTTGTCATTCACAACAATTCTCTCAGTAACATCAATAAGGTGGGGAGAAGTGTATAAACCAACTTTTTTTCCCTGAGCCAAAAAAATTGAAGCCAGCATCGCACATACAGACCCCTTCCCATTAGTTCCTGCGACATGCACGCAAGATAGCTTTTGTTGTGGGTTTCCAAATAGAGAAAGAATTTTTTTGATAGAATCTAGGTGGGGGTTAATACGTAATCGTTTTTTACTCAGAAGTTCATTGACAAGATCTTGATAATGCATACCCAAGCAAATCCCCCCTTATTTTTAAACCTGACTACTAAAAACGACGCAAACATTTATAAATTTCTGAACTCCCCTCCCATCATGCCTGGCTTCTTTGTGATGATTGACGGTTTGGATGGTAGCGGAAAAGGAACTGCCTTAGATGCGTTAAAAGAGTGGACAGAGAATATTCTCAAAAAGAAAGTCCTGGATCTCAGAATATATTGGAAGGAACACAACACTTACCCTGAAAGCATCGAGCAGTACGATGTCATTATTTCTGCAGAGCCAACTTATTTAGGTATTGGTAAAAAAATTAGGGAAGAGATGATTGTAAAAAATCAAAAAAAATATTCCCCGGAACAAATTGCGGAGGCATTTGCCGCGGATCGTGATTTTTTATATAAAGAAGTTATTATTCCTGCGTTAAAAAAAGGAAAATGGATTTTTCAAGAACGCGGGATTGTAACAAGCATCGTCTATCAGCCGTTGCAGGGAATTACATTAGAAAAAGTAAAGTCCCTGCCAGGAAACAAACAAGCTCTTAATAACGCTCCAAATGTTTTGATCGTTACAAAAATCCGTCCCGAAGCAACTATGCAAAGACTTGCGGAGAGAACAAAGCAGGATAATGCAATGTTTGAAAATCTTGAATTTCAAAAAAAGCTCGAGGGCATTTACGAATCGGCTTGGCTTAAAGAATTATTTGAACAGCATGGTTCAGAAGTGGTTTATCTTGATACAAATCCTCCGTTAAGAGCAGGAGATACAAAAAGAAAAATTATAGAAATAGTTGAAGAAAGACTGTCTACATTGCAAAAGTAAGTGTTGCAAGGAAAAGCAGATCTTCGGAATTCACACGCCAAAAAATGCTTGGAAGATTTTTCTCGAGAAGAACATTCATTTCTCCTCACCCTCTTCCTCAACAAATTGAGATAATGTTTTATTCTTTTTCACCGTTTCAAAACTTACCGTCATGCAGAACACCTCTTCCTCAAAATCAACTTTTTTTCAGATTTATAAGCTTTGTGTTCACGTTTTTTTAGTGATATCCTGAGCTTCCAAAGCCTTGTTCGTTTCTTTCCGTCGCATCCAAGGACTCAACCTCCCCCAATGCAAAATGGTTGGCAACGGGTTGGATGAGCATTTGCGCAATCCTCATATTTTTTTCAATCGTAAAAGATTCTTTTCCTAAATTGACCAAAACAACTCCAATTTCTCCACGATATGTGGGGTCAACAACCCCTGCCAGGCAATGTAACCCATGTTTTGCTGCTAATCCGCTTCTATCCCAGATCAAACCAACATGGTGAAGTGGAATAGCAATGGCAATTCCTGTTTTAATAACTGCTCTCTCCATCGGTTGTAAAATTTTATCCTCTGCAGATCGTAAATCAATTGCGGCATCGTGCTCATGTTGATATTTGGGAAGCTCAACAGTTTTATCGACCCTTTGAATGAGAACTTTCATTGTGCCTCGCCAAAATTCATAAGGGAGTCAATATGATGCTGTACAATTTCACCAGTATCGGAAGAAAGTTTAATATTGATCGTTTTCATAGAATGGGTAACAAAGGTTATATTGAACACCTGCCCCACATCGAGAGTTTGAAGCACAAAGAAACTTTTGAACACGACTTCCCCAGCGTATTCTTTTTTTTGAAACTGAAGCGCATGATCCATCGCATCTTGGGGAGTAAGCATAACCAATTCCACACGTAACGGTTGAACATGAGAAGCGGGATCCTTCAACACTTCCATGGCTTCACTGCAGACAACACTCTCATTTTCCCAAAAAAAACTTGTGGCCTTTTCCGCTTCAGGATCATAATAGCCCAGCTGCAGCATTCCTCCCATTGAAAAAGCATGTGCCAAGAACGCTTGAGCATGCTGCCCCTTCCAGACTTTAAAAACATCAGCCCCCTCAACCAACTCAACAAGTTCCGGAATTCGCATAGCTTTGGAAAATCACAGGGATTTATTAGTGTTTCTAATTTGAACACTAAACTTCAATAATTTCCCCGTCAGGTCCTGGATTTACAAGCCTACACTTCCCGATCCTGTCAGATTTGTGAAAATTCTCATGCAGATGACCACAGATGTAAAGAATAATTTTAGAGCAATGTTTCATCAGAAATTGTCTGAAGCTTTTATTGCCACAATGCTCCCCTACGATAAGATCGAGTTTTGTTTTGTAGGGTGGAGCATGCGTAACCAACACAACTTTCTCAAAGTTTTTCATTTTTTTCTCAAAAGTAGGGAAAAACTGTTCAAATCTTTTATCAACGCATGAAAATCCCTGCCCGCCATACCATAAGAAAAGAATATCATCGATAACACATGTTTCTTTGTGGAAAAAATGCAGATTGGAATATTTTTTTGATATTCGCTCAACTTCTCTTTCATCTTCATGATTCCCATGGGTAAAATAAAATGGTTTTCCGAACTGATTGAACTTTTTCAGCATTGGTTCAGGGTTTCTGCAGAAGATGGTAAAATCCCCGGAACAAATAATAATTTTAGGATTATTCTTCAGAACTTTTTCCCTCATTTTATCCAGTGCCTTCTCCGAATTGTGGAGATCTGTAAATGCTAAAATCTTCATAAAAAAGTTTGAACGGGCTTTTTTATTTAAAGGTAGTGGTCGCCAAAGATTGGGTTTTTCGAAGTCCTCTAATAGTTAAGCGTTGATGAACAATGTTGCTTGACTCACATCACAGCACAATAATCTTCTAGAACAATTTGGTCTAGCTTGTCAAGGTCTTTGACCAGATAAAGTCTCCCTTCTCCAATGCTGATTATGTCTTGGGCGAACTGGACAGCCTCTTTGTCTAAATTAATGCCTATTAGAGAAATAGTGATACCGTACGCACGTGCTTCAGAAACAGCCTTTAGTGTATGTTCCCTCGGGTTTTCTCCGACGGTGGGCTGCGCATCTGTTAAAATCACCAGGTGCTTCGTTGCCTTGACCTTTGGAAAAAGGGTGATAGCTTTCTCCACCATCAACGGAAAATTAGTTTCCTTCGTTGCTTTAATCACAGCTATTTTCTTCAAAAGTTCTCCAAAATTTAATGTGGGCGCGACTTCCTCGCTAATTTCAGAACCAAACACAATTAATCCTACAGGATCTTTCTCGCTTATGGCCTTGTACGCCAAACTCACCCCGGCCTTTTTGCATACGTCAATCTTGTTTCCTTTCATGCTTCCAGACGCGTCCAATGCATAGATCAGATACACTGTTCCTTTACTTTTCCTTTCCTGAACTTTAAGATCCAAAGCTTGTAAGTCTGCAT
>JAGWAF010000090.1 GCA_018302085.1 Candidatus Woesearchaeota archaeon | reverse complement strand
ATTACATTTCCCCACATATCTCGTGCCATAAGGATAGTATAGTAAAGGTTACTTAAATATTTTTCTCTCGAGAGTCCCGGAGTGAGCATTTTGCCTAATTCTTGTTAAAATCTTTTTCCATACGTAGTGTGGGAAAACTGCGTCCGCAGAGTAAAATTTGAGTTCCCAATAAGTTCGACCGAAGGGAGTGTAACTGTCCGAAGGACTAGGGGGTTCCGTTCAATCAAAAGAGTTTTAGCAACACGTCAAGAACAAGAATAAAGGGCAATTTTTCAGTTGAAAAGTAAATCATAAACTATTTTTATATCAGAAATTTTTTCAAGAACAATAGACTTATCAATACTTGGTTTTAGTTCTCCACCTTGTACAATTGAAACGATTGATGGACTGTAATATACCTCTTCATTTTTCTCATTTTCATGAAGTGTGATACTAACAAATTTAATGGTTTTTCCGAATCTTAAAGCTATTGCTTTAACTAAATTTGCTTCATACAGTTGTTGGTATCTTCGATCAGGTCTTGCAGAAGTTTTAATTGATATTATTCCAACAATTGTATGTATATCCACATTACCAAAAAATGAAGTGCTTTGAAATTTTTGTTTCCACTCTAAACTATCTGAGAAAACCGATTCATCCATGTCCCTTAAAACTATAAAGTCCGGGTTGGATGTAGCAGGATTTATCTCTTTCAGAATTGTTTTCTGCTCTTCAATAAACAGATCTATAAATTTTTTTGAGTCTGTGGCACTTGGCAGTTTACAGATTTCTTTAAGGGAATCTTTTGTTGATTTTTTTGATAATATCAAATCAAAATATTTGAAGAAAATAAGTTCAAACCATCTACCCATGCAATTATTTATTGAACCAGGATGCGGTTTTTTCTTGAAATTAATCATTCCAGATTTATTGGAGATGTTCTCAAATGATCTTAATACTTCTAAAAATGTGTGTTCTTCTGTTATGTTCTCTTCAAATTTCTGGAATAAACTTATTGAATTAATTGCTATCTTTCTATTTGTGCCTAGTTTAGTGAAAGACTTTAATTCTTCTTCTGTACACTTTTTTAAGAAATCATCAGTAAGGCTCATTTTTTGCCTCCCTGAATATACTCGATTGAATTCTTTCCTTTCTCCGTAATGGAGTAAATCTTTCCTTTTCTTGAATCTTCATTTAAACACTGAATTAGGTCTTTATCGATTAATTCCTTCAAGATTAAGCTTATTTGAGAAAAATGAATTTTAAGAGTATCTTGTAGTTCTTTTGGGGTATGTTCTTTATGATTCAAACTATCAAGTATCTTAATTCTAAGAGTAGATGCTTTAATGAATCCAATAATTTCCCAATCCATATTTAACAGGTAATATATAAATAATATAAACTTATTTAAGATTTAATTAACATTTAATTTAGAAAGATTTATTAACTAGTGTATGTAAACTAATTCACATGGCAAGCAAGAACCCTAAAATATTCTCATTTTTCTCAGGTGTAGGATTCCTCGATTTGGGATTTGAAAAATCCGGGTCAGAGATTGTTTTTGTTAATGAAATTCATGAGCCGTTTTTACAAGCCTATAAATATTCAAGGGAAAGGCTAAGTTGGGTTCATTGGAGGACCTCCCTGTCCTGATTTCTCAGTGGGAGGAAAAAATAAAGGGCGTACAGGTAAACACGGAATTCTCTCAGATGTTTATGTTGAACTTATATTGAAAATGCAACCGCATTTTTTTCTATTTGAGAATGTTAAAGGACTATGGAGAACTAAAAAACATAGAGAATATTATGAAGAATTAAAATCTAAATTATTTCAAAAAGGTTATTTATTGACTGAAAGACTAATAAATGCGTTAGAGTATGGTGTTCCACAAGATCGTGAGAGAATTATCTTAATTGGTTTTCATAAAGAGTTTTTAGTTGATAATGGAAAAAAGACCTCGGTGTTTGGTTCATATTTAGAAAAATTCCCTTGGAAATCACACATAAAGTATGATAAGGGTAAGATTTTTTCTCAGACTTGGCCAAAAAAAACAGAGTTCAAGGAAGGCAGAAAAACAAATCAACCAAAGAATATAATCCCAGAATTGACTGTTCAACATTGGTTTAATTTAAATGATGTTGAGAATCATGTTAATAGAGTTGATTTTTTTCAAGCTAGGGCTGGTTTGACTAAAATGCAATCCGTAGAAGAAGGTGATGACTCAAAAAAATCTTATAAGAGACTTCATAGATGGAGATATTCTCCAACTGCGTGTTATGGTAATAACGAAGTACATTTACATCCATTTTATGCTAGGCGACTTACTGCATCCGAAGCGTTGGCTTTGCAATCTTTACCCAAAGAGTTTGAATTACCTGAAGAGATATCTTTAACAAATAAGTTTAAGATGATTGGAAACGGAGTACCTTTCTTAGCCGCTAAAGGAGTAGCATCAAGCATCCTGTCATTTATCACTCAGTGAAAAATTGCCCTATCTAAAAATATAAAATATCTTTTACGAAGTAAAAGGCAAAATGTCCGAAGGACTAGGAACCCCCTCGTATTAGTTTAAAGGAACTCAAATTTTATTGAACTTAACTTATGCGATTAAGAGAAGTTTTGTTCCCTCGTGAGTGAGCCCGAGGCGAAGCACTCCTGGGCGAACGAACAGGGAACAAAATTTTGGTGAGAGCTGCAAGCTCGAACCTCTTAATCGCTGTTATGTGGTGAGCCTGCAAGGCGAACGAGGGAGCGAAGCGACCGACAGTATGACGCAGACCGCCCCAAAAACTATACTTCAATAGTTTCTCCTATATTTAAGAATTTAAAATTTAAACCCTGCCCACTAAAATGTTTTTCAACTTCTTTTAAATCGGCAGGAAATTTGGGATTATCATAATGAATAGGTATTACAAGTTTTGCTTCTGTCTCTTTTGCGAAAAGTGATGCTTCAAAAGACTCATAACTAATCCATGATTACATACCGGAACAAATAGAACGTTGCATTTATAATCATTTTCGAAACAAATGGTGTCGCTTGTTTGATATACTCTGTTCTTACCATCATCAATTATAAATCCAACATTTTCATTGACTTCATTGCCACCTTTAAGAAGTGGGATATATCCATGAAACGCTTTTACAACTTCAACTTTAACATCATCAAAATTCAAAATATCTCCAACTTTAACGATATCTAAAGAAATTTCTGGATATTTATCAGCAACCTCTTTTGTTGTATATAATTGTGTTTTTGAATTTTGAACAATTTTTTTAATAGCTTCAAGGTGGCAATGGTCTCCGTGTTTATGTGTTACTAAGAGTATATCAATATCTTTCCATTCATTATCTGGATACGATTCTTTGTATTGAAGATATCCCGGATCAAGGAGTATTCTTTTACCATTTGTTTCGATTAAAATACATGATTGAGCAAAACGAGTGATTTTCATAGTCATATTTTATATAAATTAGGCAGGGTTTAAATTATTTTCTTTTTTGGGTGGTCGAGTAATATTGCACATAACATATGCGATTAAGAGAAGTTCCGAAGCGAAGCTGAGGAATTTGGATGGAGCGAGGTGCAACCGAGCGTAACCTCTTAATCGCTGTTAAAATCTCCTGTTAGGGATTGAATTTTAGTGCAACGTTCCGTAGCGAAGCGGAGGAAAAATTCAAAGTAAATTTGAAGTCCGTTCTATCCAATGAGCAAATGCGATACATCAAGAACAATAATCTGAGGGCAGTTTTCTTTAATAAAAATATAAAAATTATTTTTTAAATGCTTTCATTAGTGGTCTAATTGCGAATACTATCCAAGCAACTAAAAACCAAACCCAAGATGTGCTCATTACCCAATTAGCAAATGCAGACCACACTGAAACTAAAAAAAGCCCAAATGTAATCAGGGATAACTTCAAAAGAGATACATCAAATATATCAAAATATTTAAATGTAGTCCCGAACAACAATCTTTTTTCTTCAGCCATTTTTTCACCTCCTTTATTTTTTGATGGTAGATAATACTTTCTTGGTAGAATATCTATTTAAAGGTTTGGAAGAGGAAAACTGCCCGCTTCCACTTTTTAGGACTTCAAATTTATTGAGTTTAACACCGGAATTATGAGAAGTTTTGCGACGAAGGAGCAAAATTTGGGTGGAGAAGTCTGCAAGACTTCGGAATCTCATAATCCTTGCTATACGCTTCCGTTAGGAACGAGCCCGAGTGCAACGTCCTGAAGGGCGGGCGAAGAGTTGTCGTGAGAATTTCAATAATTAAGGGGCGCTTCACTTTATAGCAATAATCAGAACGGTATTCAAATGTTCGTATTTTACTTCAACAGTTGAGAAACCTACTTTCTTTAACCATTCAATCTGATCTTCAATTGGTGCGAGCAGGTTAAGAAATTTATGATGATGTGCCCATTCTTCGAGAGCTTGGTCATCCCGTGCATTTTCAACAAGATAGTGATAATGTCGAGCATCATTAACGGCGGCTTTCTTTTCATCGCGATACGTGACTAAATCACCAAAGATAAAAATTCCGCCAGATTTTAGGGAATTAGAGATTTTTCTGAACAATTTCTTTTTACCCTCATCATTTTGATGGTGGATTCCAATTACTGATAAAACCATGTCAAAGTCAGAATCTAATTTCAATTCTGAATAATCACCAAGAACATATTTGACATTGTATTTTGAAAGGCGTTCTTTTGCGCCACCCAACATTTGTTCAGAAAAATCGACAGCCGTTAATGATGCGATCGGAATGAGTTTAAGTATCTTTTCAGAAGTAAGTCCTGTTCCAATACCAAGCTCGAGAATCTTCTTTACTTCATGTTTTTGTGAAAATTCACGGACTACTTTTTCTATTGTTTTGTGAAGTTCATCGTGTCCGGGAATTGAACGCTTAATATCATCATCATAAATTTCGCTCGCATATTTATCATAGTTCAACTCATCAGCACGAACATTTGTAGTTTTCTTATCCATACTTATTCTGATTATTGCGGTTTTTATAAATCTATTGAAGCGCCCCCACCAAAATTAATTCTCGCGACAATTGCGTATAACATCGCGATTAAGAGAAGTTTTCCGTAGGAAAATTTCCCCGAGCAACTAAAATAAAAATAATAAATAATTGCGAGGGCGTAGCGGAGTGCAACGGAGCGGAGGCTTAATCGCTGTTAGTTGCCCCTGAATACTTGGAAGGGTTGATTTTTAGTGCAACGTTCCCGAAGGGAAAAAATCAAAGTTTGAGGTTCGGGCGTAGTTTAGAGGTTGGTATCGTATCTTAAGAGTAGTGAATAACCGAAAGATTTAAATACTAGCTGTTATAACTATATGTAAGGTGAATTAAAAATGGCAGATCAAACTCAAGATTTAGAGAGTATTGCAAGACAAGCTTTAAAATTTGTTCCTACAAGCGATGTTGATGGACTTCCACAAAGAAGCAGAGAAGGATTGCAGTATGGTCTTGAAAAAGGTTTATTTACACAAGAACAAGTAGATGCTGCACAAGTTGAATTCAGAAAATATAATGCAAGACAAGCTTTAGAATTTGTTCCTATATGGGGTGTTGATGGACTTCCACAAAGAAGCAGAGAAGGATTGCAGTATGGTCTTGAAAAAGGTTTATTTACACAAAAAC
>JAGWAF010000047.1 GCA_018302085.1 Candidatus Woesearchaeota archaeon | reverse complement strand
AATCCAGTAACGAAGTTTATTTTGGGTACGGACTCATGCAACCTCACGGATCGAGGGGACGCAATCATTAAAACACTGAACGGCCCAAACAGTCATGCCTATGTCGTTGTGGCAGGAAATACTAATGAGGCTACTCGAGTTGCGGCCAAAGTGCTCCAAGAACCTGATAAATACAACCTCGATGGTTCAGAACTCTGCGTTTTTGGAACAACAGGCAATCCTCATGTTGAGCCTTGTGCAACTTCAACCTATATTCCTCCAAGTCATAGGGAGATAACGTTTGATTCAAGCATTGTTGATAAACAAAAGCAACCCCCCAAGCCTGTTCAAACAGCAACAGCGAGTGTTGAGGTAGAAAAAAAACCTGAAGTGGAAACAAACTTCACATGCCCTGGCTGCAAAGATGAAACGGGGGTATGTTATACTACCGGTGAGAGAACTCTCGTCAAAGGAATGTTAGCGTATTGCAAATCAGATCAGAAGTGGTATCCTGTTAAAGACAATGAGAAAACTTGTAAAGACAACTATCAGTGCAAAAGCGGCTTTTGCGTGGATGGGAAATGCTCTTCAGAAGCCCCTGAGGAAGAAAGTTTTATTATTCGGTTCTTTGGTTGGATCTGGGGATTGCTGTTTGGGTGAAGTTGCTGATGATTTTTTCTAGAAAGAAGGGGTTGGGCGCACTCTATTTTAATTTAGATTTTTTCCATAAGTTTTCAAAATGTTTTTTGTAAATTGCAATCATCTCCTTGTTTTCGCTGACAATTACACGCAACTTTTTTTCGGTATACAAGAATTGAACAATTAAATTGTCTGATAGTGTAATGCAAGCAGGACCGGAGGTGTCTTTGTCTAAAAATTGAATATTAAATTTTTCCCATTCGATCATTCGAACATCAAAATACTTTTTTGAATTTTTATCATCATAAGAAATCAGTCTTGCGGGAATATTGTTTTTTATTCTTGTTTCATGCCACTTATTGCTGAACTCTCTTCCATAAATTTGAGCTAAATCCCACGAAAAACCAAAACCTACTAATTCTTTAGATTTTTTAGATACTAGCTCCATCCATGCTCTTTGTATGCCTTCTATCCCAGAATATATTTTTATTTCTCGATTCCACAGGCTATTGAAGAACAGGACATTTTCTTTAGCAATTTCTTCGCTTTCGATTAAGATCGCAACAGGATTATCTGACCACATCGCAATGACGATCTTATCTCCAAAAGTAAAAGTTGCGGTATTTGATTTTTCTTCTTCACTTAATAAATCAATTTCAGAAAAAGGTATACTTAAATTTTCATTTGCAAGAATTTTAGCTTTAATTTTTTCTTTTATTCTTCTTTGATTCCAGATATCGAAATAAGATCCCATTAATTTTATGAATGGGCTCATAGAGCCATGGATTAATACTTCTTTTTTCTCTCTCAATATCAAGTTTAATGCTGTGCTTATACCTTTTTTTGAAGAAAAAAGTTCAACCTTCGGACCGGGTTTATAAGGTTTTTTCAATTGCTCAAGTTCTGGCAATATAGATCTTACCTGTTCTTCTTTCTCTTTCAAAATTGAGAGCAGTTGAGATGGTTCAGCCGCTTTGAAGTATTTCTTGTTGTCTTTTATTACATAGCTGATCATCCCAGAATCCAGCAACTTTTTTAGCCGATCATAAGCAAAAGTTCTATTTGTGTTTGTATGTTTAGCAAGTTCATTTGCCGTAGCTTCTCCTATCCTTAGCAATTCAATATACAGCTTAACTTCTGCTTTTGTTAATCCAAAGTTCTGTAATACTTCTTCTCTTTGCATATTCTTAATTTAGCAGTTCTTGTATTTAAATATGTCGTTTTATTATAAGACAACATAAAACTATATACTTCTTGTTATAACTACTTGAATGTAGTGAAATAAAAATGGAACGAACAAGAATACAAAAATACAAAGAATTGGGAGCAAGAATAGGCAATACTCCATTGGTAAGATATGTTGGAAAAGTCCCTAATAGGAATACTATCTGGATAAAGAGAGAATGCGATAATCCATTTGGGAGCCATTATGACAGGGTATATACTGCTTTATTCAAACATTTTGAAGAAAATAGAGGGCTACAACCAGGAATGAACGTATTAGAAACTACCTCTGGAACTGCGGGAGTTTCATTCGCAGGAATTGGTAGGGAACTAGGTTACAAATGTTATGTTATGATCCCTGAGGATCCTATCAAACAGAAAAGAATAGAAGCAATTAGAGCGCAAGGAGGAATTATCCTTCCAACACCCGCTGAGGAAGATATTCAAGGATTTACCAGAGAACGGATTATGGGCAACATAAAGAGATACTCGGCAGTATTTCTGAATCATTCCATGGATCCGGGAGGCATAAACAATGAAATAACTTTATGCTCTCTGGCTGGAATAGCAGGAGAAGTTCTACAAGAAACAGGAATAGATGTATTTGTAGGAGGAATTGGAAACGGTTCAAGCATAGTCGGTCCTGGAAGAGTTTTTAGGGTGCGTAACGCGGATGCCCTGATAGTTGGTTATAAACCAAAAAAAGCAGGAAAAAGCGAATATCCTGGTTTGATGAATCAAGATGGGCTGGAAAGAACAATTGATTTTCCGCATATCAAAGAAGCAAATAAATTAATCGATAGAATTATGTTAGTTGATGATTGGAACAAGGGGGTTATTAACCATGAAGATTTAGGTAGATCTGCAAAAGCGGGAATAGGTGTCGCTTTAGACGTAGCGAGAGATGTTACTGGAAAAAATATTCTTGTTTTAGGTTATGACAAAGCAGAAAGGTATTGACCGAGGGTGCCTAGTCGTAACTAGCTGAAGGCTAAACCACCCGTTGCCTAAGTAACCGTCGCGCGTGCCATCTTTTCAAATTAAAAAGTAATATCAAGAAAATAATGTGAATATTTCACTGCTTCTCGTATTTTTCAACTTCGTCATGAATGACATCGAGTTGCACTCCTGCTTGGTTAAACAGCTCTCTTGATTCCTGTGCTGTATGGTAGCGTTTTTCACAGACAACACGTTGAATACCTGCATTAATAATCATTTTTGCACAGACTGCGCAGGGCTCCATCTTGCTATACAGGGTTGCGCCTTCTAGGGGAACGCCTAACTTTGCAGCCTGACAGATTGCATTTTGCTCTGCATGAGTTGTTCGCATACAATGCTGAGTTGTTTTTCCATCATCATGAGTAACACTTTTGAAAAGGTGCCCTACTTCATCGCAATGTGCTATTCCTCGTGGCGAACCTACATACCCTGTTGTAAGAATGTGCTTATTTTTAACAATGACACAGCCGCTTCTTCCGCGGTCGCACGTTGCCCTCTTTGCAACTTCATTAGCAATGTTCAAAAAATATTCATCCCAACTTGGTCGTTTATATTCTGTCATTGTATCAGTTTGCCCCATGTCACAAGATGATGATGTACACTTTTTATAACTTTTCTTTTTGTGGGTCATGGCGGAGACCTGCTCCTCCGTTGATCGGAGATGGCGCGTCGAACAGCCTGCAACAATCGGCTATTCTCCTGATTTTACTCCAAGGCCATGACCCTGTGATGACTTCTTTTGCTATATCATTTTTATAACTTTAATGTATTTATCATCTTTTCAGCTTCTTTTTTTAGATCATCAACATTTCCATCGCAAAAAATAACGTAATCAGCTTTTTTAATACATTCCTGCAGATTTTCTGCTTTTTCCTGCTCCTTAAACTTTTCGAAAGTGATATCATCCTTTGATGAGCCTCTTCTCACTATTCTTTGATAACGAATTTCTAAAGAGGAATCTACCGCAATGACTCGCCCATGATACTTTTTAATAGCTTCAATCTCCCCTTGGGTGCGGATGCCGTCAATAATCACTTTTTTCAAATTTTCTTTCTGCGCTTTTTCCACAAGTCTTTCAACTATAATGCTTGCCCCATACTTTTTTCGCAGTTCGTTTGCTATAACAAAAAGATTATCTCGCGTTTCTTGTTTGCCCTGCATACGCAGTTCTTCTCTAAGAACATCTGACATAACCAGTTGCTGGTAACCTCTCTCTTTCAGGATCTCCGCAAGAGTGCTTTTCCCAGCTCCAAATGTGCCAGTAAGTCCCAGGATTATCATGTTTCAAGAATTATTCAAGTATTTATAAGGATTTTGGCTTAAGATTTATATACTCTCGTCTTTTTTTTGGACCATGCTCGGTGTACTCAAACAAATACGTCTGGAAATTAACGGAAAAAGAAATCCCCAACGTGCCAAGGTCAACGCAAGCTTTTTCAAAACAGGAAAAGGGGAGTATGGGGAAGGAGATCAGTTTGTCGGCTTAACAGTTCCTGAATCAAGAAACATCGCAAAACAGTTTAATCTTCTCTCTTTTGACAGCATTTCAGTTCTGTTGCAAAGTCCTGTCCACGAAGAAAGGCTTATCGCATTGCTCATTTTGGTTCATAACTTTCAAAAAACTAAAGATCAAAACGAAAGAAAAAACATTTTTGATTTTTATTGGAAAAACGCTAGAAAAATAAATAATTGGGACCTCGTTGATCTTTCCGCAGATAAAATTGTCGGGGCGTATCTTTTTGATAATGATGAAAATAACGGCAAAAGTAATGATAAAAGGAGGGAGGTAAATAGTGACAAAAAAAATAATAAAAATAATTATAAAAATGATAAAAAAATGCTCTTCACCCTCGCGAAATCAAATAACCTTTGGGAAAGACGCATTGCAATTGTTTCTACGTTTTATTTTATTAAAAATGATCAATTTGAAGATGCGCTAAAGATTAGCTCACTTTTATTACATGACGATCATGATCTCATTCACAAAGCAGTAGGATGGATGCTGCGGGAAATTGGAAAAAGAGATCAGAATGTTGAAGAGGTCTTTTTGAAAAAACATTATCGTACAATGCCAAGAACGATGCTACGCTATGCAATTGAACGATTTGACGAAGGGAAGAGAAAACAGTATCTTAGAAAATAACAAAACAGTTGACTTTGTTGCAAACAGTAACATTATCCTTGGATTTATGAGAGTCCATTAAGAGGACATCCGGAAAATTCAGATAAGTCCTCAAAGCTTTGAAATCCTTCAAGGCGTTTTATTTCTTCATTATCCTTTTCAAGAATCCATGTTGGGGTTTTTTGAATGTTTCTTTTTAAACAAAGGTCTGTTTGAGGATTTGGGCCTTTAGGATGGCACTCAATATATTCAACGAACCTAAAAGATCCCTCATGGCCGCCTAACATTTTTATTTGAGCTAAGCAGCCAGAGCAGACATAAGAGCCGTACATCTTTATGCCCTTTGAAGCTATACACTGCGCAAAAGCGTCAGCGTTCTGTACAGGTTCTGGAAAAACATTAAAAAGTATAACCAGAAGAATGGAGAGAATACCTCCTAAGATGATCCATCCTTTTGATTGCTGCCACATTCCCCCAAGAGTAATTTTGACATTGCATCTTTTTATGAGGATCAGCGAGATTACAAAAAAAGTGATGACTATGACATGAACAATTGTACAGTATGGACAGAGTGAGCGTAAAATAATCTCAGCAATGACGAGATAAATCACAGAAAGTAATCCAAGAATACTCCAGGTAAAGAACGCTAAAACGCTTTTCTTCGTGTCAGAGAATGCCTTCCAGCAGATGGGAATAGAGAGGACAAACCAGATGATGCCAAAAAGTGCGACAGCAACGCCAAACACTTCGGAATAAACACTGGTATTGACAAGAGAACAGGATATGTTTTCGCTCAAGTCACAGCCAGAACCCCCCTCGGGAGGCATATAATGCGTGTACGCCAAATATACAGAAATGACGATGCCTACCAGAGAAAGAAAAATCATAAAAAAAGGTAACTTTTTGCTCCCTTTTGTTTTTACGTTTTTCATATTCTCTCCCAAATTTTATTTCACTTTTTCTACAGGATAGCCAGCTGCCTCCCATGCCCCGTGCCCTTCTAAAAGGTACTTCATTTTTCCTGCTTTACAACCCTTCCTTTCAATGGATATCTTAGCTGCTGCAGGGCTTGCTGAACATTCCCCACCATCCCAAGTGCCTTCGCAAATAAAAACTGTATCACGGTCACAGTTTATTTCTTCCAATCGTTTTCCTAATTCGGAGAGGGGTATCCATTTCGCTCCTTTGATTTTATTACCCCCTGTAGCTTCAATGGACTCTATCTCCCTTACGTCAACAAAATCAACGTCTGTAAATGTGGTGAAATAATAGTATGCTTCATCCAGGTGAATTATTTTTGCTTCTTTATCTGGATTAGACTCGCCTTTAATAATGGGATATTTTGGTTTCCAGAAAGAAAACCCATCGAGATTATAAGTGTTGCTCAGTCCTTTTTCCTGAGCTTTTAATGCAATAAACCCACTCCTGTGCCCTGCACCGCAGTAGACAAAAACATACTTGTGAGTTTGTGCCAGGGTTTCCAAAAACTGCCACGCCCCCTCATCATTTTCTTTGAGTTTGCTATGTGGAATCCATACTGCTCCGGGAATGTGCTCCGCGTCCCATTCTTCTTTCTCTCGGACATCAACGATAACAATATCTTCACTTTGTTGCCTCATCTGATAAGCGATTTCGGAAGGAACAACTTTTCCAACATTGCCTTGCTCTTTGAAGGACAATTCTACTTTTGCAGTTTGATCCTTAACTTGATCGGCTTGGTCAACAGAAGTAGTACAGCCGCTGAAAACAAGCAGGGCGATGATGATAAAAGGGAGCATGATTTGGTTTTTCATAGTATACACCTCGTGTGAACGATGATTGATCGTAGAAACTATATTTAAACTTTGTGATTATAAATCGCTCATATCCAGGCATTAAATAATGTTCAATACTCCAATCCTTTTCTTGCAATGTAGCCCTGATCAAAAGGGTGCTTCACTTTTTTAATCTCTGTGACAAGGTGTGCTTTTGCAAAAAGTTTAGGAAATGGTTTGTGGGAACCAGTTAAGATAAGTTCTTTGTTTTTTGGTTTCTCATCGATCATTTGAATCACTTCATCTTCTGTGAGAAGGCCCAACTGGATTGCGTATAAAATCTCATCAGCTACAATAATATCGTATTCTTTTTCAAAACAAGATTTGAGGTAGTCAAAGGCTTTTTTTACCTCCCGAATTTGTGCCTCTGTTGGTTTTCCAACAACCCAACCTCCTGTTCCGAAACGTCTGTAAGTAAAATTAGGAAATCTTTCCAAAGATTTTATCTCTCCCGGAAAATCAATTTCGGGATCACCAACTCCATTCTTAAGAAATTGTATAAGATGAACTTTGAAACCATTACCGCACGCGCGCAAAGAAGTTCCTAAACTCGCGGTTGTTTTTCCCCTTCCATTTCCCCAGAAAATTTGTACAAAACCAAGACCTGCTTTTTTGAGTCTTGTCAACTCTTCAATTTTTTCTACTTTTTCTTTATCATTCATCGCTGTTATACGACTGATCTTTTTTAATTTTTTTAAGTTTGGCATTTTTGGCACACCGAAAAGCTTTGCTTTTCGAGTGTTCTTTGAATGGTGGTTTACTTCGTAAACCACGATGGGCACGCGGAATTTTGGCGTGCTCAAAAACCACTGTTTATAGTGGCATGTCACACATGCCACCAACCTATTGATTGGTGGTTTTTGACACCTAAGAAATTCTTATTCGATGTGAACGGTTAACTTCGGTGCCTTTTCTAATGGTTTCTTTTGTATCACTGCCTGAAGCTCTTTCATGAACTGTTGTGCGTCTCTAAACTCTCGATACACAGACGCAAAACGGACATAAGCTATTTCATCCAACTTTTGGAGGTGGTGCATCACCAATTGGCCGATCAATTGACTGCTCACTTCTCCTGTTGTCGTGTTTCGCAACTCCTTTTCAATCTGATCCATTGTCTGTTCAATTTTTTCTGCGGCGATGGGCCTTTTTTCACAGGCTCTCATCATACCCTTCATCAATTTATCCCTGTCAAAACTTTCCCTTGTTTTATCTTTCTTTATAACAAGCAATGTTGGTTTTTCTAAGCGCTCATACGTTGTAAAGCGTTCGTTACAAGAAATACATTCCCTCCTTCTACGAATAACTTCAGACTCTTCAGCCTCTCTAGAATCAACAACTTTTGTTTCCGCTTCGTTACAAAATGGGCATTTCATGTTTTGTTAGTTTTTTATTTTTTCTATCACTTTTTTATTTCTTTATTTTCTATTTCTTTTTTTTGTGCTATCGCGGAGGTTAACTGCTCCCTTGTCGTAGACTTCGCGAAAAACGACCTGCATGTGCGAAGAAATGCAAAGCATTTCTAGCACGCTGAAAATCCAATCTGATTTTCATCGAATCGGTCGTTTTTCTGATCCTGCTCCAAGGCGCAACGAAATCAGATTTCGTGCGCAAGAAAAGCCTAACTTTTCTTTGCGATAGCACTTTATTTCTAACTACAACCCGAGCTTGTGCCGCAGTCCTCACACAATGAACAGGCACCGTTTCTCTTAACTCTCATGGAACCACATTGCAAACATTGTTCTCCGGTGTAGCCCTTTGATTTTGCCTCTTTGATTTTTTTCTGCACGGTATCAATCATGATGCTATGCTCAATCTCCTCACCATTCCCGAGCACTTCATGAACTTCTGTCAACATCATTTGGCGTGTTTTCATGAGCTCTGGCCTTGTCAATTGAGTTTTTCCCAGTTGTTCACCGGTGATGTGGACGAGGTCTTTTCTTCCTAAATATTCGTACCCGAGAACTCTAAATATATAATCTAACACTGATGTTGACATCTTAATGTTTTCATGACCTTGCACAGGACCTGAGGGATCAAACTTGGTGTACGTAAAGGTTTCGACCAATTCCTTGAGGGGAACGCCGTACTGCAAGGCTTTACTCACCAGCACAGCGAAGCAGTTTACTAATCCGCGATAACCCGCGCCCTCTTTGTACATATCAATGAAAATTTCTCCCAAACTTCCATCAGGGTACTCTCCTGTTCTAAGAAAAATTTTATGGCCCCCCACCAACGCTTCCTGAGTGAAGCCGCCACGTTTTTTTGGCAATGCTTTTTTGTAAATTATTTGCTGTATTGCAGCTTGTACTTGTTGGGGGCCTATCGTTTCGTCCACATCCTCTTCTTGCTCAAGAAGGAGCAAGTATTGTTCTTGCCCGTTTGTGGCGTTCAAAGGTTGGGAAAGTTTTGAACCATCCCTGTATAATGCAACAGCCTTGATCATGAGTTGCCATGCTTGGAGGTATGCTTCTTTAATATCCTCAACATTTGACTCATGGGGCATATTGATTGTTTTTGAAATTGCTCCGCTAATAAATGGCTGTGCAGCTCCCATCATTTTCAAATGTCCGTGGGGAGCAATAAATCTTTGTCCATATTTGCCGCACCTATTCGCGCAGTCAAACACAGCATAATGTTCTTTTGCAAGATGCGGTGCCTGTTCGAGAGTCATTCTTCCGCAGACATAATCATTCGCTTCTTTGATTTGTTGTTTTGTAAATCCTAACGCCTCAATCATGTCAAAATCAGGATTTGCCAATTGCTCCTCTGCAAAGCCAAGGCTTTTACAGAACTCTTCTCCCAAAATAAACTTGTTAAATGCAAATTTTAATTCAAAAACATTTTTCATGTGATCTTCCAAGGCTTTAATTTTTTCATCAGTAAATCCTTTTTCCTTGAGGGTCGTGGGGTTAATGTGCGGGCATCCTTGTAACGTTCCTGTCCCTATACAATATTGTTCAATTGCACTAATTTCTGCAAGGCTGTAGCCCAACCTCTTCAGGGCGGCTGGCACGCTTTGGTTGACGATCTTGAAGTAACCTCCGCCAACAAGTTTTTTGAATTTCACAATAGCAAAATCAGGCTCAATGCCAGTTGTGTCACAATCCATTAACAATCCAATTGTTCCTGTGGGCGCGATCACTGTTACTTGCGCATTTCTGTAACCATACTTTTCTCCCTCTTCAAGGGCTCTGTCCCAACACTCGCGGGACGCATTCAACAAATCTTCAGGGCAAAGATCTGCGTTAATGCCCTGAGGTTTCACAGTAAGATTTTCGTACTCATTTTCAGGAGCGTTGTAAGCAGCTCTTCTGTGATTACGAATTACTCGAAGCATGTCATCCTTGTTAGAAGTGTATCCAGGGAAGGGACCTGACACGCGTGCCATCTCAGCGCTCGTTGCGTAAGCTTCTCCTGTCATTATCGCAGTAATGGCTCCACACATGGTTCTGGCTTCGTTACTGTCGTAGGGAATTCCCAACTTCATGAGAAGACTGCCTAAATTTGCATAGCCTAATCCCAGGGTTCTGAACTCGTAACTTTTCATGGCAATCTCTTTGCTGGGGAATTGAGCCATGAGCACGCTAATTTCTAACGTGATCGCCCAGAGGCGAATGGCATGCATGTATCCTTTGACGTCAAAGACTCCAGTTTTATCGTCGAGGAATTTTGTGAGGTTAATGCTTGCAAGGTTGCACGCCGTATCGTCTAAAAACATGAACTCGCTGCACGGATTACTAGCGTTTATTTTTCCATCTTTAGGACATGTGTGCCACTCATTGATTGTATCGTCGTACTGTACTCCGGGATCTGCACACGCCCATGCACAATATCCAATATCATCCCAAAGTTGCTTCGCCCTGATCGTTTTTGCAATTTTCCTGTCAGTTCTTCTTACTAATCCCCAATCCCCATTTCTGTTAAGTGCATCAAGGAAAGCGTTGGGAATTCTAATACTATTGTTGCTGTTTTGTCCACTCACAGTGAGGTAGGCCTCCCCCTGGAAGTCAGTGTTTAATACGGGGAAATTTAATTCGTACCTTCCTTGCTCTGCAAGTTTTAGAGCTCTCAAAATAAAATTCATGGGGACGTGTTGCATAATCGCTTTTTTTACGGCAGCTTTCAAATTTTGACTTTCTTTAATATTTGTTGTATTCTCTTCTTTGCACACATCAAGAACATGCTGCAAGAGTTCGGAACAAATTTTGCTTCCTGCAACAAGGTCTGCAACTTTTTGCTCTTCCTTTACTTTCCACGTGATAAACTCTTCAATATCGGGATGATCTAAATCAAGACAAACCATCTTTGCTGCTCTTCTTGTTGTCCCCCCACTCTTGATTGCACCGGCAGCACGGTCGTTGATTTTTAAGAAAGACATTAGGCCTGAGGAAATGCCTCCGCCACTGAGCGGTTCTCCGCAGCCCCGAATTTTGCTGAAATTACTTCCTGTTCCACTTCCATACTTGAAAATTCTCGCTTCTCTCATGATCAGGTCCATGATGCCCCCTTCATTCACCAGATCATCGGTCACGCTTTGAATAAAACAGTTGTGTACCACGATTCCATTACCAAGGAATTTTCCACTCTCTGTTTGTATGTCATACACGTTTCTTACGCCAAGTTTTTCTATGGAGACTATTGACTCTTCACGAATTATGGGCAATGTTTTTGATCTAGTAATTATCTTATTGAGCAACTGCAATTTTTCTTGTTTTTCTAAACTGATGAAGCCAATTTGTTCTTGGTATTGCTCTCGTGCACTACCGTACGCAACGGTGACTTGTTCTGTGCCATGTCTGTTTTCTCTGGGATCAGGATTTTTGGATATTCTTGCATAGATCCCCAAAGAATTAAGCAGCTGCAGCACTCCCCCTGACAATGACCGGGATGCTGTTGTTAAACAAATATTTCCTGAGTTTTCCTCTTGTCGGATTCTTACGCAGCCATCTGCCTGGAATAAAGCTTTAAGGAATTCCCTTTTTTCTTGTGCGGAACCGTACACTATTTTTTTTGGCACTTTTGCAGTAATACTTTTTGTTCTCAATTCGTATGCTTCAACTAACTCATGTAATTTTTTTCCGGATAAATGGATACGTTTTCCATCAATATTCTCATTTTGTGCTTTGAAACTTGTTACCCAATACGAAACACCTTCGCCAAACACTTCTTTCAAATCTTCTATTACCGATTCGTATTCTTGTTCATTAATCGTAATAATCTCCATGCGCATGACATTTTGGTAAACGCCAACGGAGCCATCACCAATAATCCACCCAGCCAATCTTGCTTTTGCCAATGCTTCGCTGAATACATTCTGCTCTTTTACTTCTAAAACGAGAGGCTGCTGGAGCTTATGGCCCGTTTGTAATTCTTTAACTTCTTTCCATGTGTAATTTCCACCTTCCTTATGCCTTTTTTCTGCGGAAAGAACGATGTGATCGTCTGTTAAATCGACATAATTTCCATTTTTCAGTCGAATCCGGTATACTTCCTTTTCCCCATTGTTTTTTGTAGCGAGGATTTTAACAAATTTTTCACCATCAAAAACTTTGAGGTCTTTCAAATCTTTTTCTACGATTTCTCCTATATACCTTGTTCCCTCTTCGGTGTAGAGTTGTGTAAAATAGTCTGCACACGCATGAGCTTGTGGACGGGAGTATGCATCTTTGCTTTTGGTTAACTCTTTCGTTTCAGGATCCACATAATGATGTCCTTGCGCGGGACCAGAGACGCCGTACGCCCAGTGCAAGCCCGTGTTAAACCATTGAGGAGAATTAGGGGCTGCAGACTGGTTCAACATCATGTATACCATTTCGTCATAGTACGATTGCGCATCTGCTTCCGTTTTGAAGTAACCAAAACGTTCTCCCCAATAACGCCAGCATCCCGCGAGGCGATGCACAACTTGTTTTACACTATGCTCGCAACCTTTGACATGATTCCCACTTTCGTCTAGAATAGGATTGCCCTCTGCATCGTATTGGGGTACTCCCTGTTTTCTCAAATATTTTTGTGAGAGAATGTCTGTTGCAACTTGGCTCCAATGTTCAGGAATTTCAATATCATTTAATTCAAACACAATACTGCCATCAGGATTTCTGATTGTGGAAGTACGCAGTGCATATTTGAAGGATGAGAATGCATCTTGTTCGGGCTTTGTAAAGTAGCGCGGGATTGCTACACCAGACTCTCCTTTTGTCTTTAGTTGTTATGGCTGAAGTCACCCAGAGCTCACGCTGTTATCGAATCTACTCTCCTCTCTCTCAAAAGCTCCGAGAAGGGGTAAACACACAACATCTTGTGTTATCCTTTCACCGCATCCACTAGATTTAGTGATTGGCGAGTTTTTTCTCCTATTTAAACATTTCTGTTTTGAAATCTCTATGTTTTGAAAATCTGTTTGGAAAAATGATGTTTGAGATTTATAGAAAGAAATCTTTTTTCGACGTTAACGCAAAATCGATTTATTTTCAATAGTTGTTTTTCTTTATAACTTTGTAATGATTAAAATGAAAAAAATGATTTTTTTGGAATTGTTTTTTTATTTTCTTTTTATGCTTTCTTTTTGTTATTTTTGTTTTTTGGATTTTTTTGGTTTCTGAATCTTATTTTTTTATCGCTTTATTTTTCTGTTATTATCATCATTATAAATTTTATATAAAAAATTATCTTTTTTTATTTTTGCTTATTGCAAATAATCTTTTTTTTCTTTTTCTTTTCTTTCGTTTTCTTTATTTTGCAGTTTTTTTGATATTTTTTTGGGTCGTTTTTAAACGCTAAAAATTCCACCATGCTCAAAAATGTTTGGCATTTTTGGCACACCGAAAAGCTTTGCTTTTCGAGTGTTCTTTGAATGACGGTTTACCTCGTAAAG
>JAGWAF010000046.1 GCA_018302085.1 Candidatus Woesearchaeota archaeon | reverse complement strand
TTTATTCCAAACGAGCCGAATATAATCAAATCTGCCAGTATAACTATTGGTATTTCTTGATTCTACATTTTTTATATGTTCTCCAACCCTTGCATAGAGATTGTTTGTTTGCCCTATATAAAAATTGGTAAAACCCTTTCCTTTTTTATAACATCCTAGCATATATGTGTAGTATGCCATTTTTTTACCTCCGTCTTTCCTAATTGTTGTATGCTATAATCTTATGTCTTAGCCGATTGATAAGTTCTGGTGTTACTCTGATAGTTAATAAAAATGAGCAAACAATTTAATCCATTTGGTAAAGCTTGTGTTATTAGCCATCAATATATGCGCATGCATCACATTGATATGTGGACTCAAAAGTTCCAAACATAGCTTTTCTTCTTTGTGCACGTAGATGACCTCTTTTACATTTCGGACATAATGCTACCATTTTTTACACCTCCGTTTGTTTTATATTGAAAAAAATAAGCGCGCGCATTTCTTAAAACAGTTGGTTAATACGATCCTTTTCATTATCTAGTTCACAATCTTCATCAAGCACAATATTTTTGCTCTTATTTTTGTTAAAAGGACAAATATTATTTATTGCGAGCACACATCCTTTGCAAACTTCTTTTTTATCAGTTGGATTAAATTCTTGATTTCTTATTTTAGCTATTGTTTCAAAAAGTTTTAAATCCATCTCTTTTTTGTTTATCAAAATTTCTTTTTTATAACCATCTCCAAAAAAATAAACAATCCCTTTGGTGACATTGCATTTTAATGCTAATGCATACACCTCTATCTGAGCTATTGCTGCTTTAAGAAAATCATCCCTTTTGTTTCCGGATTTTGCATCATGATAATGTCCTGATTTAAACTCGATTATTGTGTATCCCCCATCGGAATTTTTTACTAATAGATCAACTCTTCCTTTAATTAAGGCACCATATTTAATAAAATCGAATGGTAATTCAGGCGTCACTATATTCTTTAATTCTTTGTTCAAGTTTTTCAAGTATTTTTCAATTCTTTTTCTGTGTTTTTTAAACCCATCACGATATTTTTCATCCAATAATCCGGATATTTCTTCGATGTCTAGTGTATGCTTATCTTTTATAATGGTGTTAATCTGCCATAATAAGTTATGAATATCGGAACCGTAACTTAATTCTCCAGTGTATGGCAGGATGAAATTATTGTGAAATCTTAGTTTATAAGCAAAGTTACACTTCCAGAATTCAATAAGTTTGTAATATGTTAAATTTAGCACCTCTTTTTTTATTTGGGTTGGCTCGATAACGAGGTTTTCTTTAACTTCTTCTTTGAAAAATTTGTTTAAACCAGAACCATGATGACTTTCTTCTACAGATAATAATCCGTCATTTTTTCTTAAATCAAGTATAAATTCAGATGGCTCCTCATAATATGACAAAAATAGCGCCTGTTTTGCTCTTGTTATCCCAACATAGAAAGCTCTTTTTAAATCATCTTCAGGAATGTAATTTTTAAATAAGTCATGAATTAAATCCCCGTTCTTGGCGTAATATTTTTTCTTGGTGATACTAGGAATAATGACTACTGGAAATTCCAATCCTTTTGATTTATGTAAAGTCAATATTTTGATAGAATTATTTTCTTTTTGTGTAGGTTGATTAGTATCTAAAAATGATTCGTCAAGTGAATTTAATCCTTTGACAAAAACTTCTAAATCAGAATTTCCAAATGTTTGAATATTTTGATCGAAAATTCTAGTTAACGCACCTAAATTGAATAGTATACCCTCTTTATTTTTTTCAATACTTTCTTTAATAAATTTAGAATTTTCAAATATGAAATAGAGTATCTTTATTGGTGTACATTCTTTTAGTTTCTCACAATTTTTAGATTCTTTAGCAACACATATTTTAAGTAGATCATCAGATATATCCTCTCCTCTAATCAATTGTCCAAAACAGTTTAGTATAGCAGTTACGTAATCAACTTCAAAAAGACCGCCATCACCAATTACTTCGTAATCAAGACCATTCTTCTTTAATTCTTGAATAATAAGTTTAGCATCTTTTTTTACGCTTTTAAATAAAATAGCCACATCGGATAGATTAATATTTTTATTATCTTTCCTTAATGTTAACAAATATTTAACGATGGACTCTGCTTCATCTGATTCATTATCATAAATATTTAACTTCGTGATAGTTCCTGGTTTTGTTATTTTGTCTACCCTCGCATCATAATTTCCATCGATGCATTTTTCTTTAGTAAGTTTAAAAAAAGAGTTAGATAAGTCAATTATTTTCTGAGTGGACCTGAAGTTGGTCTTTAGAAAATATGTTTTTACTGGATGAAATTTACTGAATGTTTTTTCAAAGTTCATAATTATTGTAATGTCGCTTCCCCTAAATCCATAAATGCTCTGATTTACATCCCCAACAACCATGATTTTATTATTCGGAGTATAAAATAATTCAATGAGCCGCTCTTGAGAATTGTTTATATCTTGATATTCATCAATAAACAGATAGCCAAATTTGTTAATTGCTATTTTTTTTAAATCAGGAGACTCATTTATTTTATCAATCACCGTGTGAATTAAATCTCCAAAATCAAATTTTTTGTTATCTTTTAATAATTGGCAGTAGTTTAAGTAGCTCTTCAAAATCGCATTCTCTTTATCTTTTAAATCCGACAAAGCGTAATTGTCCTTTATCCTGCCAAAATAGTTTTTCAAAGACAGAATTGAGTTTCTCATCAAGGGGAGTTCTTCTGACCTAATTGAGTTATTAAATTTGACAATAAACAGAAACTGCCCTAGTTCATCCAAAACCCGGAAATCTCTAAATTCTGGAAAATAGGTGTTATTCTCACGCATGAATTTCGTACAAAAAGAATGAATTGTAGAAACATAAAATCCTTTTTTGTCTGGTAATTCTTCAAATATTTTCCTTGCGAGATCATCAGCTGCTTTGTTGGTGTATGTAATGACTAATATCTTCTCTGGTAGAACTCCCTTTTTAACCAACCTTTTAATTTTTTCTACAATCAAAGTGGTCTTACCACTCCCCGGACCCGCGATAACCTTAATATTGTTAAGGTCATCATCTAAAATCACTCTTTTTTCTTCAGGTATTTTTAAATCGGTCATGTCAAAAGTGTGAACTGTGTTAAAACCAACTCTTTTTTCGCGAGTGTGCTTTTTTTATGTGCTCTGACTGATTTTTAAATACCCAAATATTACCTTGGTCGTTACATTGTTTTCCACGAAAACCGTGATGAACCACTTCTCCTCGACGCAATGGTCTGCCCAATTTTTTTCCGGCAACCCATCTTGAGACTTGTTTACCGCTATCTGCGAAGCATCTATACCCATTTTTGTTTATGTAAGTTTTTACCATTTTTATGCCCCCGTTTATTTTTTATTAAAAAAATTGATAAGCTGTGTTTTTACTTTTTTATGTGTCCGCTTTTCTTTCTGTTGGATTGTTTATTTGGTTAGTCGTTATTCAAAAATTTTTCCAATAGTTTCTTCCTTACCTCTTTTATGTCGGGTGGAACATTCTTTAGGTGCATCAATTCAAGATACGCTTGGTCATCCATTCTTGATTTGATATAATCTTCTTTGATTTCATCAGCCATTTCACCCATTTTATCTCTAATCTTGTCAGATATTGTTCTTTTTATCCAAGTAATTTTGTCAATCCCCTCCCACACTGATAATCTTTGAATTTCTTCTAGCATGTCATTATCTAGTCTAAGCCCGAGTTGGATTGATTTTGATTTTCTTTGATTTTTATCCATGTTACCACCTGATATCCTTTGGTAGCTTTTGGTAACTATTTAAATGTTTTGTTTTGTATCTTCTTTTTCTTATTAATACCAATATTGCAAATAATTCTCCAACAACAACTTTTATAAACCCAAGCAAAGTTCTGTATGAAATCCAAGTACTAGTGGCTTAGCCGACTAGGAGGATACCAAATGGAAAAACAAGATTTTATACAAGCACTGCAGACTCTGAAGGCTAGTTCTCCAAAAAGAAAATTTACGCAGTCAATAGACCTCATCATCAACTTAAAGGATATCAACTTGAAACAAACGGATCAGCAAGTTGACCTCTATATCAATCTTAATTTCTCAAATGGAAAGAAAAGAAAAATCTGCGCATTAATAGGCCTAGAAATGCTTGAACAAGCAAAAAAAGTATGCGACAAAGTGATAACCACAGAAGAATTTGAACGTTTAACAAAAAAAGACATCAAGAAAATTTCCTCTGACTACGATTTCTTTATTGCACAAGCAAACATCATGACAACAGTTGCAAAATTCTTCGGTAGAATCTTAGGACCAAAAGGAAAAATGCCAAACCCAAAAGCAGGATGTGTTGTCCCACCAAACGCAAACCTTACACTGACATGTGATAAACTGCAAAAAACTGTGCACGTCAAAGCAAAAACAGAATACGCAGTAAAGGCCAGAGTTGGAACTGAAAGCATGGATGAAAACCAAGTTATTGACAACATGCTCACCATCTACAACACTGTAGTTCACGCATTGCCCGCAGAACAAAACAATATCAAAAACATACTCCTCAAGACGACCATGAGCGCACCTCTTGTTGTAGGTGCTGCTGGTAAAGCAGAGATAGCAAAGAAAAAAATTGCGAGGAAACAAAAGGCAGAAACGGGTGAGGCACAATGAATTACAAAACCGAACCCGCGAAATACAAAAAAGATGTTGTTGCACGCCTAATCAAACTCATCAAAGAATATCCTATCATTGCAGCAGTGAACTTAGAGAACATGCCAGCGAAGCAATTGGCTGTGATGCGTTCAACCCTAAGGGGAAAAGTTGAAATTTTCATGACGAAAAGAAGGCTTATGAAGTTAGCCATCGCAGCAACAAAAAAAGATAAACCAGGCATTGAAAAGATTGAAGAAAAACTCAAAGGAATGCCAGCGTTGTTGTTTACAAGAGAAAATCCATTTACCTTATTTAAAATTATCAAGAAAAGCAAAAGTAAAGCCCCCGCAAAGCCGGGACAAATGGCACCTAACGATCTCGTTGTTCCCGCAGGAAAAACCAGTTTTCTTCCCGGGCCGGTTATCGGAGAATTAGGCGCGTTAGGGATCAAAACAAAAGTGGACGCTGGAAAAATTGCAATTATGCAGGATTGCCTCGTATGCAAAGAAGGACAAGCAATCTCACAACCCCTTGCAGCCATGCTCCTACGCTTGGGAATCAACCCCATGACGATTGGGTTAGACCTTGTAGCAGTCTATGAGCACGGAGACATCTTTGACAAAAAAGTACTTGATATTGACGAAACAAAATTCATGGCAGATCTTACGAGAGCTGCGCAGTACGGAATCAATTTATCCGTCGAGGCGGCATTCGCCACTAAAGAAAATAGGGAGCTGCTTATTCAGAAAGCATACCGTGATGCTCGCGGGCTTGCCCTTGAATGTAATATTATCACAAAAGAAAATGCAGATCAATTGCTCGCGAAAGCATACAGGCAGATGTTGAGCCTGAAAGAAGAAGCAAAATTATAACATTTATCGGAGGTAAAGTTATGGAATACATCTACGCAGCCCTGCTCGTCCACAAAGCAGGTGGAAAAATTGAAGAAGCAAAAATAAAGAAGGTACTTGAAGCTGCGGGCGTCAAAGTTGACGAATCTCGAGTGAAAGCCCTGATAGCATCACTTGAAGGAGTTAACATTGATCAAGCCATCGAAAAAGCAGCAGCAGTCCCCGTAGCAGTTGCAGCGCCAGTCGCGGCAGCAGCTCACCCAGGTGGAGAAGCAAAGAAAGAAGAGAAGAAAGACACCAAGAAAACTGATGAATCAGCAGCAGCAGGACTTGGCGCACTCTTCGGATAAATAGCCTGTGAGGGGATGCCTAAGCATCTTCCTTTGGGTTATTCGGACGAATGGTGGACGAAGCTTTGCATCAAGAACTCAATGACCTCAAAAAAGATTTGAGTGAATTGCGTACGAGATTACAAGAGTTGAAAGACCAAAAAGAACAAGCCTTTCAAGCAAAAGAAGCTATTTCTCAACAGATAGGCAAGCTTATTCAGCAGGTGAAGGAATCAAGAAAAGAACGCAATGCCCTAACAGATGCTGTTGCGGATACAAAAAAAACACGACAAGATTTGAATAAGGCAGTGCGCGAAAAAATAGAAGAGCTCAGGAAGGTGAGCGAAGAGAAGAGAAAGTTTCTGCAAAAACACCAAGTAAATGTTCATCCTGAAGCCCTCAAGAGGCAAATTGACGCCCTGAACATGAAAATAGAAACAGAGGTCATGAGTTTTGAAAACGAAAAAAAGCTCATGCAAAAGATCAAGGACTTAAAAAAACAATATCAGGAACTCAAACAAGTAAGCACAGTGTTCGAAAAAAGCTCCCAATTGAGCAAAGAGTTAAGGGACTTGAAAAAAGAAGCGGATACGCATCATGCAGCACTGCAAACGAAAGCCCAAGACAGTCAGAAAATTCACGAGGGAGTCATTCTGCGTAGTAAAGAAATAGATGAGTTAAAGAAAAAAGAGGATGAATTGTATAAAGCTTTCGCGGAAAAAAAAGATGCCTTTCAAAAATTGTTAGAAAACATAAAAACAAAACAAGATCGAATTGACGAGATCCAAGACAAGCTTGGCCTTGTTCGAGAAGAAAAACGCAGAGAAAGGGAAGCCAGGGACAGACAAAAAATTGCAACAAGTGTAGAGGAAGTTCGCGGGAAGCTGCAAAGGGGCGAAAAATTAACAACGGAAGATTTACTTATTCTCCAAGCGGATGATGACGGGTTGGATTAAAAATATTTTTTTATTTCTTCTTTAATTTCAAATATTCTTCAATGGTTTTTCTTGTGTAAGGGTCGATGGGTAACTGTAGTGCTTCGGGAATGCTAACCCAAACATATTCCTGTCCTTCTTCGTTGAGGGTAACTTTTGCTGATCTTGTTTTGCATACAAAATCGAAGAATATGAAATGTTTCTTTTTGTAGAATGCATCATCAAAAATAAATTCTTGAAAAAGGATTAGTTGAGGGTCTTCAATGTCCAAATCTGTTTCTTCTTTGGCTTCCCTTTTGATGGCATCTTTCATCGTTTCCCCCCATTCGATATGCCCACCAGGAATAACATACTTGCCCTTCCATTTGTGTGATTTCATCAAGAATATCTTATTTTCTGGGTTGAAAATGAGCGCTCCGCAAGCAGGTTCTGGGTAGTGTTGTTCTGCCATAGCACGTCAGTTCTTACGGAGAATAAAAAGCTTTCGCACCATAAGATTTATATAGAAAGCGGCGCTGTGATTACCTATGACAGAAGGAGCTACTCTTCAGGAAATTCGTAAAGAATTAAAATCGCTGAGACAAGATGTTACTTTTATCAGAAAACACCTGTTTGACCCCGATACTGTTATGACGACCGAAGAAAGTAGACGATTCGAAGAAAGTCTCCAAGAGTTAAAAGAAGGTAAAACTACCCCTCTTTCTCAACTTAAAAAGGAATTAGGATTCTAAGATGTTTACCGCTGAGTTTTCTTCGTATGCGAAGAAATTTCTCAAAAAAACAGAAAAGGGTATTGCTTTAAGAATTTTGGAAAGAATTGAAAAATTAAGCCAGGACCCGTTTCCTACCGATGTGAAACGGATTGTCAACAGGAAAGAAAAAATATTTAGAGTAAGAGTTGGTGATTATAGAGTACAATATTCAGTTATATACGAGAAAAATATGGTCTTTATTTCTGACATCGAAAAGAGGCCTCGAGCCTATTAACGCTGATCGGACGTAGAATGTATACCAGAATTATTCTTTCTTGGCTAAGAATTCTGTGTAGTTACATTTACCGCATGTTAAGCGATTTTTGTGGGCTGCCAAGAAATGGCCACTTCCGCATTTTGGGCAGGTTTTGTTTCTGGCTTTGCCTTTATCGTACAATTTATGCAGTTGGTAGGGTTTTTTTTCTGCCATGATCATGCCTTCGCTTCAGCTTGTGGTGCTGCAGCTTTTTTCTCTTCGTATGCTTTCTGTCGTGCTTCTTGTACCGTTTTTTTATCCGCTTCTCTTTTTTTGCGCGTAATAATTTCGGCCCGCTTTAATGCTTCAGCGGTATCATACACATATGCTTTCACGGAAGCAGTATGTTCTCCATATTTAGTGTAGATGTTCCTCATCACGACAAGCTCTTCTTTGGTGTTCAGAGTTTGCGCGATCTGCTTGGCTACATCCGTATTAGATGGAGTTTTATTCTCGAAAGAGATCGTTGCCTGCAACAGTGTTCTACCCAATAGTGGGTTTTTGGATTTTTCAGTTATTTCAAGGTTCATTGTACTTTAATGGCATATTCTCCGTCAGCTTCCATGCCAATTTTTTTTGCGATAGCTGAGTTTTTAGCGTCAAGGATGTGCAATCTTCCCTTGAAGTTGCTGGAAAAATTTGCAGATTTGCAGATGGGGCATTCAGCGCCTTCCACAAACAGTTTACATTGTTTACATACTTTTCTTTTCATATGGCATCATCTACTTTTTCTTGGTTTCTTTTTTCTCTTGCTTTTCAGACTTTTCTGGCTTTTCAGCTTCTTTGGATTCTTTTTTATGATCGTCCTCAATCCATTCCAACTTTCCGAGGCCTTGCTGACGCATCGTTAAGCCGAGTTTGGGATTGGTGACATCTTTAAAGGAAACTGCAATGACTCTGGCGATGCAGACATCATTGACTTTTAATGAGCGATTTGATTCTTTCCCTGAGAGAACTTTATCCTTTGCGAAACTCACGAAATCGTCCATGGTTTGGGAAATGTGAATCATCCCGTCAATTGGACCAAGGGTGATAAAGGCTCCAAAATCTGCGATATCTTTGATATTACCAATGAGCACTTCTTGCAATTCCGGCTTAAAGGTAACAACTTCGAAGTGAGTTTCATAATAGGCAGCGCCATCCCCTGGAATGATCATGCCTTCTTTAATTTCTTTTAATCCGAGAACATCTACCACAATGCCAATATCCTGGTCGATGTAGCCATCAAATTTCTGCTTAATTGCACGAATGACTGATTCTTCTACATCCATACCAAAAAAGTTTGGTGGTACCCTGATGTGATCCTTGAGTTCTGTTCGATAAAACAATGTAAAACCCCATTCCTGAGAATAAGCTTAGTGTTACGTCCCCATTTAAAAAGGTTATGGTTTACTTTATTTTATTGTCGATATTGTAAATAAATAGATCTTATAAAAGAAAGAAGAACTCGAAAGATAATGAGAGCTAGAAATCTTAGCGTCCTAGTGGCCGCCGTTGCAGTGGGAATGTTAGCCATAACCACCTGTTCCAAACCGAAGTCTGTTCTACAGCCGCCTCAAACGATTGAAGGAAAACTTATCGCTGAAGCTTATGAAGAAGATACTGCACAACGCATTTTTGCAATGAGTGAGATGAAAGATCCTGCGCAGAAATATTACAAGATTCTGGAAATTGTAGAAATTTTTATTGAGCAAGATGATGACGATGGCGTTATTGGTTATTTAAGCGAAGCAGAAAGAATTCTGAATGAGGAGATAGCACCATGTCCGAATATGGAGAAACATAAAGATAGATTAAAAGAAGTTTTTGAAAAGTACAAAAGAAAAAAATGGGAAGAATATTCTGTAACTGCAAAAGGAAAAACAGATGAACTTACAAAAAATAAGAAAGAGTACCTTGCTTTACAAAAAGAAAATCCGCGAGGATTAATTTCTTTATTTGAAACATTGTATATTGCCGAACAGGCTGGAAGCGAAGAAGAAACTGGAAATTTATTTGAAGAAATTGCACAAAGACTTAAAATAAGCCCAGGTGAACTTTATGCTGCAATAGGATTTTATCAGGAACAAAAAGGAAAGGAAATGGTGACTGCGGCGCCTGGCGCAACAGGGATTATATATCATCTACCAGTGAGTATTACAAAAATGAACGACCAAGAATTAGGACGATATTTTGTCAGATCAACCGAAAAATAAATGATTTTCCCCCTTCATAACAATCACAGGGATGCCAACAAATTTAAGTGCTTTCTTTAAGGCTCTGTCCTGCGTTGCAACAATGGTTTGATGGGGCTGGGATTTTGCAATGGAAAGAAGTAAGGAATCGACGTATTTTGTCTTTATTCTTTTTTGCAAAAGTTTTGTATCAACAACAACAAAATTATTTTTTTCTATAATCTGGAGTGCGAGATGCGATGCTGCTCTGTGCAATCCTTTTTGCACTTCTTTAATGTGTTGTAATTCTTTTAACGTTTCGTCAAGAATGGCATACTGAAATGTTTCTGTCATCAACCGATCAGTTTCAGAAATAATGTCAAGACCGAACTGTCCTGGAATGAGGAGAAAATTCGTATCAAAAATGACTCGCTTCATGGGTATACTGGACCACAAACACACTCATTGGCATATTTCCAGGCCACTTCAAGATTATCAACAATGGTAAGAAGTCTATTCTCCTGATGATTTTCAATGCTCAATTTGAGATTGCGCAAGGCACCTTCTTTGGTATCTGGGCATTGTGATTTTTCGTACGCATCATTGGCCATCACGAAATGGGCCGAAAGTACTTCTTCCAAAGCTTTTCCCGCAAGCTCTTGTGCAACTTTGGGACAGGAAGCATTGACAAGCTCAAACATTTTCTCTTCAATTTGCCTTTCGGTGGCTCCGGAGCCCAGAGAAACTTTTTCTGATTTCTTCTTCTTAAACTGAGCAGTGTAATATCCATTCAGTTCTGTGGCATTAACAAGGGAAGCATCGTCCACAATACAGGATAATTTTTCAAGTGCCGTAACAATTTTTCGTTGTAACTGAATAATGGAGGAATGTTGCTGGCAGTTTGGGAGGGCACTTTCATCATAAAGAGAAGGATCCAAGCTTTCCTGCAACGCCTGCTGTGCGTCTTTAAGTAATGTTACGTCTTCCTCTTTGAAACTTGCAATTGATATTTGTGAAAGGTCAAGCAATGCTTGCTCACGAAGCTGAAAGGCAGAACAACCTGTTTTACCTACCGCGTGCTTTTCTGTTGTTTTCTGACAAAGATCAACAGGATTTGCAACGCCGTCATAATCATCGTCAGCAAGAGATTTTTCTTTTTGAGGCTGAGCCTCTTGTTCAGGGGTACATGAGGATAGCATTGAGACCAGTATAAGAATCAGTGAAAAAACAAAAATAATAAAAATCGTTTGTTGTTTTAACATTGGCATGCGATTGCGTAGCGCCATGCGTTTTGCAGATTGCTACTAGCTTTTAAATATTGTTGTTGCTCCATCGCTTTTTGCGCCAAGGAAAGAACTGCCAGAGAATGATCACGTGTTTTGGCGTCAACACAGTTTGCCGCCAGGGCATCTTGAACAAGGAGCTCCTCCGCTTGCAAAATTTTCTGTATGACTTCCGCAGCAAAAGTATAACTCGGGCAAGTCATAAAGCCAACATCCTCAAAGTGCTGTCTATCGACAAAACGTTGACCATCTTCCTGACGGAAAGTTAAGGGGGAACGATCAGGCAATGTATGACCTCCAAAATACCGCGTTTCCTGGGTGAGGCAGGCAAGGAAACTCAATGAAGAAAGGGATTCCCTGTCAAATCGAAACACATTGTCAGAACACGAATCCTTCAATGCTTCCAGGCTTTTTTGCAAATGCACGCTAGCCTGTTGATACGCGACCTTCACCAAGCCTGTCTCTCCCAGCAAAGAATTTGAATTATGGATTTTAAGGGCCTCAACATAACTCTCAACTGCAGAACAGCCCCTGGCGTCCACCCTGTTTTCTGGCCTTGACCATGGACATGCATCATTCTCGTTGAGAATGCCGTCACCGTCAAGATCTAATTGGGCACTGATCCCCGGTGATTTTGGCGCTCTTACCACCTCTCTTATCACTTCTTTTACTTCCTGCATTTCAGCCCCTGTTCCTACTTCTTCTCTTGCAACTTCAGCTCCAGGGCCTGGTTGAGCAATTTCTAATGATTCGGGAGAGGATACAGGAGTTAATGTGGGGGCTAATGGGGCTGGGGCTTGCACTCCCACTTCTTGCGAAACTGCAGGCTCCCCCACAACACTAAGCTCAACATTTTTAGTTGGCAATGACGGGGCAGGGATAGAAGTTAAAAGAGATTTTTCCTTGGCATAAAGAAACAAAATGCCGAAAACAGAAAATAAAAGCACAATAATAAAAGAAATCTTTAACAATCTGTTGTGATGGTTTTTAGTCATTGAGAGTACCTCGCTTTTTTCTCAGATCTTCAACAAGCCATGGCGCAGTCCAGCTTGCTAACGATGCAAAAATAATCGAATACAGCATAAAGATCAGAACAAAATCTAAAAGGGATTTTAATACGGAAAGTGATGAGAGGAGAAGCACGAAACTGACTATGGCGACAGAAATCCCTTTAGGATTCATTAAAGTGAGAAAGATTTTTTCAGAAAAGGAATATTCCATTTTCTTCACGATGAAAGTAAGTGCAAGAAAGCGTACAAAGAGGTGCGCGAGGAAGAGGACGATTGATATCATAAAAAACTGCAAACTCCAGGGAATGAGGAGAAGGCTTCCCAGAAGTACAAAGACAAGAATGTATAATGATTTTGCAAGAACGGACTCAAATTCCAAAAGCAAAACTTTCTGCCTTACCGCAGTGTTACCGAAAAAAAGCCCTAGTGATGTTACAGCCAAAACACCACTTCCTTTCAAATTTTCAGCGAGAGCAAAAGCTGTGAGGACTGCAACAAAAACTGCCATGGGCGAGTAAAGCCCTGAGAAAGGCCTTTTGAGAATTTTCAAAAGGATTATACCAATAAAAATTCCTGACCCTATGCCTGTGACGAATTGGCCCAGAAGATCTCCAAAATGCGAGGCAAGACTCGCGAATAAGGATGTTTCATTACTCATCAAATCGATAAGAAGCAGGGGAATAATCACTGTGAAAGGCGTATTGATCAAACCCTCGATACGAAGCAATTCTGCAGCTAAAGAGTACACAAAGTGACAAAGGAATGTTTGCAAGATAATGCATAAAAGGAGAAAAAAGTAAGATGGATAAGACTAAAAAAACCAGAACAAGTTTTAACGCTTGGAAGGAAAACGTATCAAACTCCTTCAGCCTCATTCTTGTAGTGGCATCAAAAATGATCATGGCAAGCGCAAGAATACTCATCGCGTTGAGAAAGAGGGGTGGAAAGTCGGTAAGAGGTACAGAATATGATGCTCCAAAGGAACCCAAGGCAAGTCCCAGGATCAGCAACAGGAGCACGTCAGGAACTCTTAACGCACTTGCAAGATTTGATATGATAATACCTAACAAAAGAATAATCGTAAGATTTGTAAGAACCCCCATTGCGTCCATATCCTCATTTCTGCAAAAAACTGTTTATTAATGTTTCGACAAAAAATACGCCATAACCACCACAAAATGCACGACTACCATCCTCAGGTCGAGCGAAGAGAGTAAAACATGCAGGGAGCAGGGGGGACGCCCCCTCGGGGCATCTGCGTTACGTAAAAATAAAAAATAAATTCGCGAGAAGATGGTAGTCGTGCAAAAACTAATAATTTTGCTATTGCTTCACAAGAAAACCAATGGCTATAAACATCCCATGAAGAACACAAAGGTAAATACCAATCCAGGTAAAATTAAGTCCTGGAGTAAACCCTGTAAGCTTTTCACCAGTGATGGAAAGCTGCTCACTCATGGCCTTGAAGTCTTCTGAAAGTTTGTTGATATCATCAGCGTTTTGTTCAAGATGGGATGCGGTAGAGGTGAGATCTGTACTGAAAGAAGCGATATCCGTACTAACTTTTTTCAACATCTGAGCAGCAGGATCTAAAGGGGTAATTCCCAAAATGTTGATATTGATCGCATCTGCCAAACTCGTTGCAACACTGCTTGTTTCAGATACAATCTTTGAAGCGGATTCCAAACTTGATTTTGCCGAGCGTATGCTTACTGCTGCATTACTTGCGGTCACGGACGCATCTTGCATAGATTGGGACATTAAGGTGAACTGTTCCTCCACAGAAGTTGGCAACGAACTCTCTCCAAAAGATGAAAATAGGATATACGCGGAAAAAAGAAAGCCGATAATTCCAAAGGCAATGACGATGTTGGCGAGTGTTTGTTTTGTTTTTAACTCCATGGTGAAATACTCAAAAACGAGGTATACTCAAAGCATTAAATTATCGAACATTACAATGCTTTTCGTAATAGTGAAGATGCACTATTCATGTTCGAATATTTGGTGCCTTCACTATATATAATCTTTTCTAAAAACTTTTTCTGATTTTACAATATGCCAACCAAAGCTTTTTATAAGGTAAGGTGTCAAGGACGCTTATGAAAAAAATTTCTGATTTACTCAAAAAGGTTTCAGATCAACTTAGGCCAACCATAACAAAAATTCCAGAAGTGGCAGATTTCATTACAAAAATTAATGCGTCAATAAAGAAAAATCGTATCAAAGCGATTACCATCCCTGGTGGAAGTTATGCGAAACAAACTTTCCTCAAAGAAGACCATGACATTGACATTTTTATAGCGTTTGATTTACAATATAAGGACCAGGATATTTCTTCGTTACTTCGCACAATCCTCAAACCATTCAACGCAGTACTCATCCACGGAAGCAGGGATTACTACCAAATTCGTGGAAAATATTACTTTGAGATTATCCCTGTGCTTGCAATTAAAAAGCCTTCCGATGCAAAGAATGTTACAGATTTTTCTTTAAAACACGTTGCATGGGTGAACACAAATGGAAAAAAATTGAAGGATGACATCCGCCTCGCGAAAAAATTCTGTAAAACGGCTCGCATCTACGGAGCGGAGAGCTATATATCAGGCTTTTCAGGACACGTGCTAGACATCTTAGTTATTTTTTATGGAGGATTCCTGCCATTATTGAAAGCTTCCCTTTCCTGGAAACCTCAGAAAGTAATTGATTATAACAATAGGCATAAGGGAAGGGCGTTATTTCATCTGAACAAATCAAAAACGCAAAGTGGACTCATCGTGATTGATCCAGTACAGCCAGATCGAAATGCTGCCGCGGCGCTGTCGACAGAAAACATGATGAAATTCCAAGAGACTGCGAAAAGTTTTTTGAAAAGACCCTCCAAAGAATTTTTTGAAGAAAAAAAGATTGACATGAAAGAACTCAGGAGGAAAGGAGCCGTTGTTGTCACGGGCCAAACATTGGAAGGAAAAAGAGATGTTGTTGGGGCGAAAGCAGTCAAGGTTTTTGAGCATATTAAAAAAACAATTGATGGAGAATTTGGAATTAAAGATGCTGGCTGGATCTGGGATGGGGAATTTATCATGTGGTTTATCCCAAAAAAGAAAATGCTATCAGAGTATCAAGAACACGCAGGTCCGCCCGTAGATAAAGAAAAATTTGCAGAAATGTTCAGAAAAAAATACAAAAATGCCATGCTCAAAAAGGGAAGATGGGTTGCGCAAGTGAAAAGAAGGCACACGGAGATTTTGCCTTTTACAAGAGAAATTGTAATGCCCCCTTATGTCAAAGAGAGATTGAAAAAAATAAGGATACGCCATGCTTAAAGAACTCTTCTGGATTATTGCTTTTACGTTTATACCCGCGCTTGAATTAAGGGCAAGCATCCCGTATGGTATTTTTAGAACTGACTTGCATTGGACCATTGTCTTTCTTGTTGCAGTTTTAGCAAATGCATTTTTAGGCGTGCTTCTTTATTTTTTGCTCGATAAAGTTATACACCTTTTCTTTTTTATTCCTTGGTTTCAGAAGATGTATCACAAAATTGTGGAACGCTCACAGAAAAAAATTCATGCTGCAGTTGAGAAGTGGGGATTTTGGGGATTTGTCATATTTATTGGAATTCCCCTCCCAGGATCTGGAACGTATACTGCGGCAGTAGGAGCATATGCGCTAGGAATGGGATATAAGCGTTTTATTCTCGCTAATTTCTTAGGAGTACTTATCGCAGGAATTATCGTAACGATCCTCTGCCTCGCAGGGGGAAGCGGATTTGAAATTTTTATAAAAAAAATATAGATAGGTTTGAAATGATGGGACTCAAAGCCCTCTTCAAGAAGAAGGGACTGCATTAAGATTATTATCTGCTGGATACGGCTGCCCCACAAGATCACCTTGTTGAACATTCTGAAGAGGGTAGCTCTGATGCACAACAATAGTTCTCTTTGGCTGTTCCTGCATTGTTGGTTTCAAAAGAAGAAGCACTATTAAAAGAATGATCGCAGCGAATGCGACAATGGAAAGAAGCTTAACGTCTGGGGATGTCATCTAGCGCATTCCAATCATGACAAGTACAACAACAGCGACGATCGCAACTATGGCAACTAAAGCCATTAACGTTGCATACT
>JAGWAF010000030.1 GCA_018302085.1 Candidatus Woesearchaeota archaeon | reverse complement strand
GCAACGGCGCAAAAATCGACGCCCAAAAAAAACACATAGGAAAAAGAGTATACATCGTTATCCTCAAGAACTAGCCAAAATTAATTCTGTCCCACACCCCCTCCCCGCCAGATACTCGAGACTCTTCAATCGCTCGCTGAGGAAGATAAAATAGATATTAATTTTGAAGAAAATCCTTACGAAACAAAACCAGCTAAGCCTTTCTCAGGGCATGTACTTAGAGCATATCGTGAACTTACCGCGCCAAGTTGTGGTGCTCTTCCTAAGAGAATGCGTGAATATTATAAGATTTTATTTGGCGATCCCGGATTGAAGCTCACAGAGATTGGTAAAAGGATTGTCCAATTGGTGCCTACTAAAATCGGTGAAAGAATTGCTCGTTTTCAAAACGGAAAAGAAGCTCCTGCCGATCTTGAACGTGTGATACTCCATGCAATTGCTTGTGAAGATGATATAAGCATGAACTTAGGTGAAGATTTAGATGTTGCCGAAGGCGAAGCTGAAAATTTTTCATACGATGCCCTTAAACGTTATTACGCCTCAAAAAAAAGTAGCAAACTTGAATTGACAGCAAAACTTGTAGAAATCGATAAAGAACAAAATCAGGGCAAACCGGAACTCACCCACCTGAGAGTAGCTTACGAATTATTTGTAGCAAGAAAAGGTAAAAGAAATCCAAGCAAGAGAGTTGTTGCTTTACTTGCAGAGTTGATGAGACGAGAAAAGTTCGATGGAAATATTGAGCAGGAGGATACGAGACATCTAAAAAGTTCAAGTTATGGAGAAGAGGGCGATGATGAGTACCCGCTTTGGAGCGAAGAGCCTCCAATGTCAGGAGAAGAAGAATATAAACCTGAAAAAGGAAGGCTGTACAGACATGTTCGGAGACACTTTTTGTGTTATATTAATCATGAAGAAATTGATTTGAGTAAAACAGGGTATGTAAACATTTTTACATTGAGAGATTTGCTCATTGCCAACTATTTTCCAAATGACAAACGACCAGTAGGCTGGACGCTGGAAGGAATGTCAATAAGGAAAGAAGAACATATAAGCTCAGTTAAAGAAAAAACAGTGTGTATGCCTGCTCTGCGAAAGAGGGGTATAACAGAATGGCTGAGAAGAAAAGAAGTTAAAAAGTTTTTTAATAAACGTACGAAAGGTGGTATCAAAGAAGACGCGGGATTTTATTATCTTGAGCTAAACGGTAAAATTCTTGATGAGTTCCTGAAAACATTTTTTGTTAGAGTTGACGTTTCAAATATAGAAGAGGATGAAAATGTTCCTAAACCATCTGGCCTGGTAGGAGAGGACGGCAGAACAATAAAAAGAGTTAAAGAAATTTGCCAAGGGTACATGCCAAAAGACGCGCATATTTTTAAATAATAAAGTTTCTAGAGCAGTATGACTCTCACCCTTATCGGACTTGGCTTAAACGACGAAAAAGATATCACGTTGAAAGGCTTGGAAGCTATAAAAAACGCAGATATTATCTATCTAGAGAGCTATACGAGTATTCTTCAAACAAGTTTTGAAAACCTAGAAAAGTTCTATGGAAAAAAGATAACGTTAGCGAACAGAGATGTTGTAGAAAACAAGGCAGAACAAACTATTTTGAAGGATGCGAAAACAAAAAATGTTGCATTCCTAGTTATTGGTGACATTTTCGGAGCAACTACCCATACTGATTTAGTCCTAAGAGCAAAACAACAAAACATTGAAGTAAAATACGTTCACAACACAAGCATTCTCACTGCAGTTGGAGAAACAGGTTTGCAGTTATACAAATTTGGCAAAACAACAAGTATTCCGTTTGACAATCATAACGTCGAAGCACCGTACAATGTCGTAAAGCAAAACAAAAGCCTTAACATGCACACTTTAATTTTGCTAGATCTTAATCCTGAGCAGAATAAATTTTTAACAATAAATCAAGCGATTGAATATTTTTTAAGAATGGAAGAGAAAAAGAAAGAAAACGTGATAAACAATAAAACCATTTTCATTGCCTGTGCACGTTTAGGAAGCAGCGAAGGTATTATCAAGGCAGGGACGGAAAAACAACTCCCTAACATTGACTTTGGAAAACCACCATACTGCCTCATCATCCCTGGAGATTTGCACTTCTTAGAAGAAGAGTTTTTAGAAATGTTTAAGGCCGTATAAATCTGTTCATAGTAAAACTTCTAGAGCCGCTAATCTTTCGTGAAGCGTTGTTTTAGGGATACAAAAATAATATCTCTTCCAAAGAAGATATTTTGTAACATGAACAAAATTAGCAGGTTTGACAAGATTCATCCAACGTACAAAATTTTCTTGACCTGAGATTTGATAATAAATCATCTGCCCCTGGTTTTTTCCGTAACCCCTGCTATTATCCTCGACCCATTGTGAATATGGAAAATCGAGTTTGACCAAAAGCACGCCTATGGCTCGAGCCAAATGAGACTCCCGAATAGATATCTGTAACCGGGGATAATAATTAATGTTACTCCGTTGTTTAGAAAATTTGATGCTGCCGTCAGTATCAAAAATACCCCGAAGAAAACCAAGTACGAAGATAGGTCGGTCAAAAATAAAATGAGGAACAGAGGCACCCGACTTATTACCACGATGCATGTCGAGATCGTTGATAAAAAAGCTAAAGATTTTTTTATTTTCCAAAGTTAAAGTAAAAGATTGTTTTTGATTATTTTTTCTAAGGTAAATTTTAGCTTCGGGAAAGATCTCCTTGAAAAGGGGGGTGACATGATTTTTAAAGTAATGTTTATCCTCAACGATACCAACGATGGTGATTCTATTCTCTGTTCTATGAAGACTTCCATCACCCAAAATAATGCCGCAAAGTTCTGCAAGAATCGGCCAATCCATAAGAAAAAAGTGTGAAAGAGATTTAAATAGCCTGTGTTCAAATGTCCAGTGGGTAGTGAAAAACAGTAATGGTAACCTTTATAAACAGCATGGTGTTCACAGGAAACGAGTAGTCCGCTCATTGGCTACATATAGCCCCGTAGAGGGCTAAAGCGAAAGCTTTGCCTTGCGGAATGTAGTGGCCAATCATCCAAGATTTTGGGTCTTGGGACCTCGGTTCGAAAGAGCTCGGAAGGGAAAACTTCAGAGGTCCTTTCCACTCACGGATGTCCGGGCGGGGCTATCATTTTATTATGTAACAGAAGAAACTTTCAAACCTTTTTCTTATTACAAATGCGTAATTTTATAAGGAAGTAATGTTAAAAGAGATGTATGAAAAGTACGTATTATCCAACGATAGAAAGAGTGCAAGAGATAAATCTGTTAGTCTTAAGTCTTGTAATGGTAAAGAAAGCAGATGAACCTAAACTTCTCAGCGCATCAAAATTGCATGAGGTTATAAGCCAATGTGAGGAATTAGAAGGTGACGTATACGACAAAGCAGTAATTTTATTGAAGGGTATTATTCAAAAACATCCCTTTGCTAGTGGAAATAGGAGAACATCTTTTGCAGTGACAAAGGAGTTTGTTCTTAAAAACGGGGAGGGGTTTAAAATAAAGTATGACAGAGAAGAGGCAAGGGTAATGCAGGGCATACGAGAAAATTATTATACGAACGAAGAACTCAAGGAGTGGATCAAAAATGGAAAAATCAAATCTTTCAAAAGATAATGCATTTGAACTCTTAAAAAGCAAAATACGGGAGTTTCGTAAGCTCATTGGAAAACATGATAAACTATTAGAGGCCATAGGAAAACTTTAAATAAAAGTTCCGGGCGGGGCTATCATTTTATATTAAAAGTTTAAGATTTCTAAAGAAGATATACAAAATAGAAACATTTTTATACTCTTTTAACTTTAAAAAAGGTATGGTATCAAAATACGACCTCTTTTATGTGATTGCAAGAAAAGGCGAAACAACCATCCCAGAGATACTTTTAAGTCTAAAAAAATCTAAAGGAGATTATCAACTCATCTTCAATCATGTTTTAGAGTTAGAAAAAGACAAGTATGTAAAAAGGAATAAGAAAATAAAAATTGCCCATAACGACAAAACAAAGAAGTTATTTCAAGTGATAAGCTTTTGTGTTGCAAACAAAATAAATTATAATATCTTTCTTAAAAAGGATATGAGTAATTTTTTATATAAAGTTTCTCAAAAAGAGTTCTTTACGATTAAAGATGTAAAAATAAATCCAAGAACTTTTCAATTGTATACTTCAGATTTAGAAAGATACGGATTTTTATTAATCATTTCAAAAAAACCATTCCGAGGAAAACTTTTAAGACATCATTTTATAAAAAATGTCTTGGAGATTTTTGGTAAAAAAGTTAATTTTTATACCCGACAAAAAAAAGAGTATACCGATGAGATTAAAAAAGAGTATATGAGATATAAAAGAAATCTGGAAACACAATATGCCAGCGCAGAAGATGCTCAAGAAGAAACACATTTTACTTATATAAGCCTATCTTTAGAAGGTAATCCTATTACTCTCCCAGATACTCAGAAGATATTAGAACAAGAGATAATTCCTACAAAATATAATCTTTTGCATATTAATGAAGTACAAAATTACAAAAAGGCTATTGATGTTATGATAGAAAATGCAAAGAAAAAGATTCCATTAACCTTAGAATTAATACAAGAATATCATACTTTAGCAAGGAGTCATATACAAGGTGCAGGAGAGATAAGAAAGCAAAATGTGGTTATTAAAGGAAATCCTCATTTTAAGACAACAGATTGGAAAGAGTTACCTAGAAAATTAAAGGATTTAATACATGCGTATGAGATTTTCCAAATAAAGAAAAAAAACATAGGAGAAATCATTCACTTTGCCGCATTTTTTCATAATGAATTTCAAAGGATACATCCGTTTATTGATGGCAATTCAAGAATTTCAAGATTATTGCTTCTTCATATCTTAAGGCAACATGATTTGCCTATTTTAGACTTGCCTTTAGGTTATTTTGACGAATACCTAGATTTAACCAAAAGATCAAAGAAAAGAGACGATGAAACCTTCAAATGTTTAGTAGAGGAGATAGTTTTGTTTAATTTGAAAAAAGTGAATAGAAAAACTTGATCATCTAAAAGATTACAAAAAAGGTCACTCCGGGCGGGGCTATTATTTTCTCTGCCCTTTTTGAAAGGAACTTTTCAGACATGATTACACATTTTTCCGACGTCTTTAAATAGAACTGCAAGTAGATTAGCGTATGCAAAAAGAAGTTACCTTCGATAGAGTGCCTTACCAGAAAAGAGCATTGCACAAGATCAAGTTTTCCATTAATCCAGAATATGTTTATGTTTATAAGAAATTGTTTGGACACCATGTTGAATTTAAGATTCCGTTAGAAGACATCCGTTCTTTTTCATTAACTAAGAAGGCAGGTTTCTACACCTTAGACATATTAACAAAAACAGAAAGAAGTTATTTTTTGCAGGGTTCTAGGATTCTTCATCCTCGTACCAATAATTATGATTATCGTATATCTGGCATTTCACCTTATCAAATACGTGATGTGGAAAGAATACTTTCTAAAAAAGGGCGTATTAATGAAAAAATTCAAACTTTTGATCGTCCGGTTCATGAATCTCTAAAGAAACCATTTGAGGTTCATGTTGCCTTAAGAAATATTGCGCTGGTGTGTATAGTACCTACTTTTGTTCTCCTGATAATGGCAATTCTTTTTGAGATAAAATTCCTTTTTATTATACCGCCCGTCGTAGGTTTCGTTTTTTTATTAATCAAAGGAATCTCCGCTCTTATTTACCAAAAAAGTTATTCTAGATACTTACTCCTAGAAGGCCGTTTTGCTGTAGTTGAGGGCATATTTTGCTTGATTATTGCAGCAGTTTTGGCAGCAGTTACTGTATATTTAAGCTTCTTCCTTCTCCAAGCATAGCGCAGGCAGGGGCTATTTTTTATATACAGACGCATATTCCTTTTCTGGGCTAAAGTTTGGTATTTCCTACTCTCTATAGGATAGAGCCCTCATCTCTTATATTCGGATTTAATTCTAGATTCACTGCTCGTCTTTGTACATACTGCAGATTCAAAATCTTCAAAGTAACCATTTAACAACTGTGCAATCATTTGTGCTTTCATCTTTTCTGTTATTTTTTTGCTTTTTATTGTTTCGAGATCCCTAAGCATTTTTCTGATAGGTAGTTTTTCAACAAGCTTCAGTCTGCCCAAATGGTCAGAATAAAGATAATCCTTCCAAAACTTTATTTCATAATCTGGTTTCATAGTTATCACCCTATAATTGAATTTTTCCTCTTTGCAGATTTTATCTGGCAGTACTTGAAGTATTTTGCTAGCACATCGATCACTTCTTTATAGCTTGGCTTTGTTTTTGTCAGAGGCCATAAGTCAGGTTCCCACCTATTGTATATTTTTGTTGCTGACTTGAATATCATTTCAGTCTTGAATTCTTTTTTGTCTATCCTGAATTTCTGTCTTACAATCTTCAAATCAATACTGTGCTTGGAGTTTATAAGATTATACAGATCATAATAGTCTCTTGGAGCATTCCTTGTTATTGTCGCGCAAACCTTTTCTGCAACAAGTTCTTTCTCGTTAAGAATATTGATTTTGAACTCGGGGATAATTCCGTTGTAAAAATGCTTAAATTCCTTAGATTGTGGCTCGAGAATAATCTTTCCTCTTTGATTTAAATCTATATAGATGAAGCTTTCGTTTTCAAATAAACTTCGGTAGTGGATAATATATCTTACAAAACCGTCAACGTCCTTGCCCTTTTCAACTTTCGTAAATGTCTTCTCCTTTGTAATTGCTGCAATAATCTCTTTTCCAATTTCTTTGACATCCCTTGTGCAAGTAAAATCAATATCTTCAGACAATCTTGGATGATCCAGCAGAATCTTGTTTATTGCTGTCCCGCCCTTAAAATAAATTCCTTTTATATCTTTGATAAGATAAAGCAAGAATGTAAGGTAGTAGTCTTTTTCTAAGAATATTGGTTGAAACCCAAAATTCCTAGAAAGGATTTTGATATAATCTTGGGTTATATCCATTGTTTGCTTTCCTCTTTTGTCGCGATTATGAATGGATGATTTCCTATGTTTCTTACGGAGGTCTTTATTTTTTTAGTTTTTGAGATTCTGATAAATTTGAATTCGATTCCAAGGATATTCCTTGTGCCCTGTCTGTTAAAAGTGAATATTTCTACAGTAAACGGAATTTGTTCAATTAGATGCCAATAATGGGCTGCACTTTTTCCTCCAATAACATAATTTTTACCATCAAATATTTCATCCGCAACAATGAATGCATGTTCAGTCCATTTTCCCTTTAGTGCTCTGATGGGGATTAGATAATATTTAGACCGGTTTATTTTTTCTATCCTGCCTTTTTTTCTCATCCTGTGAAGATAGACTCCCATTTCCTGTTCAGAAGTAAAATATTTTATTATGTCTTTTCTCGTAAAAAAATATTTTTTATTAAACTCCAACTCTGAAATAAATTCAACTTCTTTTTTTGAGATGCTTCCTGTCATTTTACACCAAAATTAACATTTTGTTAATATTCGAGTATAACTTATTTATATATTTTTCTATTTTTCCTGGGTTTTTTATAATACACCTTCCCTGCTATCTCCACAGAATCCGAACTAAATAAAACAATGCTGGCAAAACTATTGAATTGTTACACAATTTGCCAATAAATCCGGATGGGTTATTATTTTTTTGTAACCAAGAAGAGCAAATTTTTTCTAATAAGCAAAGGTTGCCAGCAAAATATTCAGCCAATCTTTATAAACTGCTTTGGATCAGCAGTGAGTAATGACAAATAAGAATCGGGAAGCTAAAAAGAAGAAGAGAGAAGCTACATGATGTTAGGAGAGATGCTGGAAAGTTATTCAATTCACGAATAAAACATACCCAAAATTAAGAAAGATGATAAGTGAGTAAAGTGTTGTATCACAAGCGGCGCGAGTGAATTATCCTAACAATATACGTAAAGCTGCAACGGATCTGTTTTGACGCATACGTTGATTGGCTTGTTCCGCCATTTGATCACGATAAGCAATGAAAGCTTGAAGAACATCACACATATTCATCCAAGTACCACTTCCAAGCCACAAATAAGAACCAGTATCTGAAGTGTCATAACTTGCAAGTACAAATTCTCGTTCAGCTGCTGGAATAGTTTGTCCACTGATAAGATCCTCTAACAAAGTTTTGTTAAAGATACGAGTCTTGAGGTTTCCTTCCCTCCAATGAGGCTGACGATAAGGTGTCTCAATTTTGTGTGAAACATTTATCGCAACAGCAAATTCAGCCGCACGTGCCGCAAGTGGGGCTAACCCTACACCGGAATGAAGCCTGTGATAAAGTCCAGGAAGATCAACCTGATCGGAAGGAAGGTCGTATTGACAAGGGTGCCCTATATCGTCCGGATTCCAAAAAGTGGGGTTAATAGAAAAATCGGTTACTCCTAATTCATTTCTATAAAATGCCCGAGTAATTGAACTAACAAAATTTACAACCGTTGCCATGTCTATTGGTCCTTTGAGTATTGCAACCATAAGAGAAGGGAAGTTAAACAAATATATAAAGATTTACTCTATCACCGGCAGCATAAATCCTTTTTTCATCACAGGTTTCAAAGATTGTTTCTCCGTAAATCCATTTTCTTTAAAAAATTTTGAAAAGTCTATCCACGTCTTTTTACCAAAACTTTTTTTTGCAAGTAAGATCACTCTTGACGGGATGTGTTCTGAAACGTATTCGTAATCAGGAAGATATTCCAAAAGTGAAATCCCGAATTTTTTGACTTCTTCATGCGATGGCATGTTTTCAATCTTCAACCTTTCCTGTGATGCTCCCACCCACATGTATGCTTTTACTTCGATAAAGTCAGGATCACCCTTCAAAATCAGAGAAGCGTACCCCCCAGCATCGCACATATTATAATCCTTAACACAGGTCAACCTAACAACCGTCCTGTAGTCTTTCTGTGACATATAGTCCAAACTAGCATTCAATCGTTCCCAATAGTCCGGAAAGAGTGGCTTGTCTATTTTCTTAAGCAATTCTTTGTTAGGTGCATCGACAGAAATGTAGAGTTGTGTCACCAATTTTAAATCTCGAATAGCTTCAGGGTATTGCGCATTCGTAACAAGAAACGTTGAGATATGTCGCTTATGAAACCCCTCACAGATTTCATTAATTTTAGGATACATGATTGGTTCTCCTGTTAGAGAAAGTGCGACGTGTTCTGGCATCATGCTTTGTTCAAATAATTTCTCAGTAACCTTAGGATTTCCTTTAAACCCATACATAAGGCCACGTTGTGCGGAGATACTTTCTTCAATGATCCATTCAGGATCATCAGTGCCCCAAGTCCATTCTTTGGAAACTGGTGCTTTGTATCCTCTCCAGCAGAATTCGCAGCGATTTGCACAGCTTATTGACGTAGTCATTTGCATGCATTGGTGGCTTTTAATTCCGTAGAACGTAAACTTGTAACATCCTCCTTCCCCACGAATCATTTTTTTAGTCCATCCGCAGGTCTTAACAGCAGAATGTTGTCCTACAATCTTGTATTGCTGTTTTTCAAGCTCCTCGCGTGCTTCAGTTGTGAGCATACAAGCAGTGCAAGTCTCAGAATATTTAAAGATTGAGTTCTTAACGTGGTAAATTACTCAACGGAGGGCTCCTTAGATTATTCTGCGTATATTAGGATTTCTGCTAAATTTAAAATCTTAATGTCTCCTAAAGAAGTGAGTGGTTTATATGCTAAAGAGAGACCACACGCACGAAATAAACATTCATCCGATTTTCCATCTCCAACAGCGATGCATTCTTCTGGTTTTATATTTAATTTCTTCATAAGTTCTTTGGCTGCATCTGCTTTGCAGATAATCTTATCGCAGCACTTTGAATGATATTTTGTTTTTGCAGTAACTTCTCCAGTATATCTCCCATTCTTATCTGTTACCAGAACAGGACAGATGATATTGACTTTATCTATTCCTATTTTATCAGCAAAATAATTGATTATTGGAGAAAAGGCAACAGAAATAATGCCCACGTCATATTGCCTCTTTTTAAGCCTGTTAATCACACCCTTTGCTGTCCTTCTTAAGTTGATATTCTCAAAAACTTTTTCAAAATCCTTTTCTGTTCTACCTTTAATGAGATTTGCGAGTTCCAATGTTATGTTATAATCCTTAATTTTCCCACTTTTATAATTTGCTCTCAACTCATAAAGTTCTTTCTTAAACCCGAATTCTTTGGCTACTACCTCAATACTGCTTTCTCTTATAAGTGTTTTATCAAAGTCAAATATCACAAGTTTATGCTTATTAGCTATAATCCCCAATTCGGATAATATAGCTTTGATAACCTGCTCAGACATAATAGCCAAATTTTCTATGGGTTGTTTTTTGTGTTTCAGTTTTCCTATATCCACCTCAGATATTCGCACTCCTTTTTTTACTAACTGAAGCAGTATTTGTATATCGACCCCCCATTTGTCATCAATTTTTAATTCTTTTAGCAAATCCCTTTTAATTGCGAATTGCCCGCTTAGTGGTTGATTAAATTTTATGAACGGAAAAATTACCTTAAACAATGGTTTCACGACTAGCTCTGTTACCCTGCCTCTTGCCCTGGTAAAAGAAGTTTTAACAAAATCAGCTTCATCATTTTCAAGCGGCTGGAGAATTGATGCGATTTTTTTTGGTGAAATCGAACATAAATCCGCATCAAGAAACAGGATAATATCCCCGGAGGAATGTGAAATCCCTGTTTTAATAGCCGCTCCTTTCCCCTTATTTTTAGCATGTTTAACTACTTGAACTCCTTCTGATTTTGCATTTTTATAAGTGCCATCAGTAGAGCCGTCATCAACAACTATAATTTCATCTATTACCTTAACTTTCTTTACATTTTTGATTACACTGATAATCGTTGACTCTTCATTAAATGCTGGGATAATGCAACTTAGCATGGTAATAGAGACTAAACTCTCTTATGTTAATATTTGGGCCAATCACGTCAGTATTTCAAAAATTACCCCCTTGTTATTGCATCAAGATATGCTAAGTTAACGCATATAATGAACCGAGAGAGATACAATTCCAAAAATTACTGAAATTGGGTTAACAATCATTCCACCTATAACAATATCATCCTTAAATGTTTTTGACACACGAAAACTTATAACGAAACCAGCTACACCCATGATTATTGCTAATATTCCATTGGCCAATACTCCGAAAAATTCGCGTTCTGACACAAGAGGCAACCCAGCGACTGCAATGCCTAAGAAGCCAACCAAAAAAGACACCGCACTCAATTTTTTTTCTTTAATCACAAATATTTTAAGATTGGTTAGATATAAAAAAATATTTATTAATTTATTGCAAAAACCACAAGTTATTTATATAATATTTTACTAAATCGTAAAAAATGACTTATAAAATGAAAAATACCTACGATAAACTAGATCGGTATGACCATAAGATCATATCTGAGTTGGATATTAATGCAAGGATAGCGGCATCTGCAATATCAAGAAAAATAAGGCTACCGAAAGAAACTGTGAATTTTAGGGTCAAGCGACTCTTAAAGCGCGATTACATTAAGAATTTTTATACGCTTATCAATGGATCTACTTGTGGTTACCAGTACTACAAAATTTTTATTAAGTTTAATAACATGACTAAAAACCTTGAAGAGGAGGTCAAAGATTTCTTGCTAGCAGAGAAAAGTTGTGCGAATCTCAGAATTTCTGATGGTTTTTTTGACATATGTTTTGTATCCATGCATAAAAATCCCGAAGACCTAAAGCAGTTCATGCATCGATTTCATACAAAGTTTGGGAGAAATATTTTGTTAAGAAGTATGAACCAGATAATTAGTAGCTATAAGTTTAGTCAAAAGTTCTTTCCTCAGAGTAAAGAAATTAGAAATAAGATTTATTACGGTAGAACAAGTGATTATAATCTAGATGAGATTGACAAGAAGGTAATTCGTATTCTCTCAATTCAAGCAAGAACAAAACTTATTGATATGTCCAGTCAATTGAATGAAGATCCAAAGGTTATCAAATATCATATGAAGAAACTTGAAAAGGACGGAATAATCATTGGCTATTTTACGGCACTAAATCTTGAGATTTTACACAAATCACTGGTACAGATTGATATAAGTCTAAAAGACCCGACCAAGATACATTTAATATTAGATTACTTTCAAAAAACAAATGCGGGGACATTTGCCTCGGAAATGCTTGGCAGATATGATCTGACTATCGAAATTTATATAGATAACGAAACTCAGCTTAGGAACATAATCCAGAAGTTCAAAGAAACATTTAGTTATGACATCATGTTTTATGATTTATCCAGGATTTATCAGGAATTTGTAGTTAATTGGTCTCCGTTTGATGCACTTAAAAAATGATTACTAAAAATAACAAAATGAAGTCAGTACGTGGAAAGCTCCGTTGATAAATAATTAGTTCTGGTAGACAAAAATTTCAGTAAATCTGTCAAAAACCACCAATCAATAGATTGGTGGCATGTGTAACATGCCACTACAAATAGTGGTTTTTGAGCACGCCAAAATTCCACATACCCATCGTGGTTTACGAAGTAAACCGCCATTCAAAGAACACTCGAAAAGCAAAGCTTTTCGGTGTGTCAAAAATGCCAAACATTTTTGAGTATGGTGGAATTTTTAGCGTTTAAAGTAAAATTCAAACAAGATAAACGTTATATATAACATGATTAAAATTGCGGATTCAGTTACTGATAAACCTTTTTTGCTTCTAACAAACATCATAAATAAAAATGTAACAGCCACCATAAAAATTGCGCTAGTGAGGAATATTAAAAAGCTGTTTGTTATTGGAGAAATCATCGCTGTAATCCCTAAAACTAAAGTAGAATTACAAACAACGCTACCCATCGCATCGCCAACAGCTAAATCCCCTTTCCTTGCTAAAACCGCTCTTGTTTCAAATACCAATTCAGGCAAAGAGGTCCCTATTGCCACAAAAAACAAGCCGATTAGTATGGCGGGCAATAATAGCTCAACAGCTAATTGCACGGCGTATTTTACAACAAAATGTGCGCTTAAGAACAAAGCACCTAAACAAAGTATAAAGAAGAGAATGTTTAATGCTATACCTTTCCTGTTACTTTCTACAAATTGTTCATTTAATTCTTTTCGTTCTTTAATCAAATGCCACATATAAATTATGAAAATAGAGGTTAGGATAACTCCATCGATTCTAGACAAAGTCGTGTCGAATATCATTAACGCAATAGGAACCAAAGCTATCAAAAACATAAATAAGCTATCTTTTTTGATACGGGGATTTTTGAGTTTTATACCTCTTCCTAATAATGCAGCAACACCGATAACTAATGTTAAATCTGCAATGTTTGACCCAATAACATTGCCCAAAGACAACGCCGGATTTCCACTAATTGCGGAATTGATACCTACAAATAGTTCGGGTACTGATGTAGAAAAAGCCATGATTATAAATGCGACAACAAATTCGCTTAGTTTCAAATAAGAGGCAATCTTGACAATTAGTTTAACCAAATAACCGCCACTTATTACTAAAACCAAACAAGAAATTAAAAATAATATTAATGTGATGAGCAGCATATGCATTCAATTGTGGCTATGATATATAAATTATATACACGCCTGCGTA
>JAGWAF010000029.1 GCA_018302085.1 Candidatus Woesearchaeota archaeon | reverse complement strand
AGCGTTAGGCTTTTCAGGATATTTTTCATCCTTGTTTAATTCTCCAAAACTACTGAGCGCTGTTGTCTTGATTATCATTCTTTCATTCATCAGTTATTGGGGTATTAAAATCTCAAGCAGATTAAATATTATTTTTACGTGCATCGAGCTTTTCGGATTGCTCCTAATAATTTTCTTTGCGGCACCATTCATTGGAAGTGTTGACTATTTTGAAATTCCAAGTTTTAAAGGAGTCTTCATCGGAGCAGCATTGGCCTTCTTCGCATATATTGGATTTGAAGACACTGTTAAATTATCTGAAGAAACCAAAGAACCCAGAAAAAATATTCCAAGAGCACTTGTCATTGCAATGATAATAACAACCATTGTTTATATCCTTGTTGCAGTTGCAGCAGTAAGTGTCGTTCCATGGCAAGACCTTGCGAGGAGCGATTCCCCATTAGCAGATGTCGCCAACAAAGCATTTGGAAGCAACGCATCCCTCCTGCTCGCTTATATTGCATTATTCTCAACAACCAACACCTGTCTTTTAATGATGATCGGAGCTTCAAGAATTATGTACGGCATGGCAAAACAACACGCTTTACCCTCATTCTTTTCAATCGTGCATCCACGAAGAAGAACACCCGTTTTTGCTGTGCTTGTTGTCATGCTCATTACACTTGCATTTATAAGCATTAAAAGGATTGATTATGTTGCAAGCATTACTGACAATCTTTTGTTTATTACTTTTAGCGTTATTAATGGAAGCGTTATTTATCTTAGGTTTCAAAAATACCAGCCAAAGAATGGGTTTAGAATTCCAGGCACGATCGGAAGGCTTCCAGTTATTCCAGTAATCGGGATCGCCCTTTGTATTATTCTCTTTTTCTTTGGAGTGCAAGCGTTTTTTCATTAAATTTTTATACTACCTCAAAAAGCGCATCCTGATGAGTGAAGACATCATTACGATTAAGAATGCATGTCCCTTCTGTCAAGGCGATATTGTTGGCAATGAGAAATACCAGTACTATTGTAAACACTGCAATGTTCTGATGAGTTACTTGAAGAGAAGTTTGAAATAATGATAAATACTCAAACTTCTCTAGAGAACTTTGCCTAAAACACTCCCTTTTTTGACATTTTGCAAAGTTCTCTGAAGAGAAAGGAGTGAATTCACAAAAGTTATTTAAATGAAAGAAATATTTCACAATTGAGGTTATTATGTTCTTTGACCCGGTTAAACAAATTTGTTTTTACTCATCTTTCAATCTTTTATTAGAAATTAAAGAAAGAATAAAGATTATTATTAAAATAGCGATTGTCACAGCATAAAATATGAATGTAACTCTTCTTACTTGACTATAAGCCTCTTTCGTCGTTATTTCCGTTATAAGAACCCATTTCTTGTCTGGAAAACACATAGAAGCGCCGATCACTTCTTCATCGTTGTAGTTTTTGTACACGTCAACGATCTCTTGATTAGACCTAAGACACTTTTCTACAGGCAAAGTATTAAGATAAACACCATTTTGATTAAGCGATTGAGTTATCCTATTCCTATTTTTGTTTACTAAGTAGATATCTAAAGTCTCTTTTCTACCCAACAAAGATGTAGCGGCTCCTTTTTCTAATTGAAATTTTCCAGTTAATATATCCAACAACATCTCAGTATCAAACGAGAGTGCAATTACACCTATAATCTCATGCGTATTTTTTTCAGTTAAGGGCGCGGAAACAATAAAATAGTTGTGTAGATTATCATCATCCGATGCTATAAATTCAATTGTGTTTACCCCAGACATACCACTTAAAAAATACTCTTCTAAAGAATCCATCCTTCCTATCTCACTTCTGTCTGTGGAAGCAATAACCCTCCCGTTTAAATCTAAAATATAGATGGACGATATTGTTTTATCCAATGATTTTTTATTTGTGATCAGGTGATAGGCTAAATCTTCCACATCCGTGTCTGAATTTTCCTGGATAATTTTTTTTGTCACATCCCTGATAAATCCATCTGATGAAAAATCCATGGCTCTTGCTTCCAGGTGAGTGATGTACATGTAAACTTCCGCCTCTAAAGAGTCAGCTAAGATTAAGATTTTGTCTGATATTTCATCGTGTATACTACTCTGCAGCATAGAAATGCTGAAAAGCCCAAATAGGAGAACTGGTGTTGCACAGATCAATAAAAAAGACACTAATAACCGCTTGTTAACATGCCCTGCTTTATCCATTCTGCGCCAAATTCGTATCTTATTATTTAAATGTTTCTGCAGCACGTCCACTCATTTTTGAAAGGGTGTCGGACCAGCAAAACGAATCAGCAAAAACCTTATATACTTGAACTTGGCAGATATTAATATGGTAAAGCATACTGCTTTAGTCGCGATCGGCGCAATCACAGTCATGATTCTCGCGGTTATCTTGTCTTCTTGCGAGCAGAGGGATACTTCAGGAAAAGCGATTGAAGCTGCAATCCTTCCGTGCAATCATGAGTCTGTGGATATGAATTTGGACGGTTTTGAAAATTGCGAAGATGCGAATATTCTGTATAATCATTTGGAATATGGCGGAAGACGTCCGTTCTGCGAGCCAGGTGGGCAATACCAAGATGGCAGATTGAGCTCTTTAGACTTGATTAGTACGGGCATGCGTTTGAGAAGCTTGGGTGTTATTCAGAATACATTCGAAGAGTGTTTAGGTTAACTTCGTAAACTATTTAGCCAAGCAAGATATTCATTTTTCACAGGTTTGAAATCCCCTTGAGAAATATGGCCACGACCTAAAAGAATTTTTGTTTCCCGTTGGTAACTTTCTGGACTATCGGAAGCATGAACAAGATTTGGAACCGAGATACCTATCATCTGAGCAATATCAAGACTCATGCTGCTAAGATTACCTCTTATGGTACCAGGAGGTGCACGTATTGGTTGAAAGTCAGCCCTGTACCCAACAAGTTTTCCGTCCGCTGAATATTCAGGATACCCTCCAACGATTTTTCTCATGCAAGCAACTGCATTTGGACCTGAAATAACAAGTGCTCTCGAATTGAGTCGGGTCATATAACTAAATTCTAGCCTTGCTCGCACAATTCCTATTTTTTGGTAAATATGACTATAAAATTCTTCTAAAGATTCTGGAGTAAATCTAAAGATTTTATCTAAAACAATGGAAAGTTCTAGAACTCTTTTGACGTATTCATCAACAATTCCTTGATCAATTCGTGCGACCAGCGCCTCAGGTTTTAGAATAACCAGCGTTGACTCTTTTAACCTGCCTTCCAAAGAATCTACAGAAACATTATCTGTGCCCACGAAGTTCCCCCCTCTTATTGGGATTTTTTCTTTCTTTATAAATATGATGCCGGGTTTTTCTTCCGATATTATAACAATATTTTAAATAATTAATGTAGCCCCGTTTTAGTGGTAAAATAATGGAAAGATTTATAAACCAGGAAACCTCTAATAGGTCAGGTGAAGACAGAGTGAAAACCGAAGAATTGGTTATACCCGTAAGAGCTGATGGACCATCTCCTTCCGCGATTAATATTGCCAAGCTTATTGGTGGAGTGGATCCGAATAAAGTGCAGACTGTTATTGATGCTCTCAGAAATGGGAGATACCTTCTCCACGGTGTAACAAGGAATTATGCAGAAGTTGAAAAAGAAGGTGTTAAGGCATTAACACCAGAAGGGGGAAATGTAAGTTATTGGAACTCTGGCAGTTTATGTTTTGGTTCTGGTACTGACTCATCAATGGCAGGAATAAATTCTGCATTTTTTAATTACGCACATTCAGGAACACCCACCGGAAGTGCCGGAACACTCGTCGTTGCAAGACACCCATATCTTGTTAAAAAATTGGGAATTCAAGATCAGTTTGTGCACGATGCTGAACTTACCCTAGGGGTGGACGTACCAATAGGATTAGTTCATATTCTCAGGGCAGAACTAATTCATGCAGAAGCAGTCCGATCAAGAGCAACAGGTCAGAGAGTTGAACAAATTCTTCTTGATATGCTTTGCCAAACTCTTGTCAGAGGCTACAGGCCAGGAGAGCTTACAGTGCGAAGAGACCATTCTCTTCCTGGACAGTGTTGATTTCAATCCCGCGACTTACATTCCTCAGAACCCGAAAATATTTTTCTTTTTCTTCAGCATTCCTTCAAATTTCTCAATCAGTTCACGTTGTTCTTTAGAAAGTTTTGTAGGAATTTGCACTTGTACCGTTACCATTTCGTCCCCTCTTCCATAACCCCTTAAGTAAGGGATGCCTTTGCTCTTCATCCTAAACACAGTGCCTGGCTGTGTCCCTGCGGGAATCTTCAACGTCGCTTTCCCTTCCAAGGTAGGAACTTCAACCTCATCCCCAAGTGCAGCTTGACCGAATGTGAGAGGGACTTCAATGAGAATATCATTTCCTTCCCTCTCAAAGACATCGTGTTCTTTCACGTGCACAACAACATACAAATCTCCAGGAGAAGATCCTCTCTCGCCTGCTTCCCCTTCTCCAGAAATTCGAAGTTTGGTACCATCTTCAACACCTTCGGGAATGTTGATGTCCAATTTTTTATTTTTCTGAACTCTACCATCGCCATCGCAAATGTTGCAAGGCCTTTCAATAGATTTCCCTTCGCCACGACAAGTTTTACAAGTTGTTGTCTGTTGGAAAATGCCAAACGGAGTTCTCCTCGATTCTTGTACAATCCCCCGACCATGGCATGTTGCACAAGTTTTAATGTCACTCTCAGATTCCGCGCCTTTTCCATGACAATGATCGCATCCAACAAGTTTTGGGATTACCACACTTTTCATGATGCCAGAAGCCGCTTCTTCCAGAGTAATTTCTAAATCAAAACGTAAATCACCTCCTCGTTCTGGCCCTCTTCTCCTTCCACCTCCAAAAACATCTCCAAAAAAACTTTCGAAAATATCCTCAAAGCCGAATCCTTCGCCCATGCCAGAAAAGCCGCCTTGGAATCCGCCCATACCTTCAGTAGTTCCAAATTTATCGTACTGCGCTCTTTTCTTTTCATCACCCAGCACAGAAGCGGCCTCATTAATTTCTTTAAATTTCTCTTGAGCCTCAGAACTCTTGTTTAAATCAGGATGGTACTGCTTAGCAAGTTTCTTGTACGCCTTCTTAATCTCTTCCTTGCTTGCGTTTTTTTCAACGCCGAGTGTTTGGTAATAATCTTTTGCCATGGTCGTTGTGTTTACTATTTTTTACTTCTTTTGTTTGACATTTGTTTTTAAAGCTATGTTTTTATCTATTTCTGTTCGTTACTTCTATTTGTTATTTGATTACTTATTTTCATTAAATTTTAATAAAAGATCCGGCGATAATCCAATGATTGAGAATATCTCCTTCTCATCTTTTTGCATTTGTTCCGTTTCTTTCCTAAACAGATCTTTATTCCGGAACAAAGTTTCTCCATATCTCTTCAATGCATCCTCTATACGTTTTTGGAAAGTGACTACTGTATCTCCTAGCACCCGCCAATCTGCATAATGTTGCACTCTTTCCTCCCAAGTTCTTTTTTCAGGAGAAAAAGCGGCTCGTTTATGATCACTTCCATCTACAATTAATTGCGCCAATTCAGGATAAAAATCTTTTAATAAAAGATAGGTAATTTCTACTTCATGCATTCCTTTATATTTTTTTTTCAGACGTTTCCATGAAGCAATTTCCTCAGCGGTCGGCTTGGGCGCCTTAAACTGGGGCTGTTCTTTGAGCTCGTCAAGCGTTACAAATTTGAAGAGGTCATGTAACAAACCTGCTCTTTCTACAAGATCTGGATTGATAGGCACACCTTTTTTTGATAATTCCTCAGCAATAAATCTACCTATCTGCGCAACCCTTTTGCAATGAGCAAGAAAATTAATAGGAACATGGCACTTTTCAAAAAAGCCAACACACTCTTGATAACTAGGAAGTTTCATGCTTTCAAAACATTTTTAATTTTTATTTTTCGTTCATTATCATTTTTAAATTATATTTTTAATATTTTTATATTCTTTTGTATATCTGATTTTTAATAAGACCTTAATGTTCATGCGAATTTTTATTGTGTTATTCTACTTTTTAATTTTTCAACTTTTTTACTTTTTAAAAACTATAAATCTCAAATATAAAAAAATAAAACGAAAGACTAAAACAAAACAAAAACCAAAAAATTATTTCTCTTCATCAACGACTTCTGCATCGACAACCTTCTCATCTTTCTTACCTTCTTTATTTCCTTTCTTCTGATGCTCTGCTGCGGCCTTCTGATACATTTCCGTAGCTGCCTTCTGAAGTATGGAGTTAACCTCTTCCATCTTTTTCTTCATTGCAGCGACATCTTTTTTGTCGTGCAACTTTTTCAAATCGTCGATTTCTTCCCTGATTTTTTTCAAATCTTTATCGTTGACTTTTCCTTCCATGTCCTTCAACGTTTTTTCTGTTGAGTAGATCATGGTGTCGGCCTGATTAATCACTTCTATATTCTCACGTTTTTCTTTATCCTCTGCCTCGTGAGCCTTGGCCTCTTGCTCCATTTTCTTAATTTCTTTTTCGTCCAATCTTGTAGTTCCTGTCACGGTAATTTTTTGCTCCTTGTTCGTTGCAAGATCGCGTGCAGAAACATTGACAATACCATTCGCGTCAATGTCAAACGTTACTTCAATTTGCGGAACCCCTCTCGGAGCAGATGGAATTCCCACTAAATCGAATCTTCCCAAGCTTTTGTTGTCTGCAGCCATTGAACGCTCTCCTTGCAAGACATTAATCGTCACTGCAGTTTGATTGTCAGCTGCTGTAGAAAAGATCTGGCTCTTCTTGGTTGGAATGGTTGTATTTCTTTCAATAAGTCTTGTAGAAACTCCCCCAAGAGTTTCGATACCTAAACTCAATGGAGTAACGTCTAACAATAAGACATCTTTAATTTCTCCGCCCAAGATTCCCGCTTGAATCGCAGCTCCTAAAGCAACAGCCTCGTCAGGATTAACGCTCTTGTCAGGCTCTTTACCACTCATTTGTTTAACAAATTGTTGCACTGCAGGAATTCTTGTTGAACCGCCAACAAGAATAACCCTCGCAATATCTTTTGCAGTCAACCCAGCATCTTTCAATGCTTGTTCTGTCGGAGCTTTAAGTTTTACAAAGATATGCTCGCACATTTTTTCAAATTGTGACCTTGTTAACTCAACCGCCAAGTGCTTTGGCCCGCTTTTATCAGCGGTAATAAATGGCAAGTTTATCGTTGCTTTTGACGAAGAAGAAAGTTCAATCTTAGCTTTTTCAGCAGCCTCTTTCAAGCGCTGCGTTGCAACAGGGTCTTGCAGTAAATCAATGCCATGCTCTTTTTTGAAGTTATTGGCGAGCCAATCCATGATAGTTTCATCTATATCGTCTCCACCGAGCCTATTGTCCCCATTAGTTGCCTTAACTTCAAAAACACCTTCTCCCAATTCAAGAACTGAAACGTCGAACGTTCCACCACCAAAATCAAAGACGAGTATTGTGTGGTCATTACTCTTGTCAATACCATAAGCCAATGCAGCCGCAGTTGGCTCGTTCACAATTCTTAAAACATTTAATCCTGCAATTTTACCAGCGTCTTTTGTTGCTTGACGTTGCGCGTCGTTAAAATATGCTGGACAGGTAACGACTGCATCAGTCACTTTATGCCCCAAAAATGCTTCCGCATCCGCTTTCATCTTTTGCAAAATCATTGCAGAAATTTCCTGAGGAGTGTATTCTTTACCGTCGATTTCTATTTTTTCATCCGTACCCATTTTTCTTTTAATGGACCTTATCGTGTTTTGCGGATTGACAATTGCCTGATTCCTTGCGATTTTTCCAACAACGCGCTCTCCATCTTTAATGGAAACAACGCTCGGAGTTGTTCTGTCTCCTTCTGCGTTAGGAATAATAGTTGCCTTTCCGCCTTCCATTACTGCTACTGCAGAGAAGGTTGTACCTAGATCAATTCCAATTGCCTTTGCCATTGCTGCTTTTTGTTTTTCTGTCATGTTGATTACCCCAGCAGCGTGTGCTGCTTACGTTTTTTTAACTTTGAGTGTGAATTATTTTCTGAATTTTTTCTTTTTTTATAATAATCAAGCACTGCACCACCGTCCATACTCGTTGTTTGATCCATAGTAAATCCGAGTGCTTCAACTGCTTTTTTGACGTCACTCTCTTTTTCTGCCTCTATTTCCAGATATGAAGGAATATTTGGATACTGGTCGATTTCAAAAGTAACCGAACCAAGTTTATATGACTCCCTTGATCTTTTTTCATGAAAAATAACTTTCATTCCGATTTTTTCAAAAATGTCACATCCACTTTCAAAGTTCCCCAGCGTTGTTTCTGTTTCTTTGCGAACCCTGAATCTATCAACCTGTTCATTTGAACCTTTATGAACAACTTCTACAACATTTCCTTTTTGTCTGATTCTCAACAGTTCATCTTTTTTGTTTAAACTTCGATTAGGAAAATCGAACAGTTTGTATTCTACTTTTCCTTCAAATACTTTTTTTGCTCCTAAAACTTTCAATTTCTTCTTTATTTCTGGAACATTAATTTCTAAAATTTTTACTTCAACTTCCCTCATCTTCCACCAACGCTTTTCTGCAGGAAAAAGCACATTTCTCGAGGGCGATGATAGCCTTCTACTTCATCGGTGATGGTGTATCCGTTTTCATTGAAAAAGTTAAGTTCTTCAGGGTCTTTTTCTGAAACGTGGACTTCGATCATGCCTTTTTTGATGAGTACTTGTTCACAATAGGCAAGCAATGTTGAACCTACGCCCATGTTTTGAAATTTTTTCGCTACGCCAAGGTGCTTGACCCTCCAAAGATTTCCTTTCTTTCCAACGAAGCAGCCTGCCACAATTTTTCCTTTTTCATTTTTGGCAACTGCCCATGTTCCTTCCAATCCTTTCATGTATTTCTCAATGTCTTTTTCAGATTTTGAAAAAATATTGTGAACCTTGTAGGCCTCCTTTAAGATTGGAATTAATTCTTTTAATTCGCTCGGCTTTGCATTTTCCATCTTAATCATGGTTTCACCTCTTTTCCCTTGATAAATGATTCCTCAGCTTTTTTTCTTAATTCAGCAACGTGTTCTTCTCGTAAAATAGGGCGAGGTTTTTTCAATTCTTGGCGCATGGACATAACATCAACAACTTCAAGGAATTTCGTTAATTTGTTTAAGTTAATTTTTGAACGCTCTTCTTCATTCATGCTTCCAACGGCTTCATAGATACTTTGATCAAACGTAAAGAGATGCATCAAGGTTGAATTGCACATGATTAATGTGTCAAGTTCTTCGTCTTCCTTTGATAAAAATCTCAAAATTGTTTCTGGCTTCAAATAAACCTTTTGTTGTTGTGAATTTTGTGTTGTTTCCATTGTTTTTTCTCCAATTTTTCAGTTAATTATGTTGTTTAATCATAATTCTTCATATGCTAATATTTTTTTCAATCTCTCTTCATCGGGTATAACTTCGTCGAGGTTTGCGCCGGGAATCGCTTCATGATCATTTAGCCAGGAAGCCCATTCCCTCACGCTTTGAGGATCCGACGGATTGACGAAATAGTTGAACAAGACCCATTGGGTGATTGTTTCGCCATGACCATTACAACCTGAGCTGACTTTGCATTCAACAGGTTTTACTGAGTGAATTGTGCATCCTCTATCAAAAAAGATACATTTCCCATGAGGAAGGTTCTCTTTCCGCATAATCTTTGGACGAAATCTTTTGACATGAAACTTTTCAATTTCTTCCAAATATTCTTTTTTGAGTTGATCGACACTGATATTGAGATGTTTTGCAATTTTTGAAATGTCTTCATCCGCCAAAATGCCACCACCATAGGAACAACCAATTTCACAACTTTTACATCTGCACGGAGGAGAGAGACTTGCAAGTTGCTCTTTGGTTGTTTTAGTGGTAATGATCATTTTTTTCCAGCGCTGATCTTGACTTTAGCTAAACGAATAATTTTCTCGTTCAATTTATATCCTGATTGCAATTCTTCCAAGATCGTTCCTTTTTCTTTGTCTGAAACTTCTTGCAAGAGTGCTTCATGAAGGTGAACATTATATTTTTCCCCTGTAACAATTTTTTGTAGTCCTTTCTTTTCAAGCAAGTCAATAAGTTGGCTATAAATTAATTCTACGCCTTTGCTGAAATTATCTTGTGCTTTTGTCTGTTTCAATGCTAAGTTGAAATTATCAAGAATTGGCAAAAGCTCAACGATGAGATTCTCATTTGCGAGTTTTGCAAATTCGGTTTGTTCCTTCTGGATTCTTTTTTTATAGTTCTCAAATTCTGCTTGTAATCTTTGCAGGGTGTTAATGAGGTCTTTAATCTGTGCATCTTTAGGATCTTGAGGTTGTTCTCTTGGAGTTTGTTGTATTGGCTCTGCAGTTTTCTTCTGCTCTTGCTTTGGTTGTGTTTGCTGCTTTTTGTCTTCCATCAAAACCACCTAGTTTTTGTTGATCTTAAATCAACTAATATATGTTAAAATCAACTCATATATAAAGCTTTCTATAAAAAACAAAAGTTTTAAATAGTAATAACCCATAGCATTTCCATGCCGTACATTGAAAGACGTATTACCATTATTAACATGAGAAGGCCTCCCCAGTCCAGTCTTAATGAAGAACTTCAATGGCTGGGCAATAGTTTGGGGCTATTTAATTTAAGGGACAAGAACAAAAGTTGCTTTCGTATCTTTATAGAACTGCTCAAAGCCGCAAAATCAAATACTCCCCTTTCTTCTGACGAACTTGCGCTACGCCTCGGATTGACAAGAGCAACAGTTATCCACCACATTGATAGACTTATGGAATCGGGGATCGTTATTCATGATGGCAATCGCTATTACTTGCGCGTTCATAACTTACAAATCCTCATTGACGAATTGCAAAAAGATTTAGAACGAACACTTGATGGCCTAAAAGAAGCAGCGAGAGAAATAGATGACATGATCGGGTTATAGAGAAGTTTGAATAATATCCTAACTTGTTCAAACTTCTAGTAGATCACTTTGAAACATCATTAAAAAATTGGGTTTTTCAAAGTTCTCTAAACGAGAATTAAAAATAAAAAATTTACTTCTATACTTGTCTCATAAAGAAGTATACACCCAGGCCGCCAATGACAATGATGATAATAATCATGACGCCCACGAATGGGTTTGCTCTGAGGACCTCTTCGACCTTCTCAACTGCCTCCTGTATTGTTTCTTGAACAGGTTGTGTAACAGTTTCAGATTCTTTCTCACCTGAGGTTACAGGGGTTGCCTCGCCTTTCTCGCGGTCTTCGAATTTCTTAAGGACATTGTCTAGGTTTTGTCCTACGCTGAAGCGTTCTCCGAAGGGTACGGTTTCTCTAATTTTTTGACAAGAGATGGTTCCGCTCATCGTTTGTGTGGTGATTACATTAATTTGGATGTCGTACACGTCATCATGATCAATGTCCCACTTGGTATTTCCGCCGGTAAGCCCTCGTTTCTGGAATTGGTAAGGGGTTCCGAGCAGGAAGTCCATGCCGGCCTTGTCAACGCCTGTCAGGTTGTAGACGAAGAGGAATTCTTTTCCTTTATCATTAACGAATTTTCCATTCAAAGTGTCTCCTCTCAGGACTCTTTTCTGAACATTAGGATTAACACATTCGAGGAAAACATTTTGATTAATATTTCTACCTGAACCTCCTCCGCCACCGCCTCCACCGCCTCCTCCGGAGCCTGATCCACCGCCCGTTGGACAGCCACCTGTTGGAGTTAATGCGAAGTTTTGAGTGACATTGGCAGTCACATTAATGCTATTATTCGTTATGCTTGTGTATCCACTTGCAGATGCTGTAACATTGTAAACATTATCAAGCACAAATCTTGTGTAGCTTCCGGAACTATTTGTTGTGATATTAAAGGTTTCATTACCCACCGCAGTTATTGTTGCGCCACCGATCGCATTTCCGTTACAGGATCTTGTTACCGTTCCCTGAATAGCATTAGTCAATGCAGGCCCAAGGGTTGTATTCCCTTCGTTATTTGAATTATCGATAATGACCACTGTTCTTGAGAAAGAGGTGTATCCAGAAGCATTCTTTTCAAAAGTTTGATTATAAATTCCTGTGACAACATCAAAGCTCAAATTGTAAAAACCGTTACTACTCGTCGTGGTACTTGCGAAAACTTGACCAGAATTACTAATATTGACGAGCTGCACAAACACTCCTGAAATCGGCTCGTTTAATGTATTTGTTACTGTTCCGAAAATGGTTTCGGCTGCAAATGCGCTTGCAGCAGTAAGACTAACAAAAATCAATGCAATAAGGATATTATAAAGTTGTTTCTTCATTGTCATCACTTTATGGACCAAGCACTATATCGTTCATCGTTGAAACGCCGCCAGCTGGTACGAAGACGTTAACAGGGCCAAAGATCATAGTAGACAAGCCCGGAGCAGTTGCATTAATAGTGTAACTATTGACGTTTGGCAAACCGTTGACACGATATGTACCAATGGCCGTTGATCCCACAATCTGGATAAGTTCTCCTGTACTGTCAACCCTGACTTCAATCCATGCATTTGGCACAGTTGCAAAGCCTGGGAAGTCATACACAGTTCCTGTGATTGCTCCAGAACTCGCAAGCGGGTACAGGGTGACATTTTGTTGTGTCGTCGTGTTAAACACGATGGTAATTCCCGTGTTGTTTTGGGTGTATCCTGTTTTGCTCACTCTCAACGTGTATGGCCCTTGTGGCAATCCAGTAACATTATAGTACCCATTCGCGTCTGTGTTTGTTGCATTAATTACTACACCACTTCTAATGGCTTGAACAGTTGCATTGTAAATGAAATTATTACTGTCCTCGACAAATCCTTCCACCATCCCAGTGTTGTCAGTAACAGTTACAGGATTATTACTTGTGTTTGTTGAGTTCGTGATATTAGCCGTTCCATTGTTATAGGTTACCGCTACGAAATTTGTGAGATTTTCTCCAATGGTTGCGTTGAGGTTAACTCCCACAGTAAGGTTGATTAAGTACGTGCTCAATGCAGGAACGTTGATAACCCATGTAATGTTTTGTCCATTGATCGAGCTTGGCGTAGGTTGTGAGATATTAAAAGTTGTATCTAGTGGAATAGTATCAACAACACTCACGTTCTGAGCGTTTCCTCCCGTATTCGTAATATTAATCGTATAATAAACAAGTTCTCCAGGTCCTACCGTTGTTGAGTTGGATGTTTTTGTGGTATCGAGAACAGGAGGTGCAGCGGCGGGATCGATGATAAAAATTGTAATCGTGTCAGTATCAAATGCCCCATCATTATCGTACGCGGTCACCATAATAGTATGCGTTCCAGGAGTTGCTAGATTTCTTGCAAAGCTCTGTGTTGCCCCAATTGTTCCTTGCAATGAATCAAACCAAGTGATACTTGTTGGGACTACACCATCTTCAACATCAAAGAACAGGCTGTTGAAACCAATGAGTGTCGCATTGCTGAATGTTGACCCATTCAATGGCGAAGTTATGTTTACATCTGGATTAGTATTCGTAATATTTGTTCCATTAACAGTTATTGTGATACCCGCTGTTGCAGTATCAAGGTCGGTATCTGTCACTGTACAAGTTGCTAAGAATGTTCCCGTTGTTAGATACGTTTTTGTAAAGCTGAACGTTGTTAATGCGGTTGGCCCAAAGCTCACACTTGTTCCGTCGCCGAAGTCATAGGCGTAG
>JAGWAF010000028.1 GCA_018302085.1 Candidatus Woesearchaeota archaeon | reverse complement strand
TAAAAAAGATTATTAATAAAAAAGGATTTCCTTGCTTTCCTGTTCCATTATTTTTTGTTAAAATAGGACTTTACCTCGCTTCTTGGTTTCATTTGTTTGGTATAACTAAAGATCAGATCAGAAGCTTGTGCATCGATAATACCACCCCCTCAAAAGCTGCTTTGAAATATCTTAAACTGACTTCTTTGGATGACTGGCTTTCCAGAACAGAATTGTAAAGTTACCGATAATTTTATAAAGAAAAAGGGCTCAGAGACAGTATGGCACACGAATTTAATATTATCATTGAGCAGGGTGAGGATGGTTATTTCATATCCGATGTCGTTGAACTCCCCGGATGTCATAGTCAGGCCAAATCTATTGACGACTTGATTAAGAGAACTAAGGAAGCTATTACGCTTTATTTGCATTGTCAAAAAAAACCTTTTGAAAAAACAGAAAAATTTATCGGCCTACAGAAAATCGCAATGTAACATGCCAAAGCTTCCTCTACTTTCTGCCCGTGAGTTTATAAAGATACTTGAAAAGGCAGGATTTGAAAAAATAAGACAAGAAGGGAGTCACGTGTTTTTACAGCATCCTGATGGAAGGACCACGGTTGTTCCTGACCACTCTCGTGAAGACTTGGATAGAGGGCTGCTCAATAAGATTCTTAAAAAGGATATCGGTCTTTCACGGGAAGAATTTATGAAATACCTTTAGTTTTATTTTTTAAATTTGAAAACAACTTTCTCAAAATCGGCAATCTTGTTATTTTTTGTTTCAACACCTTCTTTTTTCAACAGTTGTATTTTCTTTTTTAATCCGAAGGCAAATCCTCCCAAGCTTCCGCCGCTTGCAACAACGCGATGACAGGGAACTTTGGGCGCGAAAGGGTTTTTGTTTAAAGCAACGCCCACTGCCCTGTAAATTTGACCACGTTTGCCTACAGCTTTGCCAATTTCCTTGTAAGTCGTTACTTTTCCTTTCGGAACTTTTCTGCAGAGCGTATAGACTTTCTTTTGGAATTCAGTGATCATGTTTTTCACTTGTAACGTGATAAATAAGCAGCCTGAAAAATGCAAAACTGGGCAACAGGATCGTTAATCCAAAAATAGAAGCGATGAGCATATTTTTTTCTATCAACAGATAAAAAATGGAGAATGCTGCGATGGATAAGACGGAGAATACGAGATATCGTGAGAAGAGGTGAACAAAATTTTTCCATGGCTTGACAAGGATATCCTTAATCCACGATTTGTTTACAAGAAAGCCATAGGACATTACAGACCAGTAATCAAAGACAATTAAGATGAGAGCAAGGAGATACTTTGTTACAGCAAGAAACGAATCCTTGCCCACAATAACGACGTTCCCTGTTGATATGCTCGGGAGATTAGTGGAGAAGAAAAGAATTGCCAGAAGAATGATGGTTTGCAACAAGGCCAGGATGGAAAATTTCGCCATAAAAGGTAAAAACCTTGATTGTGGATGTACCCTTCTTGAAGAGAGGTACCATGCGCAGCCTTGCAAAAGAAGATAAAGTAAAAAAAGGTAAAGAGCCATGTACCCCAAATTCTGGAAGATGCTTGTGTAATGAACTTGCATAGCCTGCTGCATCGCAGCAAGTTTACCTAAGGCTGCCTTGGTGAGCTCCTGCTCAATATTCATATTGGCCTGCATAACGTCAAGGATACTTGAAACATTTTCATAAATCGTTGTGAGGTAGTATTCTGCTATCAGCAAAGCCACGACAAAAAAGATAAAATCTAGGATAATAACAAGAATGGTTTTCTTATTTTTAAAAGAATGCCATGCAGCTTTGAAATCGTCAATGATTTTTCTCATTTTTAGGCCCTAGTTATTATTTTTTATTGATTACCCTGCCCTGTATTTTTGCTTTGTTTTATTTTTCTCTAGTTTTAATTTTCTACTAAATTTTTTATTACCTTTTTATTTTTTGGAAACATTGTTTTTACCAAGACAAATTTTTGAGTTTTTAAAAAATATAAAAAGATTTATTGTTTTGGATAGTATTGCTCAAACTTCTGCTCTGGATAAGATTTTTTTCTTCGATGATAAATTATTAAGAGCACAAGAATAATGATCAAAACTCCAACTGCAATGATACCTACGATGAAAACTGCATTCCTCACTGGTTCAACCTTCGGAGCTTCAACTGGTTGCGTGATGCTTGGCGCAAATTCAGTTTTTGTTACTTCTTCCGCCAATCCAGCAGGGCAATCAAGCTCGCCATATAAACAATCAGGGTCGCAGATATTATCCTTTTCATAGGTACAATAGTTATCCCTTCCACTCTTAGGACAATCTGCTGGGCATGAGTTGTAATTCTCTACACCACCGCATACTTTGTCATTATTACAGAAAAGACCTGTGATGTCTTTTTCAAAGATTACTTTATTTTCTTTTTTTAGTTGTAGGGTTTTCCAAGAATTGCACTGCAATTTGAGAATTGACATCGTAGTTTCTATTTCCCCAAGATGAGGAATGTAAAACGATACGGCCATATTTGTGTTAGTGTTGCCTATTGAAGCAACATACTTTGATGTTTGTATTCTATCTTCAGGATTTATTTTCCCGTCATATGCTGAATACGATGTTAATTGCACTTGGTCATTTTGGTTTATTTGAAAATTAAATTCGCAAATAGGATCGGCAACTACAAGAACCGCCATGAGCGCCAACATGATGATTGTTATAATTATTGTTTTCATGAGTTCACCTAAGGAATGATAAGATCATAATCTGGTTGATGATAACCGCAGTAGTTATTAACACTGTTGCCCATAAAATCATAGTAAGGGTCTGCTGTGCAAATTCCGGAAATCGCAAGACTTCTGAGTTCACTTGATCTAGCCAGCTCGGCATTCCAACCCTGGCATATAGATGCCTGACCGCAATTTGTAGGAAAGAGATTAGGACAGAGTGCAGCACTATTTTGAGTTTGCCATTCAGTTCTATCATAGACATCGCATAATCCAAAAGTATGACCAAATTCATGAGCTCCAGTACCTTCATCTGCATTCCTTGTTATAAAAATAATGTTAAGGTTACGAACGGCAAAACCAGTGATCATGTTGCCACCGTTTACTAAATCTAACTCTTGACTCGTTCTTGCTGAGAGACCAAACACTTTCCGGTATTGTGGGAGTGTATTTCGGATGACATTTGCGCAGCGTTCAATATTTGTTATAACATTACCCAACTCAGGTCTTAATACAGTGCTACACTCTGTTGCTACGCTCATTTGCGAGAGTGTAATGAAAAAGAATCCGGTTCTTCGACTAGAAAATTTCGTTGCGGTTTTGATAATTTTTGACTCTTCTTCAGCTCTTCTTCGGAATTCAGGCATCTCGTCTTCATTCCAACCATGAATAGGAATCCAATAAAAATAATCTTCACAATTTCTCTTTTTTAAACAATCTGTATTATCATCCCAGCCGAGTACCGCGGCACCTGTTGGTGAAGTTTGCTGAGCTCCAATCGTAATTGGATAATCCCCTTCTGAAGGGGCTTGACCTTGTGGTGTGAATTTGTAATGAAGAGTGTGTTGTCCTGCTGCTCCGCTATTGACGGTAGCTTCCCAACCAAATGGTTGTTCAGCAGATTGTTGGTCGAATGCTGAGAAAACTAAATTTGTGTTATCATATCTTGTTTTTGTTAAGGCTCCATCAGTTTGACTGTAAATTCTAATTTTTATATCTTGATTTGCTGGGATTGCACCAGGTGTGTATCCTTGGCCGGTTACTGAGTTCCATACTATTATATTTAAGCCTCCTGTTGCGGTCGCGCCTTGCCCTTGCCAGCTTGTCGCGCAAACAACATCAAATTGGATTGTTTTCTTTTGCTCTTCTGCATTGAAGATTGTTACTGCACCTGATCTAACGTATCCTGCACCGTTTTGCTGGCGTGTCGCATCGTAAATTTTAAAGATTGCATCGAAATGATACACTTGCCGACCTGATGGTGTACGTGGATCACAAACAACTTGCTGCTGGTCTGCTGGATTAATGTTAAACCACGTCGGATTTAAGGTAAGAGCTCCGCCAGGAATATCGGTAAAGACGTGCTCACCATCGTTGTTTAAGGCAAGTCTTGGATCCTTAATGTCGATAAGGTTGGTTGCCACTCTTGCACCGAATTGATTATAAATCTCCCACACCAGATACTTTGTAAATTCGCAACTTTGTGAAGGGCATGATCTCCCCTGAGGAATGTGTTGTTGGAGGTTAATGTTAAATTCAATCGGTTCATTGAGTATAAAAAGATTTTTGCCTTGCTTGTAGTTGGGTGTTGGATCGTTTCTGAATTTTGCCCACTCTTCTCCCGCAACGTCTCCGAACTGACAGACAAATTCTCCAAGGCTGATTTCCCATCTACAGTAGCTTGGAGGTGCTGTTCCTGTTTGGCCGATTTTCTTCTCAATCTTTCTTGTAGTGAATTCTCCCGCATTGTTCACGTATTGGTATTCAAGAATAACTTTATCAAACCGTACAGGTTCTTGGTATGTTTCCTCCAGGACTTGATCATCAATTTCTCCCTTCTGTAAGGATCCTGAAGTTTGCAATGGCATGCTGATTTCAAATCTTCCCTGGCCACGAGCATGTTTTCCAGCACAATCACATTTTCCCCCGGGGTTATCACGGCATGAATAATCATCCGAACAAACAAGTCTTAAGTTGTAGGTAATGTCCGCTCCTGCAACAATGCTGTATGCAACGGTGTATCTAAATGCCGGGCTGATTTGTCCTGCGAGCCCTGGATTGAGGAATTCACGCTGTGATCTAAAGATGAGGGGCTGTGAATCAACGGGGATGTCGTTAACACTTGACGTGATTAAGGAATTAATATCAAGATCAAACGTTCCTGTAAATGCAAACAAACAGATACTATTAACAAGTTTTTTCTCAACGAAAAGATTTCTATAGAATGCAGTTCCCCCATAACGTTCAGAAACTGAATCTTTGATAGAATTTCCCACATAGACAAGCCTGTTGAAAATAGTTTCAAGGGCTACAACGGGACCACCAACTCTCGCGCCCTTGCTAACACCAAACTTCTGTACGAAACAACGTAGCATATCAACAACAACGTCACAAATATTTTTACCTAACACTTCCTGACAGGATCCTGGAGAACCTTCGCCTGTTAATTCGACTTGTTTAAAGCAAGAATTCACCGCGGTTAACCTGCCTTTCCAAACTTTTAAAGATTCATGTACCCCGCCGAGGCATGCGCACTGCGCACTTCTGAGTAAACTTGAAGCTGGCTCTACAATGTAAGGCTTATAGGCAACGCCTGATTCTTGTTTAATACGATTAAAGATATCTTCGGCGACTTTATCTGTACAAGAGGTGGGTTTAACACCCTTACAGAGAGCTTTCTTAAAACCGCTTTGAAAAAGACCTTTGTTGATATTGTCACCGATAAAGTATTTTGATAACTCTATCTGTGGATGGAATTTTCGAGTGTCCTGAACAGTATTTTCTCCTCTTGGATTGTTAGGGCCTACACTGCCCGTCAGAGTGTTATACATATAACCGCGATATACGCTTAAGGTTCCCTGCTCCTGAGTAATCTTGTTTTTATCGTTAAGACGCATAACTCGAATGTACATGTCTCTATCTTTGACGTAAGGCGGAACAATGCCCTGAGTATCATAATCTGTTCCATTATCGGATGATGGCCTTCTTGCAGGATGCCTACCCGAACCCGCTACTGCTCTTTGAGCTACGTCTTCAGTAGGAACTCCTTGGAGTGCAAGTCCTGTAGGAATCCAGTTAGGGGGCATTTGTCCTGTTCCAGGTTCACAGAATCCTGCGATGGAATTGAATAAACGACCGCACCGAACTCCTTCAGGAAGCGTGCGAGTATCGATACCAGACACAGCAGCAGTATCTTCCTGCCTAACAACATTTTCATTCTGCGCAGCCAAACACAAACTTTCTTTCAATTCATCCATCAAAAGACACGCAGAACCCCATTGTTGAGTATATTCAACACCGCAACATGCCACATTGGAGGGATGCAAACCATAACAGTTGGGATCTTGACTGTCATAATTTATTTCTCCATCAGTAATTTCAAATAATTTTGCTTTATCTCCTCCAGATTTCCGATTCCCCTGCTGTTTCTTATAACCTTCATAAATCTTCTTTACCCCATCATAATTTGCAGTCACACTGTTCGGATCCGCACAACTACTATCAACAAAAATATCTGCCCCATCGACAAGAAGTGCTTCAGATTCCTCTCCCTGCTTCATTTTAATATAATTCTGCAAGCTTGGAGCTGGAGGACATGCCAGTCTATCGCCGAGATAATTTTGGAAAAGTTTTGTGCGCTGTTGTTTTAACAACGATTTTGAACATTGTTGACAAGCAGTGACTTGATCGGGGTTTGCTGTGTAAGCCTTTTTGCACAATCCTGCTTTCGCGATTTGAATGTCAAAGGGGTCCCCTCCTGCGAAGACTTTTATAATATTTCCACTAATACAATCCTTTTCCACATTCCACGTATTCACACCATAGTAAATCCAGCTCGCTGCCCAGGAGTAGAAGACGAGCTGCTCAACAGTTTCAATGGGCTTCAGTATCGTATCGATAACGCTAATCGTATCGTCAAGGAATTCCGTAGTGCTTTTCAAAAACCCTTCAGGAATATTAAAACCTTCATATTTGTCAATCGCAACTTCAAATTTGGGGTAACAGATTTTCTCAATTCTCTCTTCAGAATAATAATCGCCAGTGACTTTTCCGCCAACACCAGTTTGGGATGCTACACCAGCACCTTGAGCCTGAGCTGCCGGCCTGTTTTCCAAATAACGAATTTCTAATTCAAGAGGAACTTTAATACAACCATAAAGATCACCTGCTAAACCATAAAGACATGTTCCTTTATTTGTATTAGAAATCATGTCAAGCTTTTCTTCCCTGGATAAGTCTTCCGGATTCACGTCACCAAAATTATATCCATTAACAGAAATACTTGCAACACCATTCTTAAAAGCCCTGTCCCAAATAACCCGAGGAGCGCCAACTTGTTTGACTTGCTCAAGCTGCGCCTCTTCTTCCTTGCTCAAGAGAGGAACGTGCAACGCAGGATTCTGCAAAATTCTATATCGCGGATATTCCTGACTTCCCACTCTGAAAGTTTCCTGACCATTGTAACGCAAATGCAAATTAAAATACACTTCTGCAGTTCCATCAGCAACTTCATCAGGATGCACTGCCCTGCTCGGAGGATCAACAGTTACAGAAAATGCTCCGCCATAACCGCACTTTGCATAAATTATAGGATACTCATTTGTTTCCGTTTCAAAACCAGCGTTATCAACTGCTTTTAATTTTAATCGATTAATCCAACCTGCATTTGCCGCACTGCCAACACCCGTAGCACCCGGAATCTTAGCCTGGAAAATGCCGGGATCTTTTATAAGTTGAACATCCGCTTCGAAATAACCATCATTATCCGTGGGAACAATCATCGTCGGATTATTTTGATCAATGTCATCATTCAAGTAGAAATATATTGCTCCAGGTTCTGAAATTTTACCCTTGATTTTTACAACATCATCGTAAACGGGAGAAACATCATCAATGTTAGTGTCGTCCATTATAAATTGAGGAGCCTGCGTGTCATACAAAACTTCTGCAACAACGACGGCATCATTGCCCGCGACATCTTTTGCGGTGATCGTTACAATATTTGCCCCTTCAAATAAGTTCACTTGATGGCTAAACCTTCCCTGAGCCTGGATAACATTTTCTCCCCTCTCACAACTTAACTGTATAGGTGTTAATGTTCCCAAAGTTCCACCACTGCCATCAAAAACAACATTCATGGCCGGACTTTTTGACCCTTGAATACATTCTTGAGTTACTCCCGCCACAGAAAATGCGATAGTTGCACCGGGAGCACCATTCCTGAACGTAAATTGCTCCTGAGTTGATTCCCCAACAAGAATATCGTTTGCATAAATAGCGTAAGAAGTAAATGCTTGATTAAGATCCCATTCTAAATCTACTTCATTTTGTGAAGGGTTATCCGTCGTTCTCACATTTGTAATGATCGGAAGTGCTGGTGCATCTCGCAATCTTGTACTGAACTTAATCGTCACAGGTTCGCTGACATTTCCCGCGACAGCTAGGAAGTCCTGCACCGCAGAAGGAAGAGGATCAATGCTCAATGTTGGAGGAGTTGTGTCAACGAGAACACTTCCAGTAATTTCTGCCTGTGAACCACTTGCGTCACTTGCGACGATACGAATTTGATTTGTCTGATCACGTTGCAAAGAAACTCCATAGAAAGTTACCGTGCCCACACTTCCAGTTTCAGAGGGAGAACTTGTTCTTGTACGGAAACCATTTACAAAAAGATCAATTCTGACAAAAGGTAAAGTGAAAACTGGAATGTCAATGCTTGCAGAGGATGCTACCTCAGGAATCGTTGCATTAACCTGGAATTGTAAAGGCAATGCTGATTGGGATCCGCCTACAAAACTATCAATGTTCGTTTCTGTTGACACACAGTTCTGCTGAACGCAAGATTCCACGTAGAAAGTATAAACAACCCCTGACTGGGTTTGAAGAACAATGCTGTGACTTGTTGCAGGAGTTTGTCTTTGCTGAGTTTGATTTGTGGAACCGTCTCTTCCATAATACACTTTTGCAGTCGCTGGCAAATTTGTCTCCCAGTTGATAACAGTTGTTGACGGCCCAAGGGTATTGACACGAACATTGCTAATTGCAAGCTGCGCTGCAGGCACGGGTGCTCCTGGGGCTTGCGCAACAAAAGTGTACAGTTGTCCGTGATTATCGTCGATGATCGTTTCCCCCATTGAGTTTGCAACGAGGACATTGAAGAAATACTGCTGACCACCGTTAAGATTGCTTAACCTAATTGCGTGCGAGGCTCTGAGTTGTGGATTGCTAGGATCTGCGGCTTGTTGTCCCAAGGTTGGATCGATGCCGTAATTCACGAAAGCAATCGTTGGCTCGTCAGTAATGAAGTTGACATCTGCAGTTGCTGCGTCAAGGGGCGTAACGGTGTTGGAACCGATCGTGAGTGCGAATGCGAATGAGGATAAGAGAGAAGATAAGAGAGTTAAGAACAGGATCAATAAGAGAAATCTTGCTATAGTGAACTGTGACCATCTGTTCGCTAGGTTCTCATCGTTATTGTTGTTTATATTTTCCATTTTTTATATTTTTATATTTTTTATTTTTTTATGATACCCTTATACCCTTTTTCTGTGTTTAACATTTAACGTGACTTGTTTAACTTAATGTTTAACTTAATACTGGATCTAATTGCTCATTTAATCTGCCTGAGTACACCTGATCGAACAAGCGTGTCTGGTATGCTGGATCATCAACTGCAACGGGTCGTGATTCGACGACATTAAAGGTGATGCGTTGCGCTCCTCTCAGATCTGCATACTTAATGGTTAAATTTTCGTTGTGATACCCACCTATCATTTTTCCAAACTGAGTAAGGATAACATCGATGTCATACACGGCATCATCGTCAATTAACTCGATCGTTGAAACATTTCCAGAGATATTGCTGGGGTATTCAAACATCACTTCATGCGTTGAATTTTTATCTTTTATGTAAAAGGAAATTTTATCTTGCGCAAGGAGTCGTTCTCCAGGTCTAAAACCCTGGTTATCTTCTCCGAAATAAGCGTATGGCATCTTTTGGAATTGGACTTGGAGTTTTCTTAATTTGACCATTTCTAATTCAAGTTCGTTGGTTGTCATTTGACCTTTTGCAGGAACATAGCCCTGTTTTGTAAGAATAATATAAGGATTGCCGCAGGCCGATGGAAGTTGCGTTCGCAATTCATTAGTGCCCTGAACTGCAGTGATTTTTCCCAAACCACACGCATTTCCAACACATTCATAACTTACATTGACATCGGTTAAGTAATCGCGATACCCATACGCATCGTAACCTACCGCTCTGATAGCATAATAATCTTCTCCTTTTTCCTCGCAGAATTCATCTCCAAGGGAATAATCTACAAATTGCTGATCACTGTAAAAATCCCTGCTGGGTTGATTGTTGTGTATCAAAACAGGGAATGCGAACCTGAAATTGTACCCCATGCCCCCATAACTTTTATCATCACGCACGGTAACCATAACAGGATAAATAATGTCATACGTGAAGTGATACTGATTGATGCAAAGAAATTTCAACCATGAGGGAAATTGTGACATCAAATTTGAGGAAAGGACCCCATTACTATTCGGATGGGCGTTGAGCTGCATATCCCATGCTGGGGAATAATCAAAGCTAACCTTTAGATCACTTCTGGGGGAACCAACATCCCACAAATAATGGAAGTATGAATACCTGTCCCTTGGAAGGTCTCCTCTTCTCGGAAATTGGACGTTCTGCAATTGTTCCAGAGTTTCCGCACCCTCTAATTCTTCCTGAATGCGAGTGTACTCTTCATGCAAGGATTGGTATACGCCCTCATCTGCCATGAAAGGAGGGTACACTGTATCTTTAATTCTTATTTGTGAAACTGCCTGACGCACAAGGCTTTGCGCGGTGTTTTCAATTTCATTTAATCTCCATCGTTTGGGCCTGCATGATAATTCTAAGCCATCGAAGGGAATTTCTTTATTACCTGTAAATAAGTTAATCGTCATATTTTCAAAGAATTCCTGCTCATTTTCTGCGTACATGACAAGCTTTGCAAGCTCGTACACTTTTTTATAACGCACGGGAATTTTGGTAACATACTCCTTCACGTTCACTGTACGATCAGTTCCTTTAAAGTTTACGTCGAGAGGCCATGTAAGTCTGATGGTAACGTCATTGTCCGTGAAAACAGTGTTTGCCTTGGGAAACTGATCTTGGGTAATGGTAACTTGTTGGAATGCAACGAAATCCTGCACGCAGAAGTTAAGTTTTTCCTGCACGTACTGATCGATTTCATTCTGCATGGCTGGAATTGTTGGAATTCTCCCCTCCCATTGATAACTCCAATACGGAACTTTCAACATTCCTGCAGGATCGAGGGGGAGATAACTTGCTGGCGCCCTCGCAATCGTGTTGGGCAAATTTAAGTAACCACCCTGACCGCTCATGATCGTTAACGCTTCCTGTCCGAGAACATTCATGCAATTGACAACGTAATCATAAACAGGTTTTACATCTGGGGGGATAAGTGCTTCTTCGGGAGAAATCGCTTCCATTGTTTGTACCATGTACATCAGCAAACTGGCGGAAATCACGATAATGAGACCTATAATAATAAAGATCGTGATCTGACCTTTCTTGTCCAACACCAACACCCCTTTTAAAGTCAATTTTCACCAATTGAGTATTTAAAGTTACCTATTTTTGCAGGAGAGAACACGACTTGGCAGAAACGACATCTTTTTATATTAGTAACTATAGGATCACTATGGAATCACTATTAATTGAGGCGAAAACATGACTGAAACGGCTTTGACCCTGAAATTTCGAGGCATGGAGGCGGATGTCTTGAACAAGATGGTGGAGACGGGACTCTTTAACACTAAGTCGGAAGCCATACGATCTGCACTGGTTCACTACTCCTTAGAACTTGGACTTCTTGGCAGAGAAAAAACTTGGAACCAGATACAAAAATTTCCCAAAAGAAAAGTAAGCCCTGCGCAGCTTGCAAAAGATCTTCAGGAATTGGAAGATGAAACTTAGAGTTTTTATCGACACGAACGTGTTTATTTACTCATTTGAGTACCCTAAATCAAATAGCGCAAAGATTATTACACTGCTTAATCGTGGAGAAATCGAAGCGGTTATCCAGCTCAGGTGATCAAAGAAGTCGTACGTTATTTTGAAAAGTACCATAGTGCCAAACTCGCAAATTTGTTCAGAAAATATTTGCTGGAATCGTGCACGATCATTGCTAGAGAAAAAGTGCTTGGAGCCATGAGAGTATATCATGGCAAAATTAAGGAAAAAGATCTCGAACAACTTGCTGTGACAAAAGTACCGGGGATCAAATATCCCCTATCCTATGATAGAGATTTTGAAAAGTTCCAAGAATATACAACGCCAAAGATGCTGGTCACGCTTTTGAAACTCAAGCCATCCCCAAGGGAGTTCTAGGATCATCGATCAATTTTTGTTGTATATACTTGTCCATTCTTAAAGTGAAAGTCTTCTCATCACTATCCACGTTGTACTCCACATCCATTCTACGCAGAGAAGGAATAAGAGTAGGGGAACTGCTGAGGGAAGGAAAAAGCTGGTTAAGGTCAATAGAATAAAAGAAAAGAAGGCAATAAGAAGATACAAGGAAAAAAAGATATGCGCTTTTTTACATCCGAGCACTACTGCATATTTGATAGACTCCTTCAAAGTTTTTGTTTTGAAAAAGAATTGGGTTAATGTAGAGAAATAAGATACTATGAGGAAGAAAAGAGCGAAGAGTATTGCGAGCGTTTCCTGATTTCTTGCAATTGATGCCAGAATAAAAATCATGAAAAAAATAAAAATGCCTAGAGGGATATTAAAGAAAATAAATTTTATCATGATCGTCTTGTTGAGTTTATATTTCTGTATTTTAGAATAAATAAAGATGTTCTTAACTGAAAATAAGGAGAACACTATGATTACATACGCAACCATGGAAAGCAACGCGGCCCATATAACCCCTGAGAGGTGTTGAGCCTGTTGTTGCGCATCCGCGAAATTTGCAACTGTGATATTCTGAAGCTGAGCAAAGGTGTTCTGCATCAATGGAGCGAAAAGAAATGTTGTGCCGAGATGAACAGCACTTAAAAAAATCGAGTCAAAAAATGCGGCGTAAATTATATAAGAGATGTTTTGTTTAGTTAATGATTCCTTAAAAATATTTTTTACAAAATTAGAATAATTCATCTTAAAAATTACCCCAAGGATCTGTTTGAGTTGGCGTTGTGGGACCTGGCAAAGTGACGCCAGGAGTTGCATTCCCCGTCGTTGCAGAAGGGGTCCCTAACGTGATGATACCATCCCTGTTGTGACCTGGAGATTGCCCCTGAGCATTCAATTGAGGAACAACACCGACCAAAGTCCCTTCTTCTTTTTCTATAATCTTGTTACAGAGTAAGGTTTGGCCCTGGAAAGGACGTTGAAACTCGATACAAACCTCATCATAATCCGTTGTTGTGTACGGGGGCACGATGGCATTTGAACCTTTAAAACTTGCAGCGTCACCCTTGCCTAAAGAAAGCCATTCGCCCGGATAATTAAATGTTCTTTGACCTTTAAATTTTAATCTGTATTGAATGTTTTCATTATTTTCAGGATTCAAAATTGCATACTCAACAAGATACAAGTGCTCAGTTGCATTAACTCCAACTATGGTTTGCGCCTTCTGCGCATTAATATAAGCTGCGGCTCTCAAAGCATTCGGTTGTCGTGCATACAAAATTCCTTCATCACCCGTTACCTTATCAGAATATTTGTTACAAATAAAATCCTTGAAACATTGTTGAGAACCAATAATGATGATACTACAGAACTTGTCACTCACTTCATTTCTCCTTCTGAAATACTCATCCTTTCCGGTAAATAATGTTGCATAAGCACCCCAACCAGTGTACTGCCTTGCACCAGCCCAGAAGTTCAGTCCTTAAAGCGTTCGAAGAATCCTTTGTCTTTAATTACTCTTATCCCATCTAAAAGAGCACTTTCCTTCTTAGGTAAAGAGAATAATTTTTTCAAATCTTTTCCGCTTATTTTTCCATTACTTAGTGTAATCGTAATCCCGGTAATACTTTGCGAATCTTCTCTTAACGGAACTCCATCTTTGTAAACTTTAAAATTTCCGTCACCTAAATCTCTGAAAGAGTATTTATATGTTTTTTTATCCGCATGGTCTAGATAGGACACGCTATAAATCGAACGTTCACCGCCGCTAAATGTATTTTCAAATTGATTATCCAAACTTTCTGTTGTGGAGAATACTGTTTCAGGGTCACCCGCAACAATATTTTGAGGTATCTCATTAGTTGCATAACAAACCGAGATTTCTAACAAAACAAAGAAGATACAAATTAAAACAAATAAAAATTTTCTCGATTTCATTCTCCCGCTCCTGCTTCTTTTTCTTTTCTTAAGACATCGTCAAGTTGATCGCAGTAAGTTTTTTCTGAGATGCGCTGGATTGTGTAGCTTGCCAAGTCGGGAATGGCCATGAAGCTGTTTATGGCATCCCCAATCAGTTCAATCATGCTTGCAACAGAGCAGACAAAAAATATATCGGATTCGGGAGCAACGTCAGTGCAGACTGCGTATTGCAGTGCTCCGGCCAAAATCAGTGGATTGGTAATTGCTTCGATGACATACTGACTTATCGCTTCAATAATTTTAGTGTAAGGAATAAAGTTAAAAATTTGCCCAGTTACGTAATTACACGTAAGATAATGTTTCTCCTCATCACACACAGAAATGGGAATACCCTGCTGCACATCTTCTTTCAAACACAATGCATAACGGCAATCAATTTCCCTCATCTTTTCAAAATTATACACGATTCCAGGCAAACAAAGACATGCCATGCTCCAGATAAGGCTTTCCTTAACATTGAGAATATTAGCCCTCTTCTGTCCCTTTTTTTCATCAACAGAGATACTGTCACTCCATGCACCCAATGCTTGTTGGAATTCTGCAGCTTTATCACTATGAGGTTCTCCTTTTTTATTCAAACCTCCTAGAAGATTATCTAAACTTGTACACCATGGAACCCCACCGCCAAGCCAACTCCATTCTGCTTTTGTCTTGTCATCAGGAGCGGCTGCCTTACCAACAAGTCTACAATTCATAAAATCACAGAAGGGATTTACAAAAGGAACAACGACCACCGCATTAAACCATGCAAAGGGGCTTTGGACTAAGTGCAAGATCGGCTGAAAAATAGATTCACTGACTGGCTTTAAGATGGGAATCACATTTCCCGTAACGGTAACAGCCTTCAACGTAGCGTCGACACTTCCCATGATCGTAGTGAAAACTGTTTTGAAATAACAAATCTTATCTGCAAAACGAACAATCTTGCCAAGCCATTTCAGAACTCCACCCCACCATTCTGTATCTTCAACAGCTTCATTTATTTTTTTATCAAGATTACGCACGGGATTTGCTAATTCATTTTCAAAGAATCGTAAAGTGATTGTGATGTTTTCTACTTCTGCCCGTACAACAATGTCGTCTCCTATTTTTGATTGAATAAGCACAGGACAGGAAAAAGTAATATGTTCCGCAAATGCTCCTGATGCAAGACTGAAGGAAAGCACCGCATTATTAGAATTTGCCTGGCTATAGATTTGCATATCTTGCGCATTCACATTTCCAACAAAATCCCCAGAACAATCTGTAACATCACCTAATACTACTCCGAGGATTTCCGCATTTGTATTTTTTGGAACAAAAGTAATGTGCGCGTACACGCGAGGGGCTTTCAAAGCTGCCGCGAACGTATCGATGGCAGAAGGAGAAACTTTCACTCCAGAACTCCAGAAGTCTGGCTCACCCTCAATTCTTCCGTAAATGGGAATTTCAATTTCTGTCTGCACCTTATTTCCCGCACTATCGAAAACAATAATCGGAATCTTAGCTGTAAAGCCGCCTGAAACATCAACATCACCGGAAACAGTACATTCACTGCTGCCACAGGTCCCTATATCAATATCTCCGCCAATTTCAGCAAAATCTGCAATGACGCTTTCGCCGTCGCTAGTATTTACAAGAATTTCAACACCATCACCATTTGTAGCGTAACCTTCCGGAGTTCCCGCTGCAGAAGCAACAATGCTGACTTGGGGCTGGCCAAGAATTTGTGGTGGGACAGTGTCTGCAAGCACGTCAATGACCACTGGCGTACCTAATATATTTCCAACATCATCTTTGGAACCTGCCATGACTGCAATTTGCTTGTCACCTTGATTTATAGGAGTAATATGTTCAAGCTTGCAATGCCATCTTTGATTGGTGTTATCAAAAGTGCATACTGGCCTTTCCTGTCCAAGCCCAATTTGTGAAAGGTCAACAAGAATATCATTATTGCTTAATCCAGATTGGGACTCTTCAAAAATAAAATCTAAACTTGCATCAACGCCCATCGCTGGCTTGTTATCGGCTGTTCTGTACCCTGTACCAAGACTCTCAAAATGAGGGGGAGTATTATCAAGTTGTGTTGTGCACGTAACTTGTTGTGGATTCACATTTCCAGCGTTGTCAGCGACCCTTATACTTGCCTGGCAATTCTGAAAATTTACAAAATTCATATTTTCCCAGCGTGCAACAAAAGGATCCTGACCTTGAATTTGCGTGGGTTGACGATTATTTGCCCCCGCAGTGCTTGTTAACAATGAAAAATCTGCAGTAACAGAATTCGCGTTAAGATCCGTGCCGTAAATTTCTGCGACAATGTGCGCAGTAGTTGGCGCGGGAGAAATAAATGAAAGCTCATTTCCATTATTTGGGTCGATAATGCGAAGACTTGCAACACCCGGGGCGACACGATCAACAATATAACTCTCACACCTTGTTGTGCTTTGTGCAAAACGATCCGTGGCAATAACACAAATTCTCTGAGGTTCATCAGTGAGAGTGCTTGTGTATGATAAGGTTCCACTTTCCAAGCAAGTTCCGGGAGCCAAAGTTTGGAATGGAGTGCCAAGAACATCATTCGCGTAAAATGCAATACTTTGAATTCCAACACAAGCGCTGCTTCCGGGAAGCCCCGCATCACGCACAGTATAAGAAATTGTTGTTACTCCATCATTTGAAAGCGCTGGATTAAATGAAAGCTGTGAAATTTCAGGAGGAAGCGCATCAACATTCACAACATGCTCATCAGTTTCCACAACCGTTGCAAAATCATCCTGGAGCAATTGAACGTGATAATTGATGTTATGACTTGCACTCTGGGAACGCCGAGCCACGCACAGATACTCCTGATTTTGTCCAGTAGCAGTACATTGCTGCGAGATAAAACAGGCATTTCCATCAGGACAAAACCTAACTTGTTGATTTGTTATTACAGGATCACCCGGAAGCTCCGCATTTACGGAAAAGTCAACAATATCATTTCCCCTTATCCAATTGGGAATGGCATCCTGCCCCTGAATGGAATTTACCATAATTGAAGCCTGAGAAAAAGGTATGCTAACTATTAGAAAAATAATCAATGCTGCGATTTTCGTCGTTTTCATTGTGTTTTTATCGTATTTGAGGCTGAAGTAACCGTCTGTACTGTTCTGAAATATTCTTAACACTCCCCAACAATGTGAGATCTTCCATGATTCTTAATTCTTGCGGTGTGTTAAGGAGATCTGCATCCGCAGTTGTGAAAGTGATTTTGCTTCCCTGATCAAGTTGGTCTGCGGAAACGCCCCAGGTGAACTCCGCACCCCCTATCATCGTTTGGTTTAACACAATTTCTGGCAGGGAAATACTGTCAAGGTCCTGCTCTGTAAAAATGTCCGCGAGTCCAGTCATGATTCCACTAAAAAATCCCTGTTCGATTGTTCTGTTATCTTCAGGAATAACAATTGCAGGACTCTGGAGAATGTTCATGATTTTTACGTCATACACTCCAGGAACAAGTCTGAAATCAGCAAATGTTTCATTCGCCATTATCATCGCAGTTGCCGAAAAAGGCTCCTCATCAGGCTCAGATTTTCTTAAAAGAGTTATAAAAGAAACTTCGTCAGTTTCTAAGCCGTGGGGAGTTTGTTCTAAAATCCAAGGGGCGAACTTACCAGATTTTTTAAGCAGGAAACGCTGTACAGAAACTTCGTAAGCACGATGCGGCTCAATTTTGAGATTTATTTGTAATGCATGATCTGTAAAAGTGTTCAGGGTTTTTGGAAGTGAGAAGCCAAATTGGTTAGAAAATTGTGCTTTGAGATTTCCCCCCAGACATCTGGGTAAGTTTGAAATGATTTTTCCCTGATTGTCAGTAGTTCCAATGCTACAAGACGTCATGACACACTGGAAGCTTACAAGAGCATTTTCTACAGGCTGACCTCTTGAAGTCACAGTTATGGTAACAGGCCCGCTTGTGAAACTATCCCTGTCGCACATCGTCGATGGGTTCGCCCCGAGGAATTCAGGGTTGGGAAGGGGTAAAGTTCCAGGAGTGAAAGGCTCGTTATTACGAATATTTGCTTCGATGAAATACTTGAAACTTACTCCTTTTCCATTAAAGGCTTCCTGATCCGTAAGCTCCACAAGAATAGGGTAACTTGCATCATAAGCGAAATTATATTGTTGAAAGCCAAACATTGCAAGGAAATTTTGCCTGAAAGACTGAGCCTGGCAGATTTCCCCATCACAATTGAGATCAAAATACATCGGCCAGAAATCAAGATAGTTAAAATGCACTTTAATTTTTGTATGATCCTCCTCGATTGGAATGAGTGTTATAGAATTCATGATCTCATTTCCGATGTCTGTACTTGTAAAGTAAGGTTCGTAATTTTTTGTCCCGTACACCTGAGTTAGAGGAATGTACTGTTGGAGTATTGTTTGTAAACGCCGCTGCACGACTGTTTTAACCCATCTTTCACCTACAAACTTTGAATCAGAATCTGAAGGAGGAGGAAGTGCTTCAGGATCTTTTCCAGAATAAATAGCTACAAGCTCCCTAAACTGCCTCTCAAAATAGGAATAGTTTACCTGCATTTCCATAATTTTACTCGCAAGTTCGTAAAGTTCCTTCAAACGCACATTTTCCGTCGTGAGAAATTCTGAAAGTTGAAAGCTCTGCCCATTTCTGAGAATGCGGAAGGGATATGTTAATTTTGCAATCACCTGAGTATCGGTAATTGTAATTTCTGCGAGGGGATTTTCTGATCTTTCAATGGCATAACCCTGATTTTTTATTTCCTGAAAATTTGCAAGGCAAATGTCAATGTTTTGCTCGATATATTTTTTAATTTCATCTTGAAGAGAAGGAGTGCCCCGGGTAGCATACAGAAATGGACGATGATTTTGGAAAACGCAATCTTGACAATTGTTGGCATTGCTTCCCTCTGCGTGAATCCAGTACGGGATAATAATGTCAGAACCAAATGTAAATCTAACTGCGGAAGCCTCCGTAGGAGAAATATCATTAGTTTGAAAACCGGAAGCTAATGGATCTGCATACCCTCCCTGGCCAGCAACTGCGGAAATGGCCTGCTGAGTTACCAAAGAAAGACAATTTTTGATGTATGAGTATACAGGATCAAGCACTTCAGGAACTTCTGCTATGACCGGGATTTCAGTTATTTCTGCTTTTCTCGACTGCACATACCAAAAAATGAGTGCGCCGATAAGAAGCGCAATCCCTAGAATAATAAATATTGTAAGCTGCGCCTTTTTCCCTCCCGCCATAACTGGAAAAAGCCGCTTTTGTGTATATAAATTTGTTGTTTCCTAGCGCTATAGAAAGTTCTTTTTTGGGTCATGGCCGAGACTTACTCCTCCGTTGATCGGAGATTTTGCGTCGGCAACGCTGCACCCGCGAAGAAACCTTAGGTTTCTAGCGCGCTAGAAATGCTTCGCATTTCCACGCGAATCGCGTTGCCTCCTGATTCCGCTCCAAGGCCATGACCCTCATGATGACTTTTTCTACTGTGCTGTTTTCTGGGACTGTAATCTAAAGAGAACTTTGCCTAAAACACCCCATTTTTTGACATTTTGCAAAGTTCTCTAAAGAGTCTATTTCCTTAATTTTTCGTATCGTGTTTTGAATTCCTCAAACAATACCTTGTCTATAGGTTGCTGTTCAATTTCCGGAAGCATAATTTTGAGATGCGAACCTAATTTTTTCTCATCACCTTGCTTGTGTTCAAGAACGTGAACTGCCAAATACACAACGATTTCACGATGATAAGCGAGGATGAGCTTGTCTCTTTTATGTTTCGGATCAAGCTTATTTTCAAGTTTATGATACAGCGGCTGCACTTCGTGATGGAACAAGATATTTGCCTGAGCATCTTTTCCTTCTTTGAGAAGTCTGTACGTTTTTTTGAGTAAGCGTAGTAATTTGTATTTTTTGCCGTGTTTCCAGAGGAAGAAAAAGAGCAGTATGAATGGAATACTCACCCCAAGACTGATACTTAGTGCAGGAACACTCAATGCAAACTCGAATCTTTTCGGAACGCATGGTTTACAACTTCCCCCACAATCCAGGCCTTCTTCATTCCTGCTTTTGATCCCGTCAAGACAATGATCTGGAGTGCACGCCCTTGTTTGAGAAGGTTCATAAAATTTACTTCCGCAACTGTTCATGTCCACGCATTTTCTGGATTGGGCTTTATCATCTAAGCACGGATTCCATGATTCACACATCCAAAGCTCCCTGCATTCTTTAGGCCGGGGAGGAGGCGTGATGACAGAGGGTCTTTCTGAAATCGGAACTGCGGGAGTCATTTCTGCAGGAACTTCTACGGGCGCCGCGGGAAAAAATGCAACTGTTTGGTGTGCATCATTATCCTGAGCGTACGCCCCCGCACCTCCAGCAGGACAAGTATACTTCACAAAGCTATCACTTGCGTAAGCACTGCATGCTCCGTCAACATTACACGTTCTAACTCTCCATGTAAAGTATTGAATGCCTGTCACAGACACAATTTGAGGGGACGTTGCGTTATTCACGACAGGGTCAGAGTTAAATTGGAAATCATCATATGTTGTTTTATTGTTGGGATCAACTCCACTTACCCACGATAATGTAACCGAGGATCCATCTGTGCTGCCCTGATCCGTTAATGTTGGAACACTTGGAGCTTCGTTTGTGACGGTAAATGTATCGATGCTAAATGAAGAACACTCATAAGGATCACACTCTTGCACTTTCCAAGTGTGCAAACCTGCGCTGATGGGGGAAACAGTAACTGGAGGAGTTGTGGTTTGTTGCGCGCCATCAAAATCAAAAACAAAAAACGTTGAATCACCATCAGCATCCGCTCCCCCTGAAGTCCAGTTAAAAGTTATGGAATTTGACGCGGTATCATTTTGATCCACAAGATTTGGAGATGGAGGGGGCGTATTTGAAACGTTGAAACTGTCACTAGAAATGTCTGAGCAACCAAAAGTGTTACAGGTAACAACGCTCCAATTGTGCACGACGAAGGAAAGGAAGGTTTTATTTTTTGGAGAAACTGAATTATTTTCTTGGGTTCCGTCTAAGATAAAAATGTCATACGTTGCGAGAAGATCAGGATCAACGCCTGAAGTCCACTCAAAAGAAAAAAATGTATTGTTATGGGTGTCATTTTGTGGAACAAGAGAAGGAGGATTTGGCACGCGAGCAACTGTTATATTCACACTTGCAGATCTGAAAGCGTCTGATGTTCCTGTTGCATTTCCGAAATACCCAGTTTTGTTTGCAAACACATACACGGACTGGTTTTCCTCAAGATTAAGATTAGCAACGGCGTAATAACCACCACTGTCTGAAGTTGTTGTACGACTACAGCCTGCTCCCGCGCATCCCGTGACAGTAATGTTCACTGCAAAATTGGGTGCTGCACTCCCATTCAGTGCATAACGCACATAACCATCCACAGTTCCGAGAAAGATTTGAGCTTCGACCTGATTTGCGAAGAGGAAAAAAGAGATGAGTAAGAAGAGAAGTACTGCAAAAATCCTTTTCCATCTTTTTTCTTTAGTCATAGTTCACACACACAAATAATGAATGAAAGTATCGGAAACGTATTCACTGCACGCATCATAAATGTCACATGTACGCACACGCCAATAAAAGTAATCAATGACCCCAGTAAGGCTTTCAGTTTGAGGAGATGTTGCGTTTGTGATATACGTCGTGCCATTAAAATCATAATCATCATACGTAGAATCCCCATCAGGATCAATTCCCGAAGTCCATGTGAGAGTTACACTGTCATCATATGTGTCACCCTGATCAATTAAGGTAGGTGGACTTGGCGCATTATTAATAACCTCAAAAACATCCGTGGAAAATGCTGAACACTCATACGGATCACATTCCTGCACCTTCCAAGTGTGATTTCCAAAACTTAAATTAGAAACATTATAGATTGGAGTAACATTGATTTGCAACGCTTGGCTATCAATACGGAAATTAAAATGAGTAGGATCACCATCAGGATCAGCTCCCCCAGATGTCCAGTTTAACTGCACTGCGTTACTGACAGTGTTATTTTGATCCTGCAAAATCGGAGCGGGCGGAGGGTTATTGTAAACAAGGAAGGTGTCACTTGCAAAATCAGAGCACGCGAAGGCGTTACATGTTCTCACTTGCCATGTATAGCTTGCGAAATCTAAATTAGTTCTGTTTTGCGGAGCGGTTGCATTTTGCGTCGATTCACTGTCAAATTGCAATTGATCATACGTTGGCAAACTATCAGGATCAATGCCAGACGTCCAATTTAAAAGAAAGAAGGATTGATTATGAGAATCATTAACAGGAACGAGCGACGGTGCAGAAGGAACAGTGGTCATCGTCACATTCACTTCAGCAACCTGGAAGCCATCTGCAATTCCTGTTGAATTGCCACGAGCAAAACTTTTATTCGCGGAAACATTAACAGTGCCACCAGCAGGAAGGTTAAGATTTGCAATGAGATAATAACCGCCACTGTCTGTTGTTCCCGTTCCAGAACAACCCACACCCGAACAACCGTTCACTACAACGCTAACCGTGGCATTTACAATGAACCCCCCTGTAGAGTTAAACACATAACCGTGCGTAATTCCAAGCAAAATTTGGCCTTGAACTACAAAAAGGACAGAGAACAATAGCACAATCACAAGCCAAAACAACATCCCCCTTTTTCCCATAGCACGGCTCTACAACATGGTCTTTTTAAATGTTTTGAGAGAACTGACATAGTGGAAAAAGTCATCATAAGGGTCATGGCCTTGGAGCGGAATCAGGAGAACAGCCGATTCCATGCAGGCTGTTTTTCGTCTGTTCTGCGATCGAAGGAGCGCAAAAAATCGTAGATTTTTGCGCGCAGAAAACCGAGTTTTCTTGCGCAGTAGATTTACGCAACGACTTTTGGAACGCTAAAAATTCCTAGAATTTTGGCGTGCTCAAAACGTATTTTTGACAAATCGCAGATTTTTCTACAGAGCCGAGAGAACTGACACTCTACAATTACTGAGAAGTTTGAAATTAGAAAGCGACACAAATAACAGGACTAAATGGTCGTTTTCTACTTAGAAACGGACAGTAATGCCATAAAAGTATGTCCGTTTCTAAATAATAAGAAATGCTCAAACTTCTCTAGAGAACTTTGCCTAAAACACTCCATTTTTTGACATTTTGCAAAGTTCTCTACTGAATACTGCTCACGTGGCCCTGCTTTTCTATTTTAATGACATGGTCAACAAAGGCTTCGATTTTAGGCTCGTGACTCACAATGAGGATTTGTTGCATGTTCAATTCTTCAATAACTTCACCAATTTTTTCGATCTGCGTGGAGCTGAAACCATCTGTGGGCTCATCAAGAATAATAAGATCCTTAGTTTTGATCGTGTGAATGAGATCATTAACTACCTTGTTGAGTGCTAAACGGTATGCGAGTGCGCAACTCGTTTTTTCACCGCCGCTAAGATTTGAAAGTCCTGTTTCGTAACCGTTCTGAATAACGATGGGAGTAAACGTAGCATCAAGTCTTGTCTGAAGCATCTCATCTTCCACCAAAAGAAGGAACCACTTCTGAAAGAGTTGATTAAAATCATGATAAATTTTTGTCATGACATGCCTCTCCATCGTTTCGATGAGTGGAATAAAATATCCGGAAAGCCACTGGTGAAGATCCCTCAGTTGCTCGTATTGTTGTTTGGCTTTTCTTTTTTTCTCGAGATCTTTTTCAAGTTCCCTCAGTAAAATTTCCTGCGTTCGCGATGACTCCTCAAGCTGTGTTACCCCCACGATAAGTTTTCTTTCCCCCTCCGCATTCTTTTCGTATTCTTTTTTTAATACGAGATATTCTTCATGCACTTTTGCCCCGTTAAAAAGTTCTGTTTGGAGCAGGAGTTTTTCTTTATTGATTTCCGCAACCCTCTGCTGATCTAGCAACAATTCCTTTTCGATCTGCAGCGCTTCCTGTTTTTTCTCAATAACCCTCAGATGTTGCATGCGTTGCATGGCAACTTGTTGCAGATGTATTCTTTTTTCCTGCAGGATTTGCTTTTTGTTCAGGATTTCTTTTTCAATAGTTTGTATTACAATGTGTTCTTGTTCCAAGGCCTGCTCTGCTGTCTGTACCAGATTTTTCTGTTGCGTTACAACATCATTTTTATGCACATGGGAAACGTTTTGCAAGCATAAGGGACAATGATCGAGTTGAGCTACTTGGTTAATGATGTCCTTTGCAGCATTAATTTTTGCCTGTTGCATGCCCAGGGAAATTTTATGTTGCTGAATGTCCTGATGCAAGTTTTGCACGTGTTGATCGCATTGAGCAATTTCTTGTTCGATGAGTTCGGGATCTTTAGGACTCATTTCTGGAGGGATCTCATCGATGTGTTTTTTTAATTCAATGACTCTTTGTTGCCGCACTATTCGTTGTTGGAGAAGAAAGGCGAGTTTTTCTTCAGACCTTGCCAAGGCCAGTTTTGCATCATGATACCGTTCCAATTTTTCTTCCATGACCTTCAATTGTTGTTTTTGTGCGAGTAATACTTGCTGATGTTGTTCAAAAAGTTTTTTTTGATGCTCAAGATCTTCAAGAGATTTTTTTATAATGTTTTTTCTTTCCACGGACTGTTTTTCTTTTTCATCAAGACCCTGCATTTCACCGAAGAAGAGTTTTTGTTTTTCACGAAGTTCTTTAAGATATTTGGAACAGTTTTCCTGGACGCGTTTATATTTGTCAATGCCGAAGAGTTTTCTGAGAGTGTCAAGACGCGCTTCTGCATCCTCAAACAGGATCATTTTCATTTCTTCCTGGGGTGTGTACACGGTATAACGATACATGAGGGACTTGCTTTTCGTCAAGAGCTCACCCGGATAGCCCATAAGAGTAAGAATGTCGCTTTTGAGCTCGATTGCCGTCGCATCCTTTGACATGCCATTGATCAGAATACTTCCTGCGCTTTGCGCGATAGTCGCACCATTTTTTTTCAGATAACGTTGAATAATAATTTCCTTTCCTTCGAGCGAGAAACACAGTTCTATAAAACCTTCTTTTGCACCGTGGCGAAGCAGGGTAGAACCTGTGACGTCACCTTTCATAAAACCGAACAAAGCAAATTCGATTGCTAAAAGGATGGTTGTTTTTCCCGCGCCAATGTCCCCACTGAGGAGAACGCTGCCTTCAGGGAAGTATAGCTCCTGCTGCTGATAGCTACGAATATTTTTGAGCTTGAGGTGCTTGAGAAGCATAATCTGGGGAATGCACTACCTTTTTTATATTTAACGAGTTTTTATGGTGATAATGAGAAAAGGTAGCTAATAATTTTCTCCACAGAAATTTTAACCAAAGAGATCTGGGTGATAGACAGGAAGCGCTGACAGAACTGCCCAGCAAACTAAAACCT
>JAGWAF010000027.1:1626-19215 GCA_018302085.1 Candidatus Woesearchaeota archaeon | reverse complement strand
GACCTTCGTCAACACTGCAAAAAACGCAGTTCATGTTACAGTTAGTAATGGGTTTAAGCTCAATCATTTCGGACCCCTTGTCCACAATCCCCAGAAATTGTAAGCCGAGAAGAGGAATAGGGTTATCCCTGTCAACAAGAATGGCTGGATTATTATTTATTTTGTACCTCAGACTTTTTTTATATTTTGAAAACAGTAAAGAAACTTTCTTAATGGCATTTTTCTCATCACCCCTATCAAAAAGAATGGCATTCCCATCGAAAGAAACATCTCCCAGAACAGTAAATTCCTCTTTAGGAATGACGAAAAAGAAAAACGTGAGATAGGTTACCCTAACATTATTTTCTTGTTCCTGGAACGAATAATCTTCAAATTCGAGACGCATGGACAACTCAAAGTGATGCTGATTTAAAAAACTTCACGAGAAAGAGAAAAAAATAAAAAAAAGAAAGAAAAGATTTCTTTCCTTAGACCGTTCGTACGGTGATGTCTGTCAAGCTTGTTCCGCTGACTTCGACTTCCGTACCAGCAAGGTTGTAGTCATCCCATCGTGCAAGCACTTTGGCAGCTCTTCTTGTGTCGAGAGCGGTCATACCTGCTACGATGATAGCAACGTTTCCGTTTGCATGTTCGATAGCACGGATCATTGCTTTTCCTTCAACGAAGCCTTCAGTACATACTTCTGGATTGCCCATGAGTTCTGCTGTGACAGCGTTTGCACATGGTCCTCCTACCAGGACTGAGTTGACATTCTGGATGTTGCCAACTTCGCTAGCAAGCATTGCTATGTCCAAGTTTCTTGTGTACTGTTGGGTTAGGCCTGTTTGTGCCCTTGCGGTTTGTCCTGCAACGATGAATACGTTTCCGCCTCTTTGGACGAATGGGTATTCGATGGTGAGCTCTTCAGCTTCATCAACTTCATCATTGTCGGTTAACTCAAGGAAGACACCATACAAGCTCAATGCTTGTTGAAGATCTACTTCGTCAAGGCTTTCGAGTTGCACGTTAACGTTTACATCGACGATTTCAGGCACAGCCAAGTTGACTTCGTTGTTAACCAAATCATCGATTTCGATGAAGATCACTTCATCTGTCGTCACGTCGCTTTCTCCATCGCCGTTGATGTCGCCATTGTTTGGTCCGTTCTCATCAAACTCACTGTTCAGGGTTGTCAGAGTGTTGTTGAACGCACGGTCTACACCTGCATAAGAAGTGTAGTCCTGCATGTTAGCTACTTCTCCGGCCCCTCCATTGTTGAACTGGCTTCCAGATTTCTCCTGCTGTCCAACTATTGGAGCAGATCCGTTAATCCAACATGTTTGTGGGTTTGTTCCATTGAATGGATGATCAACTATGGATCCATTGACGTCTGTTGACGATCTGTTGTCCCAGATATCGATAATTCCGCCGCCTTGCACGATGATGAAAGCTTCATCACCTTCAATGGCACCGTCGTTATCCAAGTCTACGGAAATGTTTGCATCTCCTGCAGTTCCTACGGGACCAACGTGAATCTCGAAGACGTTACCTCCGACGACGATTCTACCACGTCCTGAACCACCGAAAGCTGTTGTGGCTTCGTAGGTGATTTCCCTGTTACCGATACCTTCATCAGTGAATGTTAATTCCCTGTTTGTAGTATCTGCACTCTCATAGGATAAGATGTGGGTAAACCCTGTTTCATCGTTGTCATCAGTTAAGACGAAGAAGTCGTCCTCATCGATAAGGTGGTCGGTTTCGTTGAAACCTTCACAGTGGATGAGGTCATCGTCGTCATCTCCCATTTGGAAGCCCAGGCCTTCATCATTGCTGTTATCAGCAAGTGGAATGTTGTAGTCAATACCTTCTTTGTTTGTAAATCGAAGGTCGTAACTATCATCTCCAGCTGCGTCAAACTTAATGATGCTGACTCCGGTGTCTTCAAGTCCTTCGTATCGGATGTCCCAGTTAGGATTTAACATTCCCTCTGGCTCATCCAAGTACTCTCGAAGTCCTTGACCAGGTTTGATGTAAACATCCCCTTTTGGAGAGTCTGCTTCAAGTCTGTATTTGATAGTGTCAATTTCGAAGGTGTCTCCTGACCCTGTGAGCACCGTACCGATAATCATGACTCGAGCATCTTCGATGTTTTCTTCGTTTACTTCAACACCGCTTGAGTCGAATCTGTTATCAGTGTAGTTGCTATCGGTGAATTCAACTTCGTTTGCGCCGAGGTAGAATTCAACGAGGTCTCCTCCAGAGATTTCTTCAGCTTCGTTTGGCAGGATTTCCCTGATACCGATTTGCGTTCCATCGGAGAGGATTTCTGTTTCCCCATCTTCAAGTTCATCGGTAACGAATCCGTTGATTCTGAATTTGACAGAACCTTCATTGTTGTTTGCAGAGTCCGAAACGATCAACACGTTCACTTGGTATTCTTTACCATTGTACGTGTAGGTTTTGGTTTCCCCTTCTTCAAGGGTGTCCAAAATTGCTCCGCCGATCAATTCGATGGTGATTCTATCGGCAGCAGTGCTGTCACCTTGACATTCTGCAAGACCTGTTGATAAAGTGGTTCCTGCTCGAACATCTGTGTCCACAACGGAAAATTCTTCACCGATAATAGTGAGAATTTCATCTTCAAGGTCCGTTAAGTCACATGTGTTGTCTTCGATTCTGGATTCTACTCCTTCTTCGAATTCAAGCTCGTATTCGAACATAAAGAAGTTGTCTCTGAAGAATAGGAAGTCTCCTACTTCATCGTCTTCATCTTCTTCGAATACTACTCGTCCTGTAGAAGCGAATGAGTTTGCTCCCGTATCTTCAAACCTAATGTATTGGTTGTAATCGGTTGTTCCTTCATCAGTGCTAACGAGGCCACCTCTGAGTGCGTTCAAATCGAACTCAGTAACAGTTTCTTTGACGTTTCCGATCAATTCCTGAATCTCGAAGAGATCGCTTGAGTCCCCTACTTTTGTGGAATCTCCCACAAGTACGGTGCTAGTAACTCCTCCCGGGGAGACTTGCTCCGTGTAAGAGAAGAACTGCCAGCTGCTTCCTACGTCCACTCCGCCTATAACGTCTGATGATGCGGCGTTGTCTCCAACAACAATGACACCGTTTGCTCTTCCATTCTGGATGAATGGTGCTGGGTAGTCACTGAGATCGTATGTTGCCATAGCGCCAAACAGCGTTGCTCCTACCATAGAGAAACCTGTTCCTAGAGCAACAATCCTTTTGATTGCGTTTCTGGTTTTCATAATCTAAACACCTCCGTGTGTTTAATTTGGCTATCTTTACGTCAGTAAAGACAACAGTCGTGTTGTTGTTTTTAGCGGATTACTATGATCCAGTATATAAACTTTTGGATTACCCCTTCTTCGCCGGGATACCATCGTTTATCCTAGACTCCACCATCGCTAATAATGGTAGATGTCACCATTTGTTTTCAATTCATTTATAAGGTTTTCGAAAAAAATTGTGGGAGGGCGGACATGAAATTGAGCAGAACTGGCTGGAGAGCACGAATTTTGGAGAATAAAGCTGTTGTTACTTTTTGATGGTATGGAAATGACATATTTAAAGAAGTAAAAATGAAAACCAGAACACCGAGGAGGCCCGGTGTCTTGAGAAACCACAACAACACAATTATTATCATGTTTGATTGCGTATATAAGTGTTATGAATCAACAATCTAGATTATCGACGAGAATGAGAAATGTAGGACAGGGCCTGCGTATGGAGAACTTTGCAAAATGTCAAAAAAGAGAGTATTTTAGGTAAAGTTCTCTAGAGAGAAGTTTGAGTATTTCTTACTATTTCAAACTTCTTTATACAATCCATTATTAGCAAGTACCAATCGATGCCAAAAGAACGAGGAAAAAAGGTCATGCCAAAGAATTATAATGCGGCGGACAGGATTCGAACCCGCGAAAGCACTAAGCTAACAGGTGTCTTTGATCCACCAAGTTCTGTTCATGGTGTCTCGCCTAAGCCTGTCCCGTTTGACCACTCCGGCACCGCCGCGTAAAATACTTGAAGGTTGACAATTTATATAAGTATCTGTTGATTAAGAGGTATTCAAGCAGCATGGATATCCTTGGATAGCAGAATAGCATTATTAGTATTATAATAGGATAGGGTAACATAATTAGTAGTATAGATACTATAAAGCAAGAAATTGGAAATGATTAAAAGTGGGAGAGCAATGGTGGGAATAACAAACAAGAACAATAAAACGCATCAATACTAATACTTCTGCCAAGCATAAGATCTCATGCGAGGACTTTTTCCGTAATTGCAAGAAGAGCAGATTTTATCCCTACAATGGTACGTGCGGTTACCGCAGCGTCTGCACACAATGTGGGTTTTCTTTCCTGATTTTTTTCCGTGGCTTTCCGTTCCTTTGGTCATGTTTTCACTCTAATGCAACCCACCTTAAGCAGGGCTGATCATAATAATAGTGTCTCCACGTACAAAACAGGTGCCAAGTTTTCTCTTGACTTCTCCTTCAACCCTTTCTTCCACGTCTTCAATGACAACATTAATGTGAATATCAAACGCTCTCAGCGTTCCAATGAGCTGTTTGTTGTTCTTAAGCTCGACAATAACTTTCTTGCCACGAGCAAAATTTAATGCGTCTAGTGGACGTGATTCCATGGTTTGAGCCTCCATGCACTTGCGATAAGCGATTGGTATTTAAAGGTTTCTACAGATTTGGGGAGGGCTACCGTAAGCTTTTTAAATATCACGATTTTCCAGTATCGTATGGTTATTATTCAAGGACGCAAAAAATCAATGCCCACTGGTAAGAAGATTATAACATTCTATCGGGGAAAAAGATTGTACGAAATCGGGCGAGACCCCGCTTCCACGAAGTTGGGAACTTACAAAATGGAAAAGGTTCGTACGAAGGGTGCTGGAGAAAAACAGCGTCTTACGGGAATGGACATTGCAAACTTGTACGATCCTAAAAGTAAAAAATACTCCAAAGTGAAGATCAAAACGGTAACGGATAACCCTGCAAATAGACACTTCGTCAGGAGGAATATTATCACCAAAGGTTCTATTGTGGATACAGAAGCTGGAAAGGCACGCGTCACTTCAAGACCTGGCCAGGACGGTATAATTAATGCAGTGCTAATTTAATTTTGATATTTTTTCACGCACGTTTCTGAGATTTATTTTTGAAGAGATAAAAGATTCATAACATAAAAAACTAAAGAGCATACTAACGAATAATAAAACGCAGAGCCCGACATTCAAAACTTAAGAGAAGTTTGAGTATTTCTTATTATTTCAAACTTCTGACAGATTACTTTGACAAATAATTAAAAAAAAGGGTTTTTCAAAGTTCTCTTAACAAAACTCACAGACTTTTTTCTTTTTTCCTTTCGACTTCTTTTTTGCCATACACCCTTTTTATGAAAGCGGTTATATAAACTTTGCGAGAATGATCGGACAACGGATCTGAAAACGAAAGAAGAAAGATTTAAATACTCTGCAACCTGGTTTAGATCTGCGAAAAACGAGAGGTGACGCATGGTCGGATTTATCATAGTTCTTGCAGTGCTTGTTGCATTAATCATCCTCACTGCTATTTTCGCAAGGCATTTTTTTAAAGTTGTTGCTGGCCTCTGGGGCGTTCTCTTCATTGTCGTTATCATTTTGGGCGTCTTCCTCTATCTTGATATCCAAGATCTCAATAAAAATTTTGAAAAAGGAAGCAAAATTATTTTGCTCAAACAAAACGATCAGATTATTTCCGGATTTAGGCTTGAGGATAATAAGAAATCAACATTCTTTCGTAGCATAGACGAGTATGGTAATGCGTACCAGGCAAAAAATTATGCAAAATTAAAAGGGGATGCGTACAAACTCCTCATTGCAGAGAAAGAACTTTTCAAGGAAGTGGATTATGTAGATGTGATCAATTACCCTGTCGACAGAGAAACATTATTTGCATATCTCAATGAGCAACAACCGAGGAAAAAGGCAGCACAATACGTAGCGGAAGAAAATGGTATTCCTGAAGAACTTGTGATGGATCAAATTAAAAAAGAGTTTTCAACGGAAGACGAATTTAAGGGTTATTTGTTTGCAAAGATTGTAGGAAAAGCGTTGGAAGGTAAGGGGCCCAATTACGTTGTTCGCGCATACAAAGCAGGATTGGTGGAAGTGTATCCTGAAACGATTACGTTTACGGTTATTGACTTCCTTCCACAGTGGATTTTTGACAAACTCTTCGAGGCGTGATCATGGCTTTTATGGACAAATTGATGTTTTGGAAAAAGAGGGATGAGTTTGGAGACTTGGGAAAAGAGTTTGGTGCTCCCGAATTAGGTCTTGAAGGTGGTTTTGGAAAAGAAGGATTTGGAGGAGAAGAACTTCCCGGATTTGGAGAACCAAGCCCCTCCCCATCACAACCCCAGGCATTTGGTGCAATGCCACCCGCAAGAGTTCCCATGCGCGCCATGGAACAAGTGGGGCAGCCCATGCAAGCATTCCCTGAGCAGCCCAGCATCTCGAAAGATATTGAAATCATTTCTGTGAAATTAGATTCGATTCGTAACACTCTTGAAATTTTAAATCAGAGAATTGCTCGTCTTGAGAAAATAGCGGAAGGAGAAACAGAGCAGCGAAGATGGGTTTGAGCAAAAAGTTCTTGCTGATTTTTGGCGGGGTAGTCGCTATCATTTTTTTAGATTACATTACAAAATTTCTAGTTGCCACGAAGATGCAATTGGGGGAATCGATTACTCTTATTCAAAATATTTTCCACATCACGTATGTGCATAATTATGGAGCGGGCTTTGGCATTTTACAAGGTCAGAGAATGTTGCTGATGCTCATCGCAGTGATTGTTATTGGCTTGATTGTTTACTATTACAGGAAAATCCCTGAGATAAAATATGTACAAATTTCCGCGATGTTTCTTCTTGGAGGAACGATCGCAAACTTTGTAGAGCGCGCATGGAGTGGGTATGTTATTGATTTTATTCAAATCAGTATCTGGCCAAAGTTTAATGTTGCGGATTCTGCAATCGTTCTTGGAGGCCTGGGTTTGGCATATTATTTCTGGAAAGAAGATGGGAAGAAGAAATGAAGAATGGAGAGTCAGAGAAGAGATTAATAAAGGCATATCGAAATATTGGCAAAGAAGAGATAAAACCGGTAGAAGAGTGGGAAGTAACTTCTCGAGAGTTGAATGACAACATCTAAATTATTTTTTACGAGATTTTCGTTGAACTCTCTTTACTTTCCGAGCAACAACACGTTTCGCCCTTCTCACTTTTTCATTCCCCAAAGCAACGACGGGCTGTAAAGGTTGGCTATACGTTTCCAACTCAACCATGACTTGTGGCTCATTCTGAGGAACCGAATCAAGCATTTGAGGAAGTCCCAACTCTTTTGTTTGTTCTTGAATTTCGTTTTTTTCAGGATATTCTTCTCGTTGTTCTTTTCGTTTCTTTCTCTTTGTAACTTGGATGTTCAAAAGAGAAGCGAAAAGTCCTAAAATCCCAAACACACTTGCAACAAAAAAGCTATATACCGCGTTCGTTAGGAGATACAAAAAGAGTGTGTTGAGCAATGCAACACTAAAAAATAAGGTAAAACATGGCATTGCGCACGAACGTCTACGCTGCAGACCCCGCGCGAGCATGATAAAAAGAATAATTCCGATGATGACCAAAAGCCATTCTGCTATTTTATGCAGTGAAGTTAAAAATGTTGCATTCCAGAGCGATACTGCAAAAAGGACAAGTGGGCTAACGATAAATATGGCGTGTTTGCCTTGCATAAACGAGGGGATTCTTGCAAAGTTTAAAAACCTTTCTGCAACGTCAGTATCCTGAAGTAGTGATGAAAATTTAGAATTCGCCCAAATCTTCTAGGTTTTTCAAGTAACCCCTCCTCTGCAAAAACCGCACTTGGATTGGTTTATACTTAAAAATGACATCTCCTTTTCCTTCGCCGCAAAATTCCCACGGTTCGACAAGAACAATATCTCCTTCCCGTACCCACAATCTTCGTTTAAGTCTTCCTGGAATTCTGCAAATGCGATTCTTTCCATCGAGACAGCGTACTTTCATTCTGCTGCCCCCGACACGCTGCTCGACGATGCCTAGGGTTTCGGGAGCACGTGGAAGTCTGACTCTACTGAGCTGTTCCTGCTCATCCTGAGCCATTTCCTCCTCTCGATTACCCATAAACGGAACTGATCTTGGGGAATTTATAAAGCTTTGGATACCCGCCTAAAATAACTTGCCAGAGACTAGAACACTCCTGCGGTTTTTCCGAGGTAAAAAAGATATCCGAAATAGCCGAGTAACAAAAGTGCACCTTTCGTGCGGTCCAATTTCCTTCCTGCGACCATAAAGAATTGGAGCACAAGCGCTGCAATGATCATTACTAAGGTGTCTACCGCAAACAAGGTCGCCGAGACTTTCAAAGGAGCGAGAAGCCCCGCGATCCCCAAAATAAATAAAATGTTAAAGATGTTACTTCCAATAATGTTTCCAACGGCAATGCCCGCTTCTTTTTTCAAACCCGCAACAACAGAAGTTACTAATTCTGGCAAGCTCGTACCTACTGCGACAAGGGTCAGTCCAATTAATGCATCACTCAATCCTGCTGCTCGTGCAAACGCTGTTGCTGCAATAATTAAAAGCTGTGCGCCGCCAACGACAAGAACAATCCCAAGTACAATTTGTCCGATGGACTTTGAAAGAGATTGCCTATCCTGCCCAAACTCTTCTTGAAACTCTGCCTGAAATTTTTTGTCACGTTGTGATTTTGCAGTGTAGGAAATACACCATAGAAAAAATGCGAATAGGAGGAGCAAGATGATAGCGTCAACTCTTCCCAGGAGAAAACCCTCGCTGCTTGTTTCCCAAAAGGAGTTTCCAAATAAACCGAGAAGTGCAAAGGATGCCATCAACATAAGTGGGGATTCAATTGTGATTGTGGAAATGGCAATTGTTAAAGGTGAGAGAAGAGCTGTTATTCCAAGAATTAAACCAATGTTTGCAGTGTTCGAACCAATCACGTTTCCCAAAGAGATGTCCGCATTGCCCTGTATAGCTGCCAAAACACTCACTGCGAGTTCCGGCAAACTTGTTCCGAATGCTACGACCGTTAAACCAATGACGAGAGGAGAAACCCCGAAATGTTTTGCAAGTTTTGAAGCGCCTGTAACGAGAAAATCCGCTCCTTTAATCAGCAAAATAAATCCGCCAGTAAGATAAAAGCAATTGGACAACAATGGCAGAGTAATTATATACCCCAAAGCAACCGTCAGCATCGCCCACAAAAGCCAAGACTTGAAAAAATTTATCATGACTCACGAAAAGAAGCAAGGGGTTAAAAATGTTTCGACTTTGTTAGCAGATGTAGAAAAGATAGTGATGAGGGTCATGGCCTTGGAGCAAGATCAGGAGAACGAGCGATTATTGCAGCTCGTTCGACGCACCACCTACGATAAACTGAGTAGCAGGTCTCCGCCATGACCCCAAGAAAATTATTTAAACTTGAGAAATGAGAAAAGATAATGCTCTACGTTGGCTGCTCAGGATGGTACTACAATCATTGGAAGGAGTTGTTCTACAATGGAATTCCGCAAAAAGACTGGTTCAAATATTATGCAAAAGTCTTTGACACGGTTGAACTCAACAGTCCATTTTATCATTTTCCAAAGGAAAACACAGCTAAGACATGGTATCATCAAGCCCCAAAATATTTTGTTTATTCTATCAAGGCGAATAGGATGATTACTCATATGAAAAAATTTGTAGGGACAAAAAAACTGATTAAAGATTTCTATAAAGTTACTAATGTTCTGAAAGAAAAGCTAGGCTGTGTTTTATTTCAACTTCCCCCAAGTCTACATTACCACGAAGAAAAATTAAAAGAAATACTGGATCAACTAGACCGGGACAAAAAGAATGTGCTCGAGTTTCGCCATCCGAGCTGGTGGAACGAGAATGTTTACAAAGTATTAAAGAAAAATAAGATTATGTTCTGCACAGTTTCCGGGCCAAACCTTCCGGAAGAGTTTGTCAAAACGGCTGACGATGTTTACATAAGATTTCATGGAAAAGAAAATTGGTATGATTATAACTATTCCCAAAAGGAGTTAAAAGAGTACGCGAAACAAATCAAAACATTAAAACCAAAAAACATCTGGGCATACTTCAACAATGATGCGAATGCTTACGCTGTGAAGAATGCCTTAGTTCTCAAGAAGATGGTAACAGAAGAGTATAAAAGTTAGGCACAACGAAATCGAAGATTTCGTGTGCAGGAAATCTGTATTTCTACACATTACAATTGTTGAATATTAAAAAACGGCAAAAAAAGTAATGTGACAAAAAATTCCGTGGCGTTGCCCATTTCATTTTCTGCCGGCTAATCTTTAAATAGAATCTACCTGCAATAATTATGTGGAGACGCTTGAAAGAATTGTAGAGCTTGAAAGAGAATTAGCACCGCTGTTAGATCAGAATTATAATGGTTTAACTCCAGAGACAGGTGAACGTTGTACAGAGCTTGTTCTTGAATATGTAACAATGACCGATAGTGTGTCAGGATGTGACATCTTTTTCATTAAGGGACTTACAAAAGTTGCTAGCCACATCAGAAAAGCTGCGCCTGATAAAACTGGCGGGTTCGAAGAAAAAATATACCAATTTAATTTGGAGGGTGTAGAAAAATTAAGAAGAGACCCTATAGGGCCAGGACAAACATGGCGAATTAACTTAGAGGCGCATCTCCTTGGTCACGCCTCATCAGCAGCAGTAGCCATGTTTAAGAAAACAAAAGAGGTGGTATGGGGAGCACAAGGGTATAGACTAATGATCGAGTCATCCCATATGACAATCGCGCATGATAAAAAATACGCAGGGTATCAATATAGTTTCGCAGCTGAAATATCCGAATTACTTTTTAAACAAACAGAGGAAGTAGAATGGGGAGAAGCCGCATATGATTGCGGAATAAAAGCAGTTGAGATCCTCGAAAGTATAGATTTGGGGCGGACAACAACATGTCTTGATATCATGGCATGTACAGCAAAGAAGATGTATAAAAAAACGAATGACATAACATGGGTGGAAAGAAGATTTGAAACTAAAAAAAAATCGGGAGAACTTTGGTTAAAAAGTAGCCAGACATATGCAGCACGTCGCTATAATTCTGCAGGCAAATGCGCTAGAACACTTTTCGATGCAACCGGGGAGATCAAGTGGGCACAAAATGCGTATAAATGTAATAAAAAAGCAGCTGAGATACTGGAAACAATAGATTCGCGTCAATCCGCATATTGTTATAAGTATGCAGGAGATGCAGCGAAAAACCTTTATGTGCGCACCGGAAAATGTTCTTGGAAAGAAAATGCACTGAAATGTTATCAGGCTTTTTTAGATTACGCGACGGAAAACCATCACGAAGACGCGACAAACATAATCAAGAGGGTGAGGGAGGAAATGGATTTTGTAACCTCATTCACCCCAACAGAAAAAAGAAAATAAAAAATGTTTATTCAATCAAAAAGTTAACTTGTACTGTTGCGGTCACTTCAACTTCTTGAGGGGAGATTGGTGTTGGTGGCATCATTTTCGCGTCAGCAGTCTCTGCCATGGCAACTCCTCCTCGATAATCGTAAGGAATGTAGTTGAAGTTCTGTTCCATGATTTGCGTTGGTTTTCCGACCGTAATGCCAAGCGTGCTTCCTAATGATTGTGCTTTTGATTCGGCTTCTTCAGCTGCGCGTTGCAGTGCTTCTCCAAAGACATCTTTCCTTTTTTCTTTAGATAGTGTAAATTGAACACTGTCAATTGCGTTTGCTCCTGCGGTTATTGCTGCGTCAACAAGTTTTCCTGTGTTTTCAACATCTTTGGAAGTGACTTTCATGACGTGGTAGAGCATGTAGCCTCTGAATTTTTGCCCTTCTTCAGTCCAGTCCCATTGTGGGTTTAAGCTAAACTGAGTTGTTTGAATGTCTGCTTCTTTGACACCATGTTGTTTAAGCGCACCCATAACTTGGTTTGCTTTTGCTCTAGCATCATCTTCTGCCCGTTGTGCGGTATCTGCTCTTGTTTCTATGCGAATGAGAATATTAGCTTCATCTGGTGCGGCAGCAACCGTTGCAGAGCCTTGCACATTAATTGTGTTGATGTTTTCATCGTCACTTTCAATAATTTTTGTTTCACAACCTGTGAGGAAAAGTGCGAGTACCATCACAACTGTGAATAGTAAAACATTTTTTTTCATGGAAATTACCTCCTAGTTATTTTGATTTATTTTGATATATAGCTGTTAGAGGGTCAGATATAAATACCCTGCGATATGTTTGATTTCGATTAAAGTGATCCAGGCGGGTTTCAAATAATCCTTTTTAATTCTGAATATTGTCAATAATTAACAAATTTATACTAAATTTATACTACTTAGCAGTAACGAAAAGAGAAAGGTTTATATACTTCCGGCGCAATTATACATAAGGCACACATATCAAGTGAGGGAAGATGCAAAAACAGTTCATCATTACGAAAAAGATTGCAAAGCACGGTTCTCAAGCAGTTCTTATTATTCCGAAGGATTTAGAGCAACATTTAAAACCTCAAACCTTGGTGCAGGTAACCATCAACGTGGTTGGTGAAGAATAATGTACAAATCAATGCGTACACTCGGGGAAGAAATTGGACAAGCAAGCTACGCTCCAACCCTCGGGGAAGAAATTACAGGAAAGTATGACAGCGATAATGATCTCGACTTTCCAGGAATGGAAGATTTATACGACTCCGGAGAAAGTGTAAGAGATGAATACAGGGGAAACGCTACAGAAGACAAAACAGGGTACAAATCTGAAACGCAAAGAAAACAAGAAACCGCAAAACCCGAAGAAACCGAGTTTGACAAAATTGTAAAAGAAGAAACTAAAAAAATTGACGAAAAAGACGACGAAGTAAGAAAAACCACAACATCAGCATACGCAGAACATATCGATCTTGAAGAGATAAGGAGAGAGTTGGAAGAAACGAAGGACAATAAAAACTCAAAAGAGGAAGCCATCAAAAAAGAGTTAGAAGATGCAATCAAAAGCGAACAATTGACGAGAATGTGAATTTAAATTCTTAAAAAAAGTTATTTTGGATTCGCCCTTCCCTCCAATGAATTTTCTGCAGGAAGAGTTGCAGGTTGAGTTGATGGCGTAAGATTTTCGAAGTAGTCTACAATGTCTCCACCTGAGATTTCTTCTCCACCCATTGATTGGCGATCCTGAAAGGCACATTGATCTCTTGCTTGTTGCACCCACCATTCCAATTCACCAGGTTTCGCCAACCGTCTTGCTTCGAGAATTGATATAACCTGGCTTGCCCGATATTCATACCCACCCCATGCGCACGAGTCCAATACTTCTAGTCCTAAAAGACGCTGGGCTTCGGACGAATGAGCTAGTAATCCTTGAGGATGCCTTAATTCTTCAAGCTCAGTCATCATGATATCCCAATCGTACTTGGGGGATCCATAATAATAGCTCGGGTGTCCCTGACTTTTACGAGTTTGTTCGCGAGCCCGTTCACAAACCTTGTTCACAATTCTAGTGGGATTCGTCACATACGCCACAACAGGGGTTACTATAGCTGGAAATGCAAGAGCAGCAAGTAGCACGTATTTACCGAATTTACTCACTTTTTTCGAGGGCATAACCCAAGTATGGCTCAGAAGTATAAAAAACTTGCCTACTTTAGCTACTCTCTAGTGGTTTTTAGGCCATAAAAAAATAAAAAACGAAAAAAAGAACCTTGAAAAAACCCCTTTTTTTAATTATTTGTCAAGAACCACTGGTGACACGTTTGGACAGCTATGACCATTTATATGGTAAACCTCATCGGAAAAATTAGTCGGGGAAGTCTTATGGACCAGGTATATTTACCAAAAAATCGACCCTCTGCGTTTGCACCTGGGTGCTATGTTGAGCTAGTTCCCGTCCTTGCTCCTGAAAAGATTACCCCCTATTTCTACAAGGTTGTCCACATTGAGCCTCTGAAAGTAGAGATGATACAGACAATTCTCTCTCTTGCACCTGATGCAGGCAATGTATTGATCTGCGGCTCATTCCTTGAAAGAGGATACGGTTTCCATGATATAGATGTAATCGTTGTTAACGGCTCCATCACAGGTGTTGCCGAGAATATTGAGAAGACTTTGGGAATCCATGCACACGTTATTTCTCTTGATAACACGTCACTTTCTGAAGGACTTTCCACCGATCCATTATTTTGTATGCTCCTCTCGAAATTTGTTGCTAGGAAACGCGTAATTTTTCGTGTTCAACGACGAATTTTGCCCCGCTTGCTGGACTTGCATCTTCTTTCGAGCAAGCCACTTTTTCATGAGTTTGAAGAGCTGGATGGAGATCAAAAATACAAGATGATTCGAAACATTGTTGCCATGAGACTTTTTATTGACTATCGGAATGTTGATTCTGAGTCGGTGAATAAGGAGATTGAACGCCTCCTTGGGCGAGGCAGTATCCAAAACATCAAAAAGAATATGACCCGAAAAAAGGATGTATTGCCAATTCTTCTAAAGTTGTACCGTAAAGTCTTCAACCACCTCATGGGGGAGATCCATGCACAATCGAAATAAACTCATTACACTTTTTGCCGGGAATCTTGCTACAATCGTTGTTCACACCATTCTTGAAGAAGCACTCTCCGATGAAAATCTTCGGAAGTATTACACAAAGGAAATTAAACTTAGTTTTACAATTGCGAAGAAATACCGAGAACAAATTCATCCACTCGATCGTGAACTACCTGAAACCAAAGAGATTATGGAACGAGTGTGCAACCTTGTAAGAAGTGAATTGATGAGCAGAATTCGAAAAGGATACGCCGGCATTGATTTAGAGAAGATTTCCACAACTGTTCAGGAAATATTAGGCGCGCTACAACATACCAGTGTAAGAAAACATCTTGAAAGTAATGAACATCGCAAGAAATAATAGACGGTTTTTTCGGCGAGTTCTTTAGAACTCAGAGACAACACCCGCTTCCACAAGCGCGCGGTAATGATCTTGACGCATTCGAAGAAGATACTCGACAACCTTTCCACGAACCTCCCTGACTGGGATTTGATGCAGTCTTGCAAACGCCACGATTTCCTCTTTGGCTTTCTGGATTTGAGATTGGTTTTCAACCATGAGCTCAATTTCGCAGATGCTATATTGAAAGTCACGAAAATCTACAATGTCAAGATCTATCATGAATTTTCCTTTCTGATATTTTCTCCTTGTTGTTATTGCTGTGCAAAAGGGAACGTACCCATGCTGTTGAAGATATTCTTCTAAGCTCCCTGTTTGCGGAATTTTCAGGAAACCGCGAATCGATTGTTCATCAGTCAGCTCGATATAGCTCATTACGCTGTTACCACGGTCTTGATTTGCGCCCACCTTGAGTTCAAAACTTCCTTCGCGTGATCGTAACCAGATGTCTTTTCTCGTCAACGCATAATCTGCGGTGTCGTAATAGCAATCTGTAAAGGTTTTTTCAGAGATAAACTTTGCTCCTTTGAGGAGACTCTGTTTTACCCGCTCGCCCAACGAGAACTTCTGCTCGACTTCGATCATGCCATCTTGGTAGTTAGCATTGTTTAAAAAACTGCCTGCCCTAAGCTCCAAGTGTATAGAACTTTGCAAAACGCAAAAAAGAGAATGTTTCAGGCAAACTTCTCTTAGCTCAGCATAAAGAATGAGTGGGATGCCCTTTTAATGAATCATTTTCCCGTTTGTCTTGCTCTGCCAACCAAATATTTTTCTAAGTGACGCAAACCTGCATAGAGGTGAGTTGATGGTCCAAAGTCTTCTCCTGGTTTTAAGGCTCTGCCATACGTATGCATACGTTCAATAAGTGATGCAACATTCTTATCTGCTTGTGTTTTTGGATTGACAACATCTAACTTGTCCAGCTCATAACCTGCTGGTTTCCAAGATTCAGGATCGAAAATATATTGTAACATATGAGCATCAATTCCTTGTTTGTAATTCGGTTTGCCTAATTGAGCTGCTTCACTAATGTCCATTTGTTGGAAAGCAGTAAAGAAATAGGTATACATTCGCGTAACTGCATCTTGGTATGTAGGAAGGAATTTTTGTGCTGTTGGATCTTTTTCAAAAAGATGAGTGACCGTACTAATCATATCAAGCATGTGTACACCCATTTCTACAAGGGGAACCAAAATCGATGCTTTTTTTTCTTGACCATTCTTCCCTAATCTTTCCCGGGTATTAAAAAGGGCAATTTGTGACATAACAAGATCATCCATACTAACCGGATGTCGACCAGAGGGACCCAATTTGAGAGGAGTTTCAAAATTGATATCATTATGAACATAACGTCTTGCTGCCAGTTCAGTAAACCATGATATGTCTAAATAATTAAATTGTGTGTCCATAGCAGATGCCGCTTTCTCAAGAACCGGTTGGGGGTTTCTAGAAAAGTCATCTATAGTTTCGCCGCGAGATTGAAGAATTTGATTGAGTAATGGAACAAGGAAGTTTTCAAAGTATCCTTCTGCCTCGGGACGAATCCCTTGATAATCGCCGCCTTTTATAAATTCGCCATCGATGATATCTTGGATAGTATATGTTCTTCCAGATAATTGAAACTGATGATCAAATCCAACGACAAGAGCTAAACGTAAAGCTGCTTGAGCGTGATGACCTTCAATTTGAGATCTTGGTAATACCACCCGTAAATGCGGGTCCTGCAAACGTGGAAAATGAGGGTGAGGTATAGTTTGAATCGGAGCCTGAAGATAACCAATTAATGTTTCGATATCTTTTTGTCTTTGCGCAGGTCTTGCATCTACTAAAATACGATGAGAAATCTCTTCAGGATCATCGGTTGGGAACGCATAAATTTTTTGAACTATCTCTTGCATTGATTTTTGAACAACTTTAAGATACGCTTTCAGTTGAGGGTCCGCTCCATCTTCGAGAACTAATGGCTGTTCTTCTACTCGACGATTTAAATATCCCCAGAGTGTATAACCAATACCCCCTGCAGCTCCAACAGCAGCGATACCCCCTGCTAACCATAAAAAATTTCTTCTAGAATCACGCACACGTCCTTCAAGTACCGCCTCTGCCGTCCTTCCATCTCTTTTTCCACTTGCAGTATCTAATCTAATTCTTGCTTCATCAGCAGCTACAGTAGCCTCACGCATAGCTCTATAATTTGCACGAAAACCAAACAATTTACGTACAAAACCAATTACGTCTACCATAAAACAAAGATCGGCATCTTATTTATAAAACTTAGTCCCTATTGTTTATTACCTCAATTTCTTACTTCTTCTCCGTCGAAACGGAAAATATATGCCGCGCTGTTACCATGTGATCCATAGGAAACAAAATCCGCAATTTCAAAATCACTGGTTCAACTTACTGTCTCAAAGAACAATAACTCTTATAAACCTCAATTTCTAAAAGCGGTGTATGGTCCTCACAAGAGATGTAATCCTTAAGGAGATAAGAAATAAAAAAGTAAAGGTTACACCATTCAACAAGGCGAATCTCGGCCCTGCTTCTCTTGACTTAACGTT
>JAGWAF010000027.1:0-1603 GCA_018302085.1 Candidatus Woesearchaeota archaeon | reverse complement strand
ACAATGAAATCAGGATTTTTCATAAAAACGGAACAATAACAGTAAATGAAAATACTGATTATAAAAAGTTTACAAGAAAGGTAAAATTGCCTTATACTTTAAAGCCGAAAGAACTTGTTCTCGGCATCACCAAAGAAAAGATTCAACTTCCAAACAATATCTGCGGTCATTTGCAGGGTAGGTCGAGGTTTTCAAGGCTTGGCCTGATGGTTCACATGACAGCTTCTTTTATTCAGCCGGGCATTGACAACAAGCAGGTTTTAGAAATAATGAACGGCGGAGAACTGCCATTGAAGTTAACATCCGGCCTAAAAATCTGTCAGCTCCTTTTCGATCGTTGTGAGGGTAAAGCAACGTATAAAGGAAAGTTTAAGAAGCAAGAATTGTAATCCTATTTTTTGTAATCGCTTAATTTTTTCTTTAATTCCCGATATTCTTTCATGTACAAATCAATCGTTGGCTTGAGATCTTTATAGGTTTCGTATGTTCTTAATGAGGCATAATACTCCATTCGGTTCTTGAAATCAATGTTGATTGGTGGCAAACCATGTTTAATCAGGATGTTATTCAACAAAATTCTGCCCACCCTCCCGTTTCCATCTCTAAATGGGTGTATGTTTTCAAATTGATTGTGAACAACTGCCGCGAGAACTAATGAGGGATATTTTGATTTATTCTTATAACACCATTCTGTTAACTCTTGCAATAAATGGCATATTCTTGCCTGCGGAGCTCCCTGATGAACGACATTTCCTTCATTGTCAAGAACAACTACTTCTTCACCTTTCTTTCTTAATTTCCCTGCGAAAGGCTTTGAGTTTTTGAAGATGATACCATGAATTTTTTTAATAAGCCCTATGGAAATATGTTCCTTCGTTCCCCTTATGAATTGTATTGCCTCATCAACACCATATGCTTCCGCAATGTCTTCCTTGGACCTATCTGGCCATTTGTCTTTCTCTAATAAGTCTTTGACTTCTTTTTGGTTAAGAGTGCTTCCTTCTATTGCGTTAGTGTTATAAGTGAATAGTTCTGAGAAAACTCTCCAACCACGCTCTGACAAATGACTTATTTTTAATGGGATCTCTGACTCAAGCTTTTTTATAGCTTTTATTTCTTCTTTAGAAAGTTCAAAAGAGAGGGGATCTTTGATAATGTTGTACTTGTGGATTTCTTCTAAAATAAGCTTTTCTGCAATGCGTTTTCGTTCATTTAATTTTTCTTGAGTCAAGTCTTGCCCAAGATATTTTCTGAATTTATGCACCTTAACGCCTTCCCTGTAGGAATGTGCGAGATAATATTTTATCTTTTTTCCAAACGCTCGTTTTTCAATGTGCATAGACGGAGAATAGGTGACTACATATTTAAATGTTTCTATTAGAGGTGACTACATTTGAGATAGGGTGTAGACACCCGAAGTGAAAGGAAGCCGTGAGGTAGAAGCACATTGAATTTGGGTGACGAAGTACTCCCTACATCAGAGAACTTTGAAAAACCCCATTTTTTAATGATTTGTCAAAGTAATCTGTCAGAAGTTTGAACAGAGAACTTTGCAAAGTTCTCTAGAGAAGTTTGAGTATTTCTTATTATTTAGAAACGGACA
>JAGWAF010000026.1 GCA_018302085.1 Candidatus Woesearchaeota archaeon | reverse complement strand
TGACAATGAATCCAACTTCTGAGGCGATTGCTCTTCTTGCTTTCACTGCCTACAAGGATGCTGAAAAATGGAAAATTGAAAAAAAATACCGCAATTCCCATCTGCCAAAAAATATTTTTTCAATAATCAATATCAAAAACGAGTTGATGGCAATTGGTGAATCACGACAAACCGATAGCATCGTTCTCGACGGCGGAGAAATAAAACTCATGACAATCCATGAACTCATCGCGGCACTGAGCAATCACACCCTCACGTTAGATAAAATAAAAATCTTTCAGGGAGCGGAATACCTCTTTGAAAAAATTGTGGAATCAAAATGAATATCGGAAAAGAGCAGCAGGAAAAACAAAAGAACAGAAATGTCATCCTGATAGTTCTAGCGCTCTCACTCTTTGCAATTCTTTTCACAACCATTTTCCTGGTAACCTTGCCCCATGATGCCATCACTGGAAGAATAATTCAGGAAGAAAAATACACGCAAAAAATAGACGAAACTTTTACCGCTTCAACAACAAAGGCCCTCGCATTTGTTGAACCTCCTGGCAGCATAAAAATCAGTGGCAGTTTTACCAAAGAAGAGGGGGGATACGCAAAAGTTTGGCTTGAGGAGAACGATCAAAAACTGCTCTTGTTTGATAGCAATACTCTCGATAGCCACGATGCGCAGAAAACTACCTTTTACCAGGTCTGCGAAGAAACATGTGCGCTTGCAGACGCCTCAGTGTACGCATTGCTCGAAATAGAAGTTTATGATGCGGCTCTTGAAATCAGTAAATTGGCATACACCCTATCTGATGAAGTCAATCACCAGCCAGCCTATAAAGGCCCCGGTGAACTCTCCATTAAGTCAGGAGAAAGCCTTGAAATTAATCTAGCGTCTTACTGGGAAGATACAGACAATGATGTACTAACATACCTTGCCACCGCCCCTGAAAACTTAGAATTTGTCATGACCGATCATAGCATCGCGATACAAACAAAGCCAGACATGAAAGGCATCTTTACCCTCACACTGATTGCAAACGATGGGAAGGATACCATTAGACAACAAATTGTTCTGAAGATTGGAACAGCACTGGAAAGTTCTGAACTATTCAAGGAAAATGTTGACATTGAACTTGTTGACAAATATGATCGTGCAATAGGGAACGTTAAGAGCGAAGAAGTAATTCCAGGAGTGTATGACATCGAAATCAAAGCAGATGGCCTTCTTTCGGGGGATGCGAATCAAGTTGTGATTGAAGATTTGAGATCAACAGAACAGCAGTTACAAGCAAAAATCGACTACACTTATGACGAAGAAGTTGGAAGTGCGGTCTTTGCCTTGGATAATGTTGAAGTCACTAGCGCAACTATCACCCTGGAAAAAATTGGGCCGGTTGGCGTAATCTTAAAATGTGAAAACTTTGACACTGAGCTTTTCACCTGCCCTGATTGGGAACAAACCATGATCCCTTTTGTGGACAATGGCGATACTGTAACATTCACAGTAGATCATTTTACCGCGTTCGCTGCGGGGCTTGGAGAAAACTTGACTATTTTCGATCAGTCAGATCCTGAGGGAGGTAATAGTCCGATAACATTAGGTACTCAAAGCTTTTTCTACGCAAATTTGAGCGACGCAACTGATCAGCCAGACAACCCCGTGGATGGTGCCTGTAACATTTCATTTAACGACACAGGCGCCTTCACAACTGCACAGAATATGACCTTTAATACAACAACACTATTCTTCCAACATAACAGAACCTTTGATTATGAAGGTAACTTTTCATTTAACGTAAGCTGTCAAACAAGTGATGGGGATATTATCAGCGCTGTTGACGATTTTAATGCCCGCTTAATATGTACAAGTTTCTTGAATGTAAATACAACGATGCAAAACAATCTCTCTGTAACTGTGGGATTACCAACTGCAACAGCATGTGTTTATCTCAATCAAAATAATATTGCATTAAACTGTAATGGAAGAAGGATAATCAATAATATCGATTTATCCGGGAGCTCCCTCACGACAGCCGTTCTAGCAAGTAATAAAACCAATGAAACGGTTGAAAATTGTATCATAGGCAATATGCAAATAGGTATTCTTATGGACAATGTAAGTCAGGCCACGATAAGGAATAATAGTGTAACGAATGGCTCCTCAGCCGGTATACGCGTCAGCAACAGCAACACGGATAGTTTGATTACGAATAATATCATCGAAAATAGTGAGGGCAACGGCATCGATATTATCAACGAGGAAAGAGACACTGTTAGCCATAACGTTCTCAATAATAACTCCAATGGAACTTTCATCAGTCAAAGCATAAACATTACCCTCATCAATAATACCATCTTTAACAATACGCGAACTGGAATTTATAACAACGCATCCAATGGCACGAATATGACTTTCAATAATATCAGTCATAATGGGCGAGCCTCTATTTTTGCACAAATATCTTTTGATAATATTCAGTCTGGAATTTTCATTACGAATAACCTCATAACTTTTGGAGAAAACGATAGTGGGATTAAATCATTGAATTTCACAAATTTCGTTGGCACAGGGTACACGATAGAGAATAACACTGTCGAATACAACTTTGATGGGGGAATTGGCCTAAAGATAGACAACTCAACACTAAAAAATAATACAGTAAGGTCAAATGATGTTTCCCTGCTAGGAGGCGGAATAAACATCAATGGAAATAATAATTATATTTTAGATAATAACATTTCAAATCATAGTGCAGTAGGCCTATTGGCCGAACAAGACAATAACACAATAGAAAATAATACGATAACATCAAGTTCAACAAGCGGCCTTCATTTAAGGACGAGACATTCTTTGATTACCGGAAACGTCATCATTAGTAACGGTTTTGGTGTACGCGTGTTTGAAAATACTTCAGGAGGCGCAGCCACGAATAATAATCTTACAAGGAATAGGATAGAAAATAACACAAGAGGATTACAACTTGTTGGTGCAAATAATAATAGGATCACATTCAATAATATCGCAAACAATACTATAGCACAAATTGTTATCTCCGCCGCAAATGTAACATTAAACAATTTTAGTAACAATACTATTAGTGGAAACTCAACATCTGTTGGAGTTAATATCACGTTAGGAACTTCAAACATATTTTTCCTCAACACTTTTAGAGGTTCAACTATTTTGGCGGACGATAACGGGTCATCTGACCCAAACCTTTACTCTGACTCAACCTTGGGCCATAGTGGCGGAGGTAATGATTGGGAAGATGTCCCAACTCTTGATATTTTTGATAACACTGGAGATAGATTTGGAGAAACTGGAAGTGATTTACCCTACAGTGCGGCTACGAGCATTCGTGTTCTTAATTCTGTTTCAGATCCGCGTCCCACCGCCGCCTCCACCACCGCCACCGCCGCCACCTCCACCGCCCCCACCGCCTCCACCCCCACCTCCGCCACCAACAGTGGAGCAACCTGTACAGGTAGAAGATCCCGTAGCCTGTGCTGTAAGCAATGGATCATTGTTGAAGGATTTTTTTATCCAGATGATTGAAGTACCGACAGAGTTGAAAGTTCCTGAAGGCTATGATGTTGTGAGCGGACCATTTACCCTGCCTTGCAGTGGCCAATCCATTGATATTACTTTCAACCTTCCTGATGAGTACAAGAATCTTAAATTGTTGAGATGCAAGGACGGCCAATGTTACGAAATTATTGGCATGAGCAACCTTGAAAACCTGACTTGTGGAAACGAATCGATACACGACAGTATTGAAAGAAAACTTTCTGAACGTGAAAGCTATGAACGTATCCCTGAAGTTTTCGAACTGCAACCACCCGCCAAGGGTTTGATCACGGAAGGTCAAAGAGTCCTTATTAGCGGGAGGGCAAAGCTTGAATTTACAGGCTGGATCCCCCCATATCTTTTAGTAACGATCAGTACATTAAATACAAGTATTGCGGAGCCACTCAATCCTAGTTTGGGCATTGTTAATGTTCCGCAAGTGATTACGTTAGAAAAGGCGATACAAGGAAAAATACCTGCTCGAATCATCTTTCCTTATTCCGAAACCAGAAAATTTGAATCCGATACGATCCAACTATTTTATTATAAAAACAACGAATGGAATCTTATTGATGGAAAAAATAATCCCAATGAAAAATCAATTGAAGTAACGACAGACGATCTTACTCAGTTTGAAGAGAACAACAAAATTATTCTGGCTCCTCTTGGTGTGATCTGTTATGGATGTATCGAAGCGTTTAAGCAAGGCTATAACTACTCGGGACTCCACCTGAAAAAGGTGTATGATTATGGAAAGAGTAAAGATGCGTTTATTCTGATTCACGGTTTAATGAGCTCCCCAAGAACGTTTGAGTTTATTGTCAATGATTTCAAATACAATAAGCAGCCAGCACAGATCTGGACCCTTGAATATTCTACTGGTCGCGATTTGGATGTTATTGCGCAGGAGTTTATCGACACTCTAGAATTACATCTCGATGAATATGATCACATATATCTTATTGGACATAGTTTGGGAAGCTTTGTAATCCAAGAAGGATTGCTGCGCGCTAATGAGGCTAAGAAGAAAGATCCGCTGAAATACGGATTCCTAGACAGGGTAAAAAACGTTGTGCTCATTGCTGGCCCCCATGAAGGAAGTCCTGGAGTTGAAGTGTATCGAAATATGTTCAAAAATCTTGTGAATGAAAAAACATCAACCCAGCTCTTTAATATGAACAGCGCTCTCCTAAAAAAATTAAGCGAAGGGCTGTTAGTACAAAAGATGCCGAATATTCAGTACTATGTTATTGCCGGTTCGAGAACGTATGAATTCAATCTTGGAATCTTTAAGGTGAAGAGCGAAGAACTGCTTGGAATCCAGGGTAAGAATGATGGTATTACTACGATAAAAGGTGCGCAGCGTGTTGGTGAAAGTTACATTAATAATAGTTGTAAAGACTTTTTTGGAATTGACCTTACACACACAGAACTTGTAACAAATCCGACAGCCTTGCGTGTTTTAGAACGGATCATGAACCAGCAGAGAGCCGAGGAGAAATCAGATAATGCAGTCTTGGGGTATAATCAATATTTCCAGAGTTTTATTCAAAGCTGCACAGCTGATGAATATTTTATGATCGTTGGCCAGCGTATTGAAGAAGAAGCTACGTACGATCCTTTGAATTGTAAATGTGGAAATGGAGTTTGCGGTGTTGGAGAAAATGAGTTGAATTGCCCGATTGATTGTGCTACGCCCACGAGATTGCCAGGAATTTGTTTGATTGCACCCGTGACACTTAATTTCTTCTCCATTATCGTGATTTTAGTTTTCATCGCTTACCTGATCGAAAAATATTTTATTGTGTATCACAGAGAACATCACGGAAGAAAGCTCCAGTACACCACATACGTTTTACTCCTGCTTCTGGCAATTGCAAGTGTCTGGACAAGGATGGTATGTAAAAAAACAGTACCCTACGCATACCTTATTTTGCTTGTTGGGGCATTGTACGTTATCTTTATTGAAGTGCGGGAACTTCTTTCGTCAAATAAAAAACAAACGCGGGAAACGTCACTCAAGATTCCACGTTTTGCATTCGCCATCCCAAAAGCACATCTTCCCCCCAGAGCAAAGAGCAGCTTAGAAAAGCTCGATAGCGCCCTCAAACATAGAAGACATCACTGGCTACGCATATTCACGCATCAGAAACGACAAAAACCAAAAGTACAAGATCCTGAACTCCGAAAGATAGACGAAATGCTCAAAAGGATGAAAGATAAAAGAGAGTAGAAAAAGGAGCGAGAGTAGGGAAGGAGCCTAGCGAAGGAACCTGATAAAAAAAACCACAAGAATAAAAAAAATAATAGAAATAATCATTCAATAAAAACTATTGAGAGGTTCGAATAACCTATTATATTTGTTCAAACCTCTGATAGAGAAGTTTGAGTAACATCTCAATTTGCTCAAACTTCTGGCAGATTACTTCGAAAAAATCTTTATCAAGGGGTTTTTCAAAGTCCTCTATTTTTTCTTTTTGTGAGCTTCGTGATGCACTTCATACGTTTTCTTGATATGCTTCTTTTGCACAAAAATCATGTACAACCCAAGGATAGAAATGGCTAATTCAAAAAATCCGTTGATATGGATTGGAATAGAAATGATTCCCGCCATTCGAAGCACTGTGAGTACCTCTTCAAAAATATAGATGCAAATAATCATGAACAAAAGCTCCCAGGGCATCATGAATGTGCGTGAAGTTTTTTCCCTGAAGAGTTTGATAAAAAGAAAAACAACAACGAGAACAAATAGGAGATTATAGTAAGGTGCCACCATTCCAAACGCTACACCAAGATTTACTATTTGAACCACCCTCTATTCACTTGTAGTTGAACGACTAAAGCTGTGATCAAAAAAATTAGGATGAATGAAGGAATGATGTGAGTAAGATAAGGCGTACTGAAGATTCCAAAACTTTTGAGAGCTCCGAAAACTTCTTCCACGGCAAAGAGGACCAAGGCAATGATGAGCCACTTCCACGCTTTCAATTCTTCTTCCCTGTGCGCAGACCTAAACATCGAAAGTGCAATAATGCCAGCCACAACCATTAAGAAAACAGAAGCGATTTGAGCCGTTCCCAACGCATAATCATAGATACCGAGCATACTCCCCCTAGCGAAAATAAGATATTTAAATCTTTGCTTTTAAAAAAGGGTGTATTAGACTCAACACCTGCGCACTGATACCTACCATCCCAATGACCCCGACTGCATACAATCCAAACCAATCGTAGCCGAGAATCAAGGAAACAAGAAGGATGGTTCTTCCATAAAAAACGATAATTTCTCCTTTACAAAGCACATAGATGAGGTGATGGCAAAAATAAGCCAGAAGAATCCAGAAAACAGTCTCATAGACCAAGGCACATTTTGCCAGGAGTAAAAAGGTAATTGTTCGATCAGTAGCATAGTCGTACCATTTTCCAAAAAGACTTGAAGTCTGAGAAACACGAGCAAGGGAACCATCCAAGCCATCGAATAAAAGATGGAGAACACCGAAAAAAACAAAGATAGCGTGATTGTAAAATAGGAAATACACTGCAGCGAGTCCTGAAAGAAAAGAGAGTGTTGTAATAAGATTTGGTTTTACACCTAGTTTATGCAGCCGTCTCGCAAGCGGATTAGTAAAGATTGCTGCTTCCTCCCTAAACCAGCTCATGAGAGGGTTTTCATAGACCATGAAAGTGAAGACAACAAAGCTTGTTTATAATAGTTTTTATCGAAATTATCTTTTTAATTATTATAGAAAAGTTAATTTTGTAGGACAGCTTCCCCAATAATACTCCTTTTCATATGTCCCGTAACACGAATAGAAATGAATTGTTTTAATGGAAGACGCCCTTTTACTCCAACAATTAGTGGGTACGTTCCAAACTGTCTGCAAAACGTGGTATTGCCATCGTATATTTCTGTGTAGATGTCATGTAAAACAGTTCCGACTGGAGTAATTTTTTCAAGCATTGGAACGTCGATTTCTTGCCGTACTTGGTTGCGCCATTTCCAATAATATCTTTTGTTTTTATGTAAAAATTTTAACCCGCCCATTTCTTTTAAAGGTGTATTGTCCATAACTGCAACTTGGCGAATGTTAATTCTTCGCAATAAAAATCCGTCATCGATAATTTTGTGAAGCCATTTCAAGTTGTGCGCATTGGTTTCTTTTGTTTCTCCTTTCAAGCCGTAAATCAGATTGATTCCTGGAATAAATTTTGGCATTCCGTTGGGGCCGCGTTCCTTACCGTATTTATTAATGATGGCAATAGCCCGATAGGTTAGCTCTGGAGTAGTGTTCAGAAAATTTTCAGCAACAACAGTTGGATCAAAACTTTCTACACCCATTGCTGCAACATTTGCTTCGGTACAATATTCAACAATTGCCTTGGTATATTCTTCACCATTTTTTCCAATCACGTTTACGGGATTGACATTATCGATGTGTAAAACTTTGATTTCCGGCATCGCTTTTCTGATATTCTTTAGCAGGGCAGGCAAGTCTGGCTGGGCGTAAATGCACGCTTGTTTTCCAAGCCTAAAGTAACGTGCACCGTTATCATATAGAGCTTTCATTTCTTCCAAAATATCGTCGTTGGGACGGCACACAAACTTATTTTTCAATGGCTCAGTGCAAAAACTGCACCCCTTGAGTCTTTGGCATCCTTTTCCAGTTTCGATTTCTAACACGCGAATATCCGGAATGCACTGCAAGATGTCAGCACCTAAAACAGAATATTTTTTCGCCTCCGCAAAATTAAAGTCATATTCTCCAATTTCAAATTTATTTTCATCAACAATCTCACTTTCTTTTCCTCCATGCAAGCTCGTTCCAAATACAACAGGGCCCATTAAAATTTTCCTGCATTTCAAGTTCTGCACAAGTTTACTAACTTCATGGAGTGTTCCTGGCATCGCGCTCAAATATTTTCCTGGAACATGTACACCACAGATGATGTACATCTCAGAACAGTTTTCCAAAATTTTATGAACATTGTCGGCGTTATTTGTTAGATTATAAGTAAAAATATCAGTTTTCTGACTTTTTTTAGGAACAATTTTTTTCCCGCCATAATTTTTCCAGAGTCTGACATCATCAATTGTTAAATAAATATATTCCTGACCTTGACTTTTCAGCCAGCCAGCCAAGTAGCGTGGGTATGTTCCCAAGTAAGGTGGAACTCCAAGCCCCGCAGGTTCATCAGTGTAGCAGTCTAGTATAACTGTCGTCATAACGATAAAAAAGATAGTTGGGTTTAAAAAGATGGGGCTATAGCAAATGACTTTAATAATCGTAGCTTTGGCAAAGTCATTTGCTTATTAGGAAAAGACGTGAAATCTACGAAAATTAATGTCTTTTCCTATAGCTTTTTAAAACAAGCGTGAATATCCAAGTCGATGCAGATAAGAACACATGGCAGAGAACCTGGTAAAGAACCCAGTGGAGAGTCCATTGGAGAACCCACCAAAGAAGAGCTTAGCACGATAATATGGCGTATCGAGGAGTCGTATCTTTCTGGTCCGCCTAAAACCGTACGTCCGAATATTGGTCGTAGATTAGAAGGACTTGCTTCCAAATTTTCAAGTTGGAGGGACTTTATCAAAGCGCTAAGGCCGGGCTCTCAATTGTTAGAAGATGTTGCCAATACCTTGCTTAATGGTAAAACTTACTTTTTCCGTGAACCCGAACAGTTCAGATATTTAGAAGGGTTACTTCCAACCATTTCTGGAACTTCAGTTATTTTGGATCTCTGCTGTTCGGATGGGAGGGAGGCGTATAGCATTGCAATGGTAGCCGCAAAGGTGGGAAAACCTGTTAAAATTCTTGCAACAGACATTAGAAAGGAGGCATTGGCACAGGCGAGAAAGGGGGAGTACCTCCTTTCATCTTTCATTTCAGAGGATTGTGGTTTAGGATATATAAAATTGCTTGAGTGCTATACAAGAGTAGAGAATAGGGATGGAAAATGGTATAGAGTGGTGCATCCTTCCATAAAAGATGGAGTTACTTTTGAAAAACTCAATTTAAGACACGTCGCGAATAAACATGTCAAATTTCCAAATGAGTTTGAAAATCCAGACATTGTTTTTCTGAGAAATGTTCTTATTTATATGTCGAATGATGACAGGCGTACAGTTCTCACGGCATTGACAGAAAACTGCATGCACGTGGGAAGCTATCTTTTTTTAGGTGCTACAGAAGGTATCTCACTAATGGGACTGTCAACACTAGAGCACGTCGGACATTCAGTATACAGAAAGAATAAATGAGAAGAAACAACCAACACTCAGTCTGAAGCAATAAACATTTTTTGTGAAAAGGATTATATACCTCTTTTTTCCCGATAAGAGCATGAACATTTTTTTGGTAGTTTTTATAATAATAGTTCTTCTTGCACTGCTTTTCCTCTTGCAGTTTCATCGAGATCCGAAAAGAAAAATTCCTGAAGGAAAAGTGATGGTTTCTCCTGCTGATGGTTGGGTGATTGCAATTATTGATTTGAAAGAAAAAAAAGAGCTAACAAAAAGTGGAAAAGGAATAAAGGATGAAAGAGAAAAAGTGAATAAAGAGATGATAAAAGATGGAAAAATGAAAATCGATAAAGGAGTTTGGGGAAAGATTTCAACCATGACAAAAGACACTCCTGATGCTCGTTATCTTATTTCTATTTTTATGACCGTTTTTGATGTTCACATCAACCGCTCACCTGTTGACGGAAAAATCGTAAAGATAACTCGAGAAAAAGGAGGTTTTAAAAACGCGAAAAATCTAGAAGCATTAGAGAATGAAAAGGTTGAGTACATAATAGAAAACAAGGACTTAGGAAAAATCAAGGTCATTCAAATTGCAGGATTTCTTGCAAGAAGAATTATTCCTTGGAAAAAAGTAAACGAAAGTGTAAAGAAAGGAGAGAGAATAGGAAAGATAACATTTGGTTCGCAAGTGACGTTAATAATTCCAAAAATGAGATTAAATATAAAGGAAGGCCAACACGTAAAAGCGGGAACAACAATTCTCGCAGAGTATTTATGAAACCCGAAACAAAAGAAAAGATTGAAAGGAAAAGAGATCAGATTAAGGAAAAGATTTCTCTTGCCAAGGCGAGAATGAAAAATACAAGACAAAATATAAGGATTAATGTCAAAAAAAAGGTTTTGCGACTGAAAGAGAAACGTCATGAACTAATAGAAAGATTTCGTACAAAAAAAATTAAAACTGCCGACATCTTCACTTTACTGAACGCTGGTTTCGGAATCCTCTGCATTTTCTTCTCCATTAGCCAACATTTTTATTTGGCTGCGACTATGCTGATATTTGCCATATGTTGCGATGCTTTGGATGGTAAAATTGCACGTTGGACACATAAGACAAGCGAGTTAGGCAAAGAGCTAGACTCTCTTGCAGATATCGTTTCTTTTGGTGTAGCGCCCGCCGTGTTTGCATTCATGCAGAATGCTTCAACAGTTGCAATGATTATCTACCTGATTTTTGTGTGGTGCGGTATCATTCGTCTTGCACGATTTAATATCCAACAAACTCACATTTATTTTTATGGAATGCCCATCACCATCAACGGCTACCTCACCCCGATTCTTTTTTTTGCTGGTCTTCCCCCTACTTTTTGGCCCTGGGTGTTTTTGCCACTTTCATTACTAATGATTGCGAGGTTTAAAATTAAGAAGATACAATGATCCAAGAAATACTTTCGATTTTTTATTTCCTTCTTCCTGCAGGATTTGCCAATATGGCGCCTGTGATGTGTAAAAACCTATTAAAAAGTTGGGCAGTTCCTATCGATGCCAACAAAACCTGGAATGGAAAACCTATTTTTGGAAAGCATAAAACCTGGCGTGGCCTTCTTCTCGGTTCTTTATTCGGAGTGATTATTTTTTTTATACAGCAGAAATTGTATATATTCCCATTTTTCCAATCCTACAGTCTTGTAAACTATTCCGAAACATCCATTTTCCTTGGCTTTTTGCTTGGCTTCGGTGCTGTTTTTGGAGACCTTATCAAAAGCTTTTTGAAGAGGAGAGTAAACATTGCCTCTGGAAAATCGTGGATTCCGTTTGATCAAATTGATTACACGATAGGAGCAATAGCATGTGCGGCTCCGATTTATTTCGTTGGTTGGCTTGAAAGCATTTATGGAGTGCTCATTTATTTTATACTTCACGTCATCATTAATCACATCGCATACTACACCAAGATCAGAGGAGAAAAATGGTAGACACTTATTTTTTAAGAAAAATAGCTCACGTGGGCCTAGGTGCACTCACCCTGTACCTCATTTTTGTTGTTGAAAATGCATACGATCACGCAACTGTGCTCTGGCTTGCCTTTATCGCATTGCTTTTGTTTTTGATAATTGATTTTTTGAGAATTGAATTAAATGTCAGAATTCCGATTTTTTCTGATCTGCAGAAGGAGAAAGAACAAAAGAGGATGATTGCCATCACGTATGCAACATTAGGTATTTTGCTCGTCCTATATTTTTACCCTTTAGAAATTGCGCTGGCTGCGTTGGGCATGAGTTATTTTGGTGACCCTGCTGCAGCGATTGTAGGAAAAAGGTGGGGAACAAAAAAGGTTTGGAAGGAAAAAACAATGCAAGGCATTGTAGCAAATTTTGTAGTGTGTATCGTAGTAGGTTTATTTTTTCTAAATAGTATCCTGTCTATCTTAATTATGGCATTGGCAGCTTCATTCATCGAACTTTTTATGGACCATTTAGAAGATAATTTGTACGTTCCAGTGTTTGCAGGCGTTATAGGAGTGTTGCTTTCTTATATTATATAATGTTTATAATATTTATTTTGTATGATATAGTAAACTGCGTAGGATATAGCCTACTTGTACACGCAGTTTACTTATTAGATAACTGCGCCAAATAGGCTATAAGTTGCGCAGTTATCTATATGAGCTTCCGCGCAGTAATCCGAGAAGAAAAATAAACGTGAACGTGAGGTAGAGGGCGTAAAAAGTTAAATGTAAAAAGAGCCAGACAAGACTTGCAAAGAAGCCGATAAAGAAAAGTACGCAAACTACGTTCAAAATTTTTTTTAACTCTTTTAACTCTTCTTTTGCAATCTTTCCAAGCAAATAACCAAGAGGGATACTACCAACAAGAATGAGTATCGTGGCAATCCACTGCCAGACATTTAGTAAATCCATTCCTTGTGACCCCACTGAACAAGAAGATCTACTCCTAGTCGCTGAACTTCAAGAGGGAGATCGCATGCGCCGTAACAACTACCCGCCCAGATCATGATTGTAGCGCCAGTTTTTTGCTCCAACTCAGCGCTTATTTTTGCGGCGAGAGGACGTAAGCCTTCCGGAAGCTGTATGCAAACCGTTTGAGCATGCTCTTTTCTAATTTTTTCAACAACGTTGTCAAGTTCTAAATCGTAATCCATAAGATAAAAGCAAGGAACCTCATTTAAAAAAGTAATTATTTTCTATATAAGACAAAAATACCCCGAAACCTTTATAAACAGCCGAAAACCCCTGTTAAAAGGAGAGAATTGTCCCCATAGCTTAACGGCGGAGCGGTCGGCTGTTACGTTTATCGTAGAAACCGACAGGTCGCCGGTTCGAACCCGGCTGGGGACGCTTGGGCCCGTAGCTTAGCCTGGACCACTCCCTGACACTGTGTTAGGAGTGAGGGCAATGGAGCGCTCGACTGATAAACCATTGCTCCTTGAACAAAGGTTCAACGATCGAGAGGTCTCGTGTTCGAATCACGACGGGCCCACTTTTATTTTGTGAAAAAAAAGAATTATCGAACTTGAGATTGAGGATAACCAAGTGCTGCCAGACCAGTTTCTAACAACGCGTAACAGGGTGCGGAGTACACTAAAAACAACTGATAAGGATCTCTTAAAAATTTTATTCGATTTGTTTGAAGTAAAAGATGTATGTCGGGGCACCCTGCAAAACGATTTCGCCTGGCACGTTCTTTAGGATTGCCAATAGCATCAGGACGAACATGCGACACCATCCTTGAAAAAATATCGCTCGGAAGCACTGTTAAGAAATAAACAGGAAAGCGATTCCTTTGCGCCCGCGCAACAACATTTGAGCATGGCTGAGGACCAACTCTTCCTTCCCTGTCAAGGTTAAAATCACAAGCGAGATAATAATTCCACTTTTTAGTTACAACATGATAGACATCAAAAGGGTTATATCCAGATATCGATTCTAAACTGTTTTTTGGATCTTGACCTGCGCTTTCCAAAAATTTATCAAGGAAGTATTTGGCAACGGCATAAGAAATCTTCTCGTCTGAAATTCCATCATGAGATGGTGGCAAACGAGATTCAAGGATTGATTTTAAATCCCTTACAACTCTACTGTCAGTCCTTGTCCGGGCCTTCACACGAAGATGAATAATTCTTTTCTCCAGACCTTCCGCAACCGATGGAAAAAAACTTTCGATATCGCCTAAGTGCAAACCTTTATCCGAAAAATTTGCTAGTGGATTTGGCATCAAATGAGAAAAATAGAGTTCTTAATAAAGCTTGGCCAAGAGGGAAGAGAAAATATTTATAAAAACCAGAACAAAAAAGGAGTATGAAAAGCTTAACGCAAAACTACGACTCCTTAATATGGAAAAAAATAGCAAAGGATGAACTATAGGAAAAGACATTAATTTTCGTAGATTTCACGTCTTTTCCTAATAAGCAAATGACTTTGCCAAAGCTACGATTATTAAAGTCATTTGCTATACAGTTGCATTATCAACTTAAAAAAAGAGAAGAAGAATCAAAATATTTTCTTCTCAAGCAATTCTCTTTCTACAAAACAGTATTCTCCTTCGGCAAGTTTCAAAGAATCTAAGAAAAGATTTCCGATGGCAATTCTTTTCAGTGCAAAAACTGGATTGTTGACTTTTTCAAACATTCTGCGTATCTCCCTTTTCTTTCCTTCAATGAGGGTAATTGTCAATCGCGTTGGTGTTTTTTGAGTAATCACACAAGGTTTTGTTTTGTAATGCTCAATTTTTCCATTCTCTTCCAGATCAATTATAATTCCTTCTTCAATACGTTTTTTTGATTGTTCTTTCAGAGGTTTTTTTAGCTGCACCTCATATACTTTCCTAACGCAATGCTGCGGATGAGTTACCCTTGAGCCAAGATCACCGTCATTGGTAACGATAAGTAATCCGCTCGTATCCTCATCGAGCCTTCCGACAGTAAAAAGGCTGTTCTTTGTAACTGAATCAAGTTTCGGATCTTTTTCAATAATCTCAAACACACTTCTTTTTCCGAGAGCATGATCCCTCGCGCTTAATTTTGCACAAACATACCCCGCAGGTTTATGCATAATAAAATATATTTTTTTATTTAGCATAATCAACTCTTTCCCCTTCCAAAATACGTTCTTCGTATTCGGATTGAATTGAAACATGGAATCAGCAACAACCTTCCCATCGATAGTAACTTCGCCCCGACGAAGAGCCTCGATCAAAACTTTTTTGCTTGAAAATACCCCTGTTCTGCTGAGAAACTGATGTAAATATATTTTCATAGACAAAAAGAGAAAGATATCATTTATAAAACCCCTCTTTTGGAACGGCATAATTTTTAAACTGACAGAATTTCACAAAGGTATGAATATTGAACAAAGCTCAAAAGATGAACTTCTTTGCGTAGCCCTTGATACACTAAAGCAAAAAAAGCAAGCTTTGATCTTTGTTGCAAGTAAGCGTTCTGCGGAAAAAACTGCTGAAGAAATTGCAAAGAAAACTGAATTAATGGAAGAGCAAGTTGCAGAAGAAATAGGTACAGTTCTTCCAAAACCCACCCAGCAATGTGAACGTCTCGCACAATGCGTAAAGAAAGGCATTGCTTTTCATCATGCAGGTTTGCATAGTAAGCAAAGAGAACTGATTGAAGATAATTTTCGTTCTGGAAAAATCAAAATGATTTGTTGCACTCCAACGTTAGCTGCGGGTATAGACATGCCTGCGTTTCGAGTCATCATCAAAGATCTTAAAAGATATGCGGGAAAATTTGGTATGCAATATATTCCTGTGTTGGAATATTTACAAATGGCGGGCCGTGCAGGTCGTCCTAAATTTGATAAAGAGGGGCAAGCAATTTGTATTGCGAAATCCGAGCATGAAAAAGAAGAAATAAGGGTTCGTTATCTGGAAGGAAAACCAGAAGAGATCTATAGCAAATTGGCAGTGGAGCCAGTTTTGAGAACGTATGTGCTTTCTCTGATAGCGACGAATGTTGTAAAGACAAAGGAGGAATTATTAGATTTTTTTCATCGCACTTTTTGGGCTCTGCAATACAAGGACATGACAAAACTGGAGCATATCATTGAAAAAATGATTTTTCTTTTGCAAGAGTGGGAATTTTTGCAGAAAACTGGAAACACTGGAGAAAACACGGGAGAATTCGTTTCTGCGCACGATCTCTCTGAAAAAACATTGTCCGCTACTGACCTGGGTAAAAGAGTTGCAGAACTTTACTTGGATCCCCTTACTGCACACGAAATATTGGAATGCGTAAAAAAATCGCAGAAAACACAATGCACGCATGCTTTTGGGATACTGCAAATGGTTTGTAACACTCTTGAAATGCGTCCTTTATTACGAGTGAAGACAAAAGAGATCGAAAGAATTCAGCAGGAAATTCTAAAGTATGAAAGTCATCTCCTACAAAATGAGCCAAGTATTTACGAGCCGGAATATGATGACTTTCTGGACTCCTTGAAAACGGCTCTTATGCTCTACGATTGGGTTGAAGAAAAGGAAGATGAGTACTTACTCGAAACGTACGATTGCAGACCTGGAGAAACACGTTCTAAGGTAGGCATTGTAGATTGGCTGCTGTATACAACAAGTGAACTTGCCAGAATGATTAAATATCAGGAAATTTTGAAAGAAATCGCAAAATTGAGAATGCGCATCAAATATGGTGTGAAGGAAGAACTTCTCGCTTTACTAAAATTAGAAGGCATCGGAAGAATCAGAGCAAGAAAACTCTACAATAACAAAGTTAAAACCATTTCGGACGTGAAAAATGCGGACGTTATAATCCTTGCACAATTAATTGGTAAAAAAATTGCTCTCAACATAAAAAAACAAATCGGGGAAGAAGTTGATGAAGAAAAAATTCAAATTTCTGAACATAAAAGAATTGGGCAAATGAGTTTGAAGAAATACGATGAAGAAGAGTAAAAAGCAGCCTATCTTAAAAGTAAATTCATGCTGTACTTACAGAAGATGATGACTGAACAGGGGAATAATCCTGTCAGCAAGAGTGAGGCTTAGAGGACCATCACCACCTTCTTCCCGAGCACGAGTAACAACATAATCAAGAAATACTTGCCATTTTTGTGGTGGTTTTGTTTCTGAATGCATAGGAAGATGGATAACTGAATCTTTATAAAGATTTACCAATCAACCTGCTCATCCTGCACATATTTCAATCCTTTCTTCAAAGCGATTTCAGCCTTTGTAAGTTCTGCCCCCAAATAAGCAGCATGCCCAAGTTCTGAAATCCTCTCTTCAAGAATGATTTTTTTATACAATTCAAAAGCAGTCATGCCATAGAAGACTTCAAGTCTTTTCCCTGCAGGATCTAGGTGGGTAACCCTGATATGTCCCCTGTCGAGACAAATTGCAATATTTCCGCGTAAATCCCCAATTCGTTTAAATGGAAGTTGTGTTGAACTCAGAACATTTCTTGTTTTTCCTACGTCTTTTTTCTGCAGAATTGCTTTTTGGATAAAGAGACACAAGTTTCCAAGTTGTAGCTTGAGTTCCTGAGCAATATTTTTTTGTAAAGCTCTTAAAATAAGCATTTGTCTGGGCAATTGATCGAAAGTGTCACATCTATTTTTCTTTACTTTTTTAAGGATAAATGTGATCTTATTTTTTATGTTAACAAAGTATGATTCCAACATTTTTTCAGAAAAAGGATATATGGATTGCCACTCAGGATTTTCTTCGGCAACGACAATCATAAGATCGAACAATGCTCGTTGTTTTTCCAAAACTCCAAAGCGAAGGAGAAACTGTAAGACCCTTGCCCATGCATGATGAATATTTTTTTCGTGAATACAAAATCCAACCTGTTCATGAGGATAGATTTCTGGGGTTTTTAATTGGGCTGATGGAAATAGTTCTGGTTTTCCATACGAGGAAAGTTTTTGAAAATGGTCAATGACACTGTTCAGTTTTGCATATTCCCTCAGTGTTCGATAGTCATGGCATTGTACATTTTTTCTAAGTAGCTCCAAGGATTTTTTAGGAATTTCTTTATCGATAACAACATCATGATCGACAATTTTGTTTCTGTTATCAATTCCCTTCTTGAAAAAATCAACAAGAGCTTTTCCGGACCCGCTCACATCATTTCCCGTTACAATAAGATGGCGGATATTTTTGTTGGCCAAACAGTTACGGAGTAAAGCACTCACCCCTTCATCTTTCGAGTACAGCTGTCCAATGAGCGCATATTTTAGCGGATTCAGATATTTGGCAACTTCTTCCTTTTTCGTCCATAACGTTAGAACACAAACTTGAGAGTTGGGGTTTCCAAGCAGGATCAAATCATTAAAGATGAGTGGCCATTTCATGAGTAAAGAACCTGGAGTTGTTGTTTAACTCTATTGAGTTGGTTTGCACAGTATTTTAACGTTTTTTGAGCGTGATGATAGTTTTCTTTTCCATACGTCATCGCAAGATTAACACTTTCTTTCTCAATACCTCCAATGATGCCCCTCATGTGCTGATCGATATGCTGAAACACATCCCAAAATTCAACAAGCTTTGGATCTTTATGAGTTAAAGAGAGCAAGGAAATTTTATGCACGTCATGGTACACCATCAATTCCTCTCTGATCTCTTGCAATTTGAGAAATGCAGTGTAGCTTGGCATATCATTTCCAATCCCAATTTTCTCGAAGAGTGAGGTGATAATAGTAATCAGTTGATCGAGCTGCCCCTTAAAACCCATGAGTGGGATAGCCTTATTGTACTGGAACGCTTTCTCAAGACTTTTCAGTTCGGGAATATCTGCCATACGGCAAAAAGAATACCTTGCTTTTTTAAGCATTTCGTAAAAGATGTTCAAATTCCTTCTTCAGCGCTGCGCTATCCAACCCTTCTCCAAGAAAACGTTTGATTAACGTGCCGGCGTCATACTGATTTCCGCAGGCGTACATTGCATTCAAAAATGATTTTACTTTCGGATTCAAAAACCAAGTCATGCCATAGTTTTTGCAAAGATGCTCCTCTAATTGAGCCTGGATGAGCCAAGCCGTGCAATAATCTGCGGTGTAAAAGCCATCATCTAAATCGAGTAGTGCATTGACTTCCTCGTACTTTACATGGGTTGCATTTCCAAGAATGGTTGCGTACATTTCCGAGATATTTTTGTATGTTCCATTACATGACTTGAAATTCCTGCCAAGTTTGCGGTAATCACCTGAATGTAATTTGATTTCATAAAGTAATTTGGCCGCATACCTTCGAATGAACATCATTTTTTGGAAGAGTTGAAACCTTTCAAACTTGTAGAAGGTTTTCTTGTCCATATGAACGTAATAGTGTAACCAATCTTCGTCCATGATAAGATATTCAAACAAATAAGCGAATCCCTCAGAGAGAGTATAATCTCCAAGCATTTTGTAAACGTACGGAAGATTTTTGTCAATGTGCACCATTTGTTCTGCGTGCCCTGCTTCGTGGAGGATCGTGTCATAATCCCCCGGGCCTCCTGCTGGTTTTACAACAAAACGAATATCGTCGGGAATCACGAATGGAAAGCAAAATGCTCGTGGCTGTTTTGTTGGCCTGTCTTCGGCATCTAAGAGAATGTTGTCTTGTTTACCTAAATCATAGCCCATGGCAAGCAAGGTTTTTTTCAAGGTTGAAACAAGTTTATCTTTATGGAAAAATTTGTCAAATGCTGTTGCTCGCATGATGTAAGCGATGTCGTGCTGCTCAGCATCTTTCAGTTCAACATGTATTTGATGTAAATGTTCTTCAAGTAATGGTAAATAAGCCTTTTCCGTTGCAAGTAAGAATCCACGTAATTCTTCACACAAAGAAAGAAGATCATGATCTTTGTATTCTGAAAAAAAAGAATAATAACTTCCAAGTCCGAGGTGTTTGATCGTTGTATTAATTAAGTCGTGTCTTTTCTTTGCAAGGAGTGCAAGTTTTTTCTTGATAGGCATCGTTCGCTCTACGATAAAACTTCTTTTGCCATGGGAAGTGGTATTCTGTAACAGTCCATGCACATTCAGGTATGGCACTTTCTTTTTATCAACGACAATGCTTGCCTTGGCTCCATAGTTGTCCATCGCATCATTAAGTTTTGCAACTTTTTGTTCCAGGCAAAGTTGTACGAGATAGTGTAAGAGAAGTTTTCTTTGACGCTTTACATCCCCAGTAGCTTCTTCGTACGATTTTTGCACAAGCTTGATTGCTGCAGGGGTAAAGATTTTTGCATATTTTTTCGTAATTTTGGCAGTAGCGACAGCCTTTTTCTGCCCAACAAGGTAGGGATATGTCTCATTGGCCATAGCTAACTGGTAGTCTTCCACTGCTTTGAGAATAAGGTGGATGTCCATGACATTATCGACCTGGGCCGTATTTATATACATTTCGCAGGCTTTAAAAAAGAAGTATACATTTACATCAATATGGAAAAGATTACTACAGGGGATGGCTCCGAGACCCTTTTTTCGCTTAAATTTCAGGAAACCTACCATTCCAAGAGCGGCGCCATAGAAGAAGCCATGGAAAAATTTGTAGTGCCATGTAAGATAGCTGAAAAGGCAAAAAATCAAAAAGCTGTTTTGCTTGACATTTGTTTTGGTTTGGGGTATAACACGGCCGTCGCGCTTGATGTGATTAAAAAAAATAATCCGAACTGCGAGGTTGAAATTTTTGCCTTGGAAAACGATGAAGAAGTTCTGAAGAATTTGCTTTTGTTGTCGCCAAAGATTGAATCATTTCCCCTAATTAAAAAAATGGTAAGCGAATTTTTAGAGACTAAAAAAACTGTGAAAAAAGAAAATGTTACATTTCATCTCTTTCTCGAAGATGCACTAGATAGCATAAAAAAAATAGAAAAGAATACTGTCGACGCAGTGTTTCTCGATCCTTTCTCTCCTAAAGTTTGCCCTGAATTGTGGTCACAAGCATTTTTTGAAGACATAAGAAAAGCCATGAAAGACAACGCAATCCTAGCAACATACTCCTGTGCCAGAGTTGTCCGAGATAATTTGAAAGCGGCAGGCTTCAGAACAGAAGATGGCCCTTGTGTGGGAAGGAGAGCGCCGAGTACTATAGGTTATCCCATCGTGCATCCCAGTGATGAACTTTATACCGAGGTTGCTCAGTAATCGGCATTTCTCTGGCATCTTCAAGAGCTGCCGAGCTCATCGCTAAAATTCCCTCTAAGGGAGCCCCCGGTTCAAAAATACAAATGCCTGCGTGCATTGTTACTTTTTGTGGGTCTAACACACCGATGACCTGACCCTTAAAGGTTACATTTGTCTGTCGCATATACTTTCCAGGTTTTTCCAGAGCTTCGCTACAGAGAGGAAACGTGGTTTCTTTTACTTGGTTAATAATCTCAGCAACGCGATTCGTTACGCTCCCTTCTTCGCCTTCAACCAAAGTCACAAAGCAATCCCAATAAATACGTGCATGGTAAAGAGGATTTCCCTCTCTAAGATGGTCAAGGATTCCATTCACGACAACCTCCCGTTGTCTACGCCCGAACTTGTGGTACCAAGCCTTGAATTGATCAATATCAAAGATTGCTAAAGCATGAAGACCATTTTCATTTCTGAGAATCGTTTCCATCTCCGATAGATATGCTTCCTTTGTAGGAAAAGACAATTCTTCTTCATTCGGAACTACAATAAGACCCATATTCTTCCTCCCGAAAACAAGAATGGACGATTCTTTTTAAAGATTAGGTTGGGAAGAATAAGGCTGAGCATCGTTACCTAAGTAAACACGATTTTTTCCTGCCGCTTTTGCAATACGCATATTAGCGTCAGAAAGTCGTCTGAGTTTGGCGAGGAAGCCTGGCATTGATTCCACTTGCATACCAACCACTTGCATACCAATAGCAGCATTATCGCACACTCCTATGGTGATATTGATCTCGTTAGCATATTTGTAAGGTTCAACAAGTACGTTATGAATGTCCCTCCCATAAGGTTCCATCCAGTTGTTATCATCTGCCTCATCAACACCGATTTGACTCTCTGCAAGTCTTATTCTGAATGCGTCCATACGTTGAGCAAGTTTGTCTTGTGTCAAACCTCGTACAAGAAAAGTAAGTTCCTCACCCTGAGAGCGAAAGCGGAGCAATTCAGGTCCTTCTCCAAAACATGCCGCGGCAACTTTTGCAACATGCCGTAAGGCAACGTCTCCATGATCGTGACCATAGGTATCGTTAAACTCACCAAAATCATCAATGTCCGCATATGCAAGAGCAACAGGTTGCTCTAATTTAACAGCCTCAGCAATGAGCTCCAAACTTTTAACTTCCGAACTGTTCTGATTATAGAATCCTTTCATTAAACGATCTCGTTCGGCTGCGTACTTAACGGCTTCAAGTTGTTTACCTTGAGCTTCGATTTGTTTTCGTAAATAATCAGCTTGTTTACGCTCAGCATCGAGTTGTTCACTTAATCGGCAGCTATTTTGAGCCAGTCTAATTATGCTACGTCCCGCCTGCGACGTTGCTTCTACGAGACCTTCTGCAAGAGGATTATCTATTGCTATACGGATAATTCCGTCAATTGCTTGAACAGCGTCAAGGTAGATACCGCCATCTGGGTGATCACTTGCTTCTTTTACAAATTTTTTTGCAGCCGCACGTTTTTCTCGCTGAGCCTCTGGAGTAAACTCTGGCGCTTCAAAATTAGATTCGTCTTGGAGACGCTGCAAAAGTGTACCAATGTCATTTTCTTCACTCATGTTCTTCACTCACTCAAAAAAACATGGCACGGTTTTATAAAGGTTAGTATAGCGACGGGGATTGAGATCACCTTTATTAATTTACAGTATAGAAAATAATTATGAAAAGCTTTAATAATGCATTGCCTTTCTTTTTTTGAGAACTGCCCTTGTAGTATAGCTTGGATAGTACACGAGCTTGCGGAGCTTGTAACCTGGGTTCGAATCCCAGCGAGGGCGTGTTTTTCTTTGGTTCGTGGTTTGGGGTTTGTGGTTGATAGAAACGACGACTCTGAAAGTCAATGTGAAGAGAAAAAATCAGTGAGAGAACTAAATCAGGGCTCCGCAGAGCAGTTTCAGAAGGTAAGAAACTTGGAAGACCTTCAGTAAGCGAATTTCAAAGAAAACGAGCTCTGGAGCTTTACAATGAACTCAAATCTGTACATGCTGTATCAAAGAGAATGAATCTGAGTTATGGTAGTTGTTACACTATTATCAAAAAAGGGTCATGCACTTAGAGCACTATAAAATCCACAAAAAATACAGTATCAAATAACGGTCGATAAATGATGGGTGTGGTTGGATCTTTAAAACCTTTTCAAAATTAAGTGTAAAAAAATATTTAGGTAATCTCCGCTCATTTGGTCGATAGGCTATATGTGTTTTTGATTAAATTCGGAACAGCTAGTGGGAGTTAGATCGCTTTTTAATTACTTTTTTTGTATTCTAATCTAAAGAAGATATAAGTGTTTACGAAGCCAGGATCGTTTGCCCACATCGATGGATATGTCTGGTGACATGTAACAAAGTCCCCCTTGAATGCTGGAATAAGACTGTGGTGCAAACCAACAGAGACGCCCGGAGGAAAGCTGAATACCTTTTTACCTGATACAACATCAAAGAAAGAGGGGTGATTCACACAAAAACCATTTTCCAAAGGGTAATTACATAAAATAAAAGTTCTTCCCTGATGGGCGATCTTAACATTGTCCATGCGATAAGGAAGTTCAGATACTTTTTCTCCTGTACGCAAATCATAAATTGTTCTTGTATCATCTGCTAACACTAATAGGGTATCGTCAAATTCCCTCTCCCCCTGAACCAGATGTACCCTCTTAGGTAATTGGAAAGCTACGTTTCCACTTGGAAATTCGTAAAACGTTCTACGATCCTTAATATCCATAACTAAGTTTTGACGGCCATTGTTTATTATTTTCCAGAGTACCTCTCTAGAAGATCTTGCTACAGCTCTCCCACTTCTTAGGCTATAGAACGTCCTAAAATCTCCTGCCAGAACTAGAAGGTCTCCTTCAAACTCGTTCACATAGCTTAAATTAGTTGTTTCTAAAACAAAAGCGTTTCTTCTAGACTTTAAATTATAAAAAACACTATTACCAGGCCTTGTATTCACTAAAATTTTTCCATCGACACGAGAAACAGTATAAGGAAATATCTCCTTAGGTAGTTTAAACGCCCTTTTTCCCCTCTCGATGTCATAGGCTATTCTGGTATCAGCCGCATCAAAATCTATAATTCTTCCGTTAACTTCGATAGGGTTCATACTATTCGCATGACCTTTGATTTTGACGGTCTTTGTTATCACCAACTCTAGTGAGGTTTCTTTATCTAAAAAAATAATTCCTTCTTCGTTATGCCCACCAAGCACTATCGGTTCAATACCTCTTTGTGCACCCGAATGCTGAATAATATCACCTATTCTTTCCGTAGGAAGATGATACGCCTCGATTCGGCCTTCATGCAAAGCAAGAATATTCAACTTAGATGGATCAAATTCATATGGCCGCATAGGTAGTCTTGTGAGTCGTATAGCTCGTTGCCGTAAAACTCTCAGGATATCATCACCGAACATTTTTGGTAAAAGCCAATTTTCTTGGTTATGCCCCGTTTGTAAATGCACTAGCTCGTCGATACTGCCTTGGTCCCCACGACTAACTCCTGACAGAATTCTTAGGGTCTTCTCTATAACACTTCCAGAAGGAGCCGTATAACGTAACCCATCTAATCGTCTCAGAAGTTCTTTTTGCGCCGTTTTAAGTTGCTCAGCATTAGCATATTCTCTAGCAAGGTAGCCTTCAACGATACTTAAAAAAGGATTTACACGCTGCTTTAAATCAGAATAAAATTCTTTAACTCTTGCAAAATCTCGCTCTAATGTTCTCTTATCTTGTGAGGCATCAATTTCTCTAAGAATATCTAGACCTTCAAACATTAGGTCTAGGACGTTAATCGGATTGGTAACTAAAATAAATGCTCTCAAAGTATACCTAATACCAGTTATAGTAGTACCAAAGTCCAACTTCATCTTATTTAATGAGTAAAGACTAGAATATTTAAAGGTTAACAGAACATACCCCAAAAGACTCACTGTTAGTATAAAAGCCTACCATTAACCCAGCTAAAGAAAGATCTCCCAACAATTATAGGATCGGTACCGAATACAGCCATGCACTCCTAGGATAACAAATGAGGGTTATCGCTATTGATACACGGTCTGGTCAAGGTACGACAATGCTCTAGCTTTCTTTTCAAAATCACGAAAAGTTTCTACCAGTCCTGCCTCTCTCCAGAACCAGAATATTTTTCTTAAATCCTCAACGGTTCGGATTGGATTTTCTTCTTCCATCGATTGCCTAAGAAACTCGGGATCCTCCAATAACATTAGCTGAAATAAACGCATCTGCTTTTCGCGGAGCTCCTCAACAGTCTTCGCAAAACCCAGAATTAAGCCAAGCTTGAGAAACGGGTCTCTGTGCTCATCACAGTCATGGTTTGCAAAAGGATATTCAACAGCCTGCCGCTTTTGTTTTAGAACAACATCCCCTGCGATGCCATTAGTTGTTTTGTGCGCGAAGTTCGTATGTCCCGCTAAACCTTGAGAATTTTTAACTTTTTTCTTACAGATTGGACATTCTAAAACCATAACTTCACCCTCCAGTTCGAGTGCTGAGTACTGAGCGCTGAGCAGCGCTGCTCAGCAGTAGCCACAAGCACACTGCCTACCTGTGATCAACGAACTTGCCAACAGTATTGTATCCTTACAACTATTTAAAAGTTACGCGAGTTGTTTTTGCTTTCCTGATTCTAATTCCTTTATTTTTTCAAGGGGTAAGCCCTTAGCTAACAAGTCGGAACGTGCTCGAAGATCAATTTTGCCCTTCTTTTCAGAACTTATCATTAACTTATCAGCCGCTAATTTTCCTTCTTCCACTTGTTTTTCATAATGCTGCGTCTTTTCCTCATCTTTCTGAATTAAACTTTTCAATTTTTCAAAATTCACAGAAGGAGAAGTTATTTCTTGAAAAAGTTGTTCGAACTGTTCATCCTCTGTGTTCACAGGAATTTGAGAAGTTAAAAATGTAACATTTGACAAGAGGCTTGATGTTGCATGTTTTAAGCTTTCTCTTGTGAATTTCTCTTTTGAAAAGTTGATGGAAAGTTGCGATAAGTTGCGGAAAGCCTGCCACTCGTACTTGTTGGGAGCAATATCAGATTTTCTTCTGTCCACGTAACCCTGTTCTTTCATTTTGAATAGTGCATGGTTGACAGCATTTCTGCTCATGGTTTTGTTCACATCAGGGTTTTGATGAATATCGTCTATACTCATCCATTCATCACTTCCCAAAACAGCGAGTACTAACTGATCTTTAGATCGAATATGCAGAGATTCCATTTTATTGACTTTGTCCCATACTAGCTTGGCAATTTCGAGGTCATCATAAGTTGATATGTGGTAGCCCATTATTTTTTTTCTTTGAAAGCGATGGACATAAGTAACACATTTGATAAAGTTCAAGAATTTTGGAAAACTTCGACGGTTACTTTTGTCAGATAGTTGTAAAAGATGAGCGTACGGGACAAACACGTTTATAGGATCTTTTTTGATAATATCTGTTAACGCTTTACCCACAAGAAAATCTTCATTATTTTGTGAATCATCTCCACCAAAGGCAAGTTTTTCAATTTGGTGAAGATAAACAAGCTCGTCTTGTACCAGGCTCTCATCGACATTGAACATAGTGTAACGGTTGCATAATTGCCCACCATCATCTTCAGGGGTGTTTATGCTGTTGCGCCAACATGCGTTTATCTCCTTGATCTCAATTCTTTTATATTGATTATTTTTATCAAGTGTTTCGTGACTCGGGTTTTCGTTGGTTCCGTCCGTGTAAACTCTTTCTAACGCTTGCCCCTCCTGACTATTTTGTGACTCGTCAAAGATCAGGATACCGCCATCAATCATTTGCCCCGCATCTGCCTTGTAGAACTGACTTTTTGCTCCTGAAGCTGCTCGTAAAGCCATAACTATGTACGAAGCAAAGCGATAATTCTTTTGTTATTCATACTCAAAGCAAATAGTTTTCTAACATCTGTTCGCTTTTCGTAACCATGAAAATCAGAAGATTTTCAGTACACAAGAAATACAATAAAAAAAATGTTATTTCTGCCATTTAAACAACATCTTTCAACGTTGCGCTTCTGACAAAAGCCATTTCCATAAGGGAATCTTAAGAACGCCTTCTGTCTTTTCTTCAATATTCCTCGTGAGGAGTATTAAAGTATCGACTTTTTTGAATTTTGTTTTGAACTCTTTTAATGAGTTTATTTCTCTCTCTTGGATATCATCAGCAAAAGAAACATTGATGACCGTAAGAGTGTTATCTTGATTTTTTACAACAAAGTCTACTTCTCCTTTTTCTTTCCAGTAATACGTTTCTTTTCCCTTGCGTAGTAATTCGGCACGGACGCAATTTTCTGCTAGTCTTCCAATATCTTGTGAGAAACGAAAACTCACTACGTTGCGCAATCCGCAGTCGATGGAATAACTTTTTTTTGGCCGTTGCGATCTTTCTTTGAGTGAATACGAAAAGTGTTCCAGGGGAAGGGCAAGGAATGCATCTTCTAAATAAGAAAGATAGTCCTTAATGGAGTCTATCGATAGCCCGGTAAAATTTCTTATTTTTCTTATAGTGAATGAATTTGCTATATTGGTGAGGAGATACACCCCCAAATCAGTTACTTTTTTTGCATTAATGTTGTGCCTTTTAACGATATCTTTATAGACGATATCTTCAAAATATTGTTTCAGAAGAATTCTTTTAATCTCTTTCTCTTTGAAAAAAACTTCAGGGAAACCCCCGTATTCTAAGTAATTGTTCAGTTCATAAATAATTCTGCTTTTTGTAATTGTAGTAATTTTTTCGTATTTAATATGAGAAAATTCAAGAAATTCCTTAAAGGAAAGTGGGAAGATGTTAAACGTGATATTTCTTCCCGTAAGGAGCGTAGCGTATTCTCCTCGGAGAAGATTCGCTGAAGAGCCGGATATGACAAACTTGACATTTTCCATAAGATCATAGGTTTTTTTAAGGAATTTTTCCCATCCTTGGACATTTTGTATTTCATCGAGAAAGAGGAATGCCTTTTGATCTGGATTTTTATTCTGACGGTAAAACAAATAAATGGATTCAAGAGACTCCTTATTAAGAGCTTCATCATCTAGATTGATGTACAATACCTGTTCAGGTTTATATGTCTGAAGAAGCAACGCAATCATCTGGTACATGATCGTTGTTTTTCCGCATCGTCTTATCCCTGTAAGCGCAATGATCTCCCTCTCCTGGAGGGCCTTAAAAATCAACGGATTAACTTTTCTTTCCACCCCCTTGAGGGCTTTGTTCACTTCTTTTTCCAACCACCAAGGATTCCAGTTATTCAGGTCTTCTATGTTCATATGACTTATAAAGCATATGTTATTTATAAAGGTTGCGATCGAAACGTTCACTTTTAGCCATTTTTGAACGTTTTAGATGTATACATGAAGATATCTTATTTCTGCTGCTTAAACAACAATTCAACATCTTTCAACGACGCGATTTCAGAAACTGGCTTGTCATCCCGTAAGCGCACAATACGGGGAAAGCGTAAAGCGTATCCACTTGAATAGCTTGGGCTTTTTTGAATTTCCTCGTAAGAAACTTCAATCACAATTTTGGGCTTTACACCTACTTCCCTTCCTTTCTCCTCAAGAATTAAAGGTTTCAAAAGCCGTGTCATCTCATCAAAGGTTACTCCCTCTTCAGATTCATCTTCCTTTTCATTAAATCCCGTTCCTACTTTTCCTATCGGCAAAAAATTTCCATCTTCATCTTGGCATGCTAAGCTAAATGAAGAAAACCATCCTGCTCTTTTTCCTGTTCCCCATTCTGCCCCAACAATAACAAGATCAAGATTTTCCATTGTGGGTTTTACTTTCGCTCCATACCCGACACGTTTTCCTGGTTGGTATGGGGCTGTTAAACTTTTTACCATTACTCCTTCAATCCCAACACCTAGAGCTTCTTTGTAGAATTTCTCTGCCTGTTTCAAATCCGATGTCACAAATTGTTGTGCAGAAACAATTTTACCTCCAAGAGGTTTAATAATTTTAATGAGCACGGCTCTTCTGTCTCCAAAAGGCTCAGCAAGTAAATTTTTACCATTGTATTGGAGAACATCAAAGACATTGATTTCTACTGGGAATTTCTCAGCCATTTTTTCAATGTCATATTTTCTTTTAATACGTTGAGAAACTGTTTGGAAGGGAAGATATTTTTTATGTTCTGCATCCATTCCCACTGCTTCCGCATCTAGGATGGCCTCATCCGCCTTGACATGTTTCAGAACAATATCTTTCAACTCGTTGAATTGCGCGGTAACGTTTTCCAACCTTCGAGTGTAAACAGTAACTTTATCATGATCTTTGTGAATTTGCACTCTGAAGCCATCATATTTATACTCAATGGCCGCTGGTGAACCTACCATTTCAAAGGCATCTTTGATGTCCGCTGCCTTTGTGAAAAGCATGACTTGAATTGGTGTTCCCACTCTTAAACCGATTTTTTTCAGTCCTTCAAGGCCTTCTTCCTTGGCGACTTTCGCAACCTCTGCAAAATCTGTGTTCAAATCATAAGCGTGCTGGACAATATCGACAATTTCATTATATTTTTCCCGACTGGATTCTCCGAAGTCCAACTGTAATTTTTCTTCATTTAATTTTAAGTGTAATTGTTTTCCAAAGAATGCCCACACGATAGCATCCCTTAATGCAGCCTCGCCAACACCAACGCGCAGGTCTTCTAAAACAGAACGCACAATATATTTTGCTTCGAGGGGAGTTGCACTCGTTAAAAGTTCTGCAATGAGTTTAACTTTGCGATCGACGCTTCCTTCCCCTGTTGCTGTTGCGAGTTTTTGAATATTGTTGAACACTTTTTCAATGCTGAGAGATTCTGAAAATAGCGTGGATTGCCTCTTCTTTCCCATGAGTTGTTGCACAGTAACCCCCAAGTCGCCTGTTTTTTTCCAGTCTTTTTCTATGTCTTCAGGGCTTCTCCCCACGGCCAATGCAATGGCCTTCATCACAAGCTTTGCGGCTACCCCAATTTTCTCTTCGCTCCACGCCGGAAAAATTCTTCCTTGGAGGAGGAGCATAAGGCAGGGTAATTCTAAAGAAGGAGCCTTTGCCAACATCTCAGCAATCGCTCTAGTTTTCACTAACCTCTTTGACGTGCTCTCCAGAACATGATAGAGCTCTGCAAGCTCAGCGTATTTCATTCTGTTTGGAAGGTTTATCAATTATAAAAATGTTTTGTTATAGTGAAGGCACCAAATATTCGAACATGAATAGTGCATCTTCACTATTACGAAAAGCATTGTAATGTTCGATAATTTAATGCTTTGAGTATAACATAGAACACAAGAGATTCTTTTTCCGTTCCCTCATTTTTTTATTTTACTGAAATAATTTCAGTAATTCTCACCCAAAAACAAAATTGAGAGATGCATGACAAATACATTTATATACTAAAAATCGAGATAAAACGATATGAAGAAAAATCCCATCCGCGAGTATGTAGACAAGGGATTGCAGCATGGCTATTCTTTTGAGCATTTGCAGCGCGAGTTAAGAAAAGCAGGGCATAGCGATTCCGAGATTGTCCTGGCTTTGGGTGATACAAAGAGCAAGAATAATCATTTTGATAAGATGCTTGTCGGCGCCACGTTTGTTTTGATTGTCTTGTTGATGTTTTTCCTTTCCGCAATATCCGATCAGAGTTTGTTTAATATTTTCCTTGGATTTCTCCCTACCGTATTGAGCATCACGATTGCAGTTATAGTGTTGGAAATGTATCGGGAAAGTTCCGCGTACATCTGGATAGTCCCCCTCGTTTTTATTGCGATATTCTACTTTTGGAGTCAAGAAACTTTGCTGGCCATGGCCTTGGATATTCCTCAAATTACTGTCATGAACGTTATTGTGAGTTATATTTTTATTATGATCATTCAATTCATTGCTCCTCCGAAATTACACCAAGTTGTTTACGTTCCAGTTATCAAAGAAGTGCCGAAGATAGTTGTGAAGGAAGTCCCCAGAGAAGTGATTAAGGAAGTCATCAAAGAAGTTCCTGTCATGCCAGAATTGAGAGAAGTTGTGCAAGCTTTGGAAGACAAATGCAAAGCGATTAATCATGTTATCGGCAGAGTGTACAAGCAAAAAAATGGCGGCATAAAAATCATGCGGGAAAAAATAAGAATTCCGAGGGAATGGTATAACACATTTACCCAGATTAAGGAAGGCGCATTTCCTGAAAAAGAAGAAAGTTTACGTCCGATTATTGTGAAAGTTGTTAATCGCCTCAACCTTCTGCGCCAGACAGAAAAAGATGTTTTTGGTCATGATTATACTAAATTGAAAAAACTCAACAGGCTTCCATCAGGAAATAGCAAAATCATCGAAGTTCTGAAAAATAATGACGACGATCCCATTGAAGTGTACGTTGCATCCGCCATTGAGGTATGTGAGAAAGTGTTGAGGGGAAAATAAACATTTATATACACCATTTTCTGAAGAGAAACCATGGACGCATTCGAAGCAATTGTAACTAGGAGAAGTATTCGCAAATACAAAAACATTCCTATAGAAGTTGAAAAGCTAGGGATGATCTGCGAAGCTGGCAGAAATGCGCCCACAGCTGGAAATTTGCAGGGTGTGAAGTTTATTATTATTACAGAAGAAGCTCAGCGGAAAAAAATTGCTGAAGCATGCTTACAACAACACTGGATGGCTCAAGCTCCCGTGCATATCGTAGTGGTAGGTGAACCTTGGAAAAGTGAACAATTTTACGGCCTAAGAGGGGAGCGTTTGTATTCCATTCAAAGTTGCGCAGCCGCAGTGCAGAACATGCTCATCACTGCAACGTCCCTCAGTTTGGGATCCTGTTGGGTTTCTGCATTTGAGGAAGATATGTTAAAGCTGTGTATTCCGAAATTTCCTGAAAAGGCAAGACCCCAGGCCGTAGTTACTATAGGATACGCCGACGAAGTTGTTCCTGTTCCTATGCATTATCGTTTTAACGATCAAGTGTACCTGCATAAATGGGAGGGGCACTTTAGAGATGAAAAACGGTACCTTGGCTACACTGGTGAATTGACGAAAAAATTTCTTGAAAAAGGCAAGGAGCTGTTTAAAAAGGCAACTGAACGTGCGAAAAAACCTTCGCGATAAGATCCCTTTCTCAGAAAAAAATCTTCTGAAAAATTTTTCTCGACGAGAAAAATGATCTAACTACTAAGATATACATATTCAAGCGTAAAAATGTTTAAATATAAGAACAGTAGAAAAAATAACGAGTTTGAGTTTTTGGCGAAACTCAAAAAAAGGTAACAGCGTTTGTTAAACTTTGGCGAGTTCAACAGACACATAACGTTGGCGACTTGTTCTTAGGGTAGGTGTAGGTTTAACTCCTATATATACTTTGTGATACTGTGAAGTATATTCCACAGTAAATAATAGGGGGAATTTTATACAAAAAACGAGGGGGATACAACATGGATTTTTTAGTACAAAATGCGCAAAAACAGGAGTCAAAGCTGCAAGTCGGACAAGCCAACATCAAAGTTATCGGAGCAGGTGGCGCTGGTAACAACATGGTCGGATGGCTCTATAACAAGGGCATCCAAGGCGCTGAAATTATCGCCTGCAACACCGACCAGCAACAATTGGAAGTAACTAATGCTGACAAAAAATTCTTAATTGGTAAAGACCTCACACGAGGTTTAGGCTGTGGTGGTTTTCCAGAAAAAGGAATGGAAGCCGCACAAGAAAGTATTAACGAGATCAAAGCCAGTTTGAAAAACGCAGACATGGTTTTCGTCTGTGCGGGAATGGGTGGAGGTACAGGTACTGGTTCCGCTCCCATCATTGCGCAAGTTGCTAAAGAAACGGGAGCTATTGTTATTGGAACGGTTACAATGCCTTTCAAAATTGAGCGCGCGAGGGTTGACAAAGCAGAATTTGGCTTGCAACAATTACGCGAACACTCTGATACGGTCATTGTGATTGATAACAACAGGCTAGTTCAAATTGCAGGAAATCTTCCCATACAACAAGCCTTTGCAGTTGCTAACGAATTGATTGCGACGATGATCAAAGGAATTGTGGAAACGATCGCAATCCCGAGCTTAGTCAACCTTGACTATGCAGACGTACGCGCGATCATGAAGAATGGCGGAGTTGCAGCAATCGGCGTAGGATCATCCGATACGAATAACAGAGTTCCTGAAGCGGTGAAAGGAGCTTTAGATAATCCGCTATTGCAGATTGACTACAATGGTGCAACCGGAGCATTAATCCATGTTACAGGAGGCCCCGATATGACCTTGGAAGAAATCAGCAAAGTGGGAGAACTTGTCACGGAACACTTGGACGAAAGTGCCAACGTGATCTGGGGAGCAAGGGTTGCTGAAGGCATGAAAGGCAGAATCAGCGTGATGACCATCATCACAGGAGTTAGCTCTCCATGGATGCTTGGCAAGTCCAATAGCAGAAAACAAATGCAAATGGATAAAGAATTCAGTGATGAACTCGGCATCGAGATCATTCAATAGGCGCGCTCACCCCCTTGGTCTTTGAGGTGTGTTTTCTCGCCTTCATTCTTTATACCACCCCCAAGACGTATGTTGGATGAAGGCAGAATCGTTGGGGCCGGTTATCGGCCCTTTTTTTTATTTTTTTCTGAATGCAATATTTTGATTTTTTTATTGTGTAATTTTCACCGTTCTATTTTTCAGGAAAATTCGTTTTATGTCTTCTAAAAAAAAGTTCTGAAAGAAAAGCGAATTGGAAAGATAATAAAAAATCGTAAAAAAAAGAATAAAAAAGAAAGTTAAAAATGTTTTAAGAAAAATGATTAAAAGAAAATTGAAAAGATAAAAAAAACAGAAACGATGCTTATTTTAAATACGCTGAAAGAAGCGCATTTGAACGTCTAAGAGAATACATCTTTATAAAACATAAGAGATTCTCCTCAGTAATGGTGTTTCGTAAAGAGTCTCTTGCTGAGTATCGAGAAAAAAGAGGCAAAGGTTATGCAGATTTATCAGATGCGTTAGTTCGGCTTAGCAGCAACCTTGGTATGAATGACGTTGATAGTACTCAACTAGAAGGTACGTTAACAGCGATAGAGCAAGGTCGTCAAGAGCCCTCACATCGCTTGCTTGTGTTATTGTACGGTTTGACATATAAAGAAGGTATTTCTATCAATTTTGAAAAAGCTTCTGGAAATGGCATCGCAGAAGGTGCGGTTCGATTTTGTCCTGAAGCGCTAAAATGGTACCGTCATCAAACCTGGCAGCCAAAAGAAGAACTAGCCAAACGTGTTTGCCAATCATCAATAAATTATGGATCGACACGGTATAGCGTAGGTTGTATCAGAAGAATGTTAATAAAACTGGAAATGGGTAGCATACTCCCTCCCCGCGGGTGTGGGACAGAATTAGGTTATTCTTGCCAGGATAGATTGTGCCATAGCATCGTGAGCAGGTCGGCGGTGTCTATTCTTTCGGGTTTTTTCTGTC
>JAGWAF010000052.1 GCA_018302085.1 Candidatus Woesearchaeota archaeon | reverse complement strand
CTATCCTGGCCGTGCAGAAGCGGCCAAGGGTGTGGGTGTTCACCAATTAAAAGGGATCGTGAGCTGGGTTCAGAACGTTGTGAGACAGTTTGTTTGATATCTACTGGAGATGTCAGATGTCTGAAGGGAAGGGCCCTTTAGTACGAGAGGAACGAGGGCTCGAGGCCTCTGGTTTACCTGTTGTCTGATAAGGCAGGCAGGGCAGCTACGCCTCAAGCGATAAGAGCTGAAAGCATCTAAGCTCGAAACGTACCTTGAAAAGAGACATCATAGAACGCCCATAGAAGATGGGTTTGATGGAACTGGCGTGTAAGCATCAAGCTTCGGCGAGATGTTCAGCGCGCAGTCCCCAATAGTTCGTCCTTTGACTTTATTATGCTGTGTTTGCATGGCTTTCTTTTTTTTTCATTTTTTTGTTTTTATTTATCTGGGTGTATCGCTAAAGAAATTGTTAATTTTAGAACGCCCAAATGAAAATCCCAACCGCGGCAAGCCGCGGAGTACAACAAGATTTCAGAAATTTTGTGTACCAGAAATGCGTTGCATTTCTGTGTATTACACCCAGCTAAGAAATAAAAATCGCTTCGCGACCTTTTATAATCTGCTCGCGAGATTATTTTTTTATTTTTACCATCGAGTCTTTAGAGAACTTTGCCTAAAACACTCCTTTTTTTGAACGCTAAAAATTCAAATGGAATTTTGGCGTGCTCAAAAACACAGGTTTTTGACATTTTGCAAAGTTCTCTTTAAAATTTATTTTGGAATTATTCCTTGTTTGATTCGGTATGCAGCGCTTTGATTTTTTTGTGAAAAAAACGCATGCCATTGTTTGTTGACCAAGCTTTCTTCCAAAGTCACTAAGTATTTGTACATTTTTGCCTTGAAAGTTTCGTTTCTGTCGTTCAGCTTGTTGTATGTTTCTTCGTCTATATATTTAAGGTCTCTGCATAATTGTATGAGAACGCCGAGTTCTTTTGCGGACCCGTATGCGTAACTTAAATGATTAAAGAGCACTTTATTAGAGTTTGCTCCTGTTCCCTCTGCAATGTTTATCGGAATTGAAGTTGCGCATCTTCTCAATTGATCGCCGATGTTTTTTTGTTCATATTCTGGGAGAAAAGGCATGATTGAGTAGACTTGTAATACAAGATCGTAGGCAATTTGGTAGACGATGAGTTCACGGTAATCTCTCATTAGCTGAATGATATTTTTATTTTTTATTAATGTTTCTGAGAAAAATTCGGAAAGATTTTGAGAAAAGTAAATTTCTTTTTGTTATTTTGTTGAAATTTCCGGAGATGGCTAACATTTTTGAAAAGATTTCGGAAAAAGTAAAAAAGTATTGTACGTTTGCATGGCTTTTTTTATTCCATTTTGGGTTTAATACCCCGGAGCCTGCTTCGCGAGGACGTATCCAAAATGGAATTAGAAATTGCTGGTCGCTAAGCGAAAAAATGAGTGTGGTGCCCAGAAGCTTCGCTCCGACCGAGTAGCTCACTTTTAGGCAATTCTTTACTTTTCAATTTTCTTTTTAATATACCCCTTAATTTGTTTAGAGAACTTTGAAAAATCAATTTTTTTAACTATTTTTCAAAGTTGTCTATTAGAAGTTTGAACAAATTTTGAGATATTCAAACTTCTCTTTGGAACTATTTCGAAAAAAATTGTTGAAATGGTTGTCGTTTCCATCTCATTTTTGCCCCCATTTTATTTTGGTCCTTCCTTTTGTTACCTTTTTGGGAACATCTTAATTCTCTCATTTACCCACCCCCAAGTTGAAGATTATCTGGGTTATAAAAAGCCTGTACAAAGCTATAAAAAGATCTCTTTTTTCCTGTGTTGATGAAAAAATGTCAGAGATACCGAAGAAGATTGTATGTGGGTTTTTTGGCGCTCGCATTTTTTACACGAATGGAGGAAAGCCCTGAGTTGCATTCGGAATTGAGTGGTAAATCAAACAAGCCAAATTTAGAAAATATTGTTACTTCTCCACCCAAAGATCCCAGAATTAAACCATTGCGAGAAAAATATTTACCATTTGAAATTGTTATAAGAGATATCGTTTACGATCGTCCTGTTGATAGTAATGATTTAACAAGAGAGATTATTCTAAATTATGATGATGCGAGCGTAGATAATTATCTTCGAGAAGGATTTTCTCAAATTAGGGTTGAAATCCCAGAGTTGGGAGTTGGCAGGACAGTAATTCTCGTACCTAAAAAACACATAAAAGAAACACTGTTGATATATGGCCCTCAAGGCTCTGCACCTGAGAAAATATACGCCATTGTAACCGGTATTTTTCCAGATGGAAGGGAAAGATTGTTATATACACGGGAAGATTAATCAAAGTGTTAGTTTGTAAAGGATCATAATCACATGCCACCGTAACGAGGTACAAGATATCGATGACTCCTATGAAGAAAGTTATAAAAACATCCTCTTTATCAAAGTTCTATGCTCTGCCTAGGTATTGAATCAACCGCACATACATTTGGTGTAGGAATTGTTGCATTGAAGAAAGGAAAATGTGTCGTTCTTGCGAATGAAAAAGATTTGTTTAGGACGGAGAAGGGAGGGTTTATTCCTGCAGAGGTTGCCAAGCATCACGTTGAAGTTTGCGATGTTATTTTGAAAAGGGCACTGGAAAAGGCTAATGTGAATATGCGAGATATTGATTTGATTTCCTATTCTCAAAGTCCTGGGATCGGAACAACGCTTGAAGTTGGATGTAATGTTGCAAAGAGTATTGCCCTTATTTTTAGAAAGCCGCTTGTTGGTGTAAATCATTGCATCGCACATCTTGAGATTGGGAGAGCGCTTTGCAAAGCAAAAGACCCTGTATTGTTGTATGCGTCTGGTGCAAATACCCAAGTGATTGCCTACGAAGGAAAAAAATATCGAATTTTTGGAGAAACCCTCGATGGAGGAATAGGAAATTACTTGGACAAATTTGCCAGAGAAATTGGTTTAGGTTTTCCCGGAGGACCGAAAATTGAACAGCTTGCGTTACAGGGAAAAAAATTTATTTCTTTACCATACTCAGTGAAAGGCATGGATGTTTCTTTTGGAGGAATCTTTACAAACCTCAAACAAAAGTATGACACTAAAAAGTTTACGACAGAAGATTTATGCTTTTCATTGCAGGAAACTGTCTTTGCCATGCTGATTGAAGTTGCAGAAAGAGCGATGGCGCATACGGGAAAGAAAGAATTATTATTGGGCGGTGGAGTTGCGTGTAATAAACGTCTTCAAGAAATGGCAACGCTGATGTGCAAAGAGAGAGGAGCAAAGGCGTATTGGCCTGAACAACAATTCTTAGTTGACAATGGAGCAATGATTGCATGGCTTGGTATTTTATCTTTTAAAGCTGGAAACCGATTAGAGATTAAAGACGCCGATACAAATCCTTATTTGAGAACTGATCAAATTATTGTCAATTGGAGATAAAAATTATCCCAAATGTTTCACACAATTCACTACAATAAATTCTGGTTGTTTTGAATCGTTGAACTGAATGATTGAAAGTGCTGTGTTTCCTCGTGGGACAAAATCACGGCGCTCATCAATTTCTTTGCCGTGAAGATGACAGAGTAGGCATGCAATTGGACCGCCATGGCTCACTAGGAGAACATGTTGCTCATCATGTTTTTGTTGGAGGGATTTAAAAAAAGAGATCATTTTGTTCCAAACTTCAAGAAGGGCTTCTCCCTTTTCTGGATTAAAGAGGTGATAAGGAACACCTGCAGCTTCGATTGCCTTGGAAATTTCTTCATGGTGCTTCCCCTCGAAAACTCCTTTGCATTGTTCACGTAGCAGTTTGGTTATAATAAGTTCTGTTTTGGGGTGGTAACATAATACTTCTTTGCATGTGCACAAAGCTCTTTCAGAATCGCTTGAGTATGCAACGTCGATTTTTTCATCTTTTAAGCGTAATGCAATTTTTCTTGCTTGTTCAACCCCTTTGGGAGTGAGTGGATAATCGAGATGCCCCTGAGATAAGCCCTGAGCATTCGCAGTCGTTTCAGCATGTTGTACGATGAAGAGTTTCATAACTGGATGGCATATTGCTGTCTTTATATTGCTTTTCTATCGTTCGGGATATCAAAAATATAAAAGTTCTCAAAACAAGATAATGGAACTGAGAAAAGTAGGAAAAACGAGTAAAGAAAAAATGGGATAATATGGAAAAATGATAAATCGCGTCGTTTTAGTAGGTATGTTCTTTCTTGGAGTATTTTTGCTGTTGTATTTCACTGTGTAAAAAGTGAGGGAGAAATAAATTATTTTATGTGTTTCATGAATTCTTCCCTGGAAATTCCCAAATCTTTTTTTATTATTTTTGTTAGAAGGCCCGGTCCTATTTCTTCTCCAGAATGGTGGGGAATGGATGTTCTTCTTCCGTCAGGATGTCTGTAAATCATGTGACTTCCAGTAGTATGGTTGTAGATGAATCCGAATTCCTCGATGACTTTGGCCACCTCTTTACCTGTCAGAAGAGGTAATTTTGCCAAGGACTACACCTCAATTTGTTGTACTCCCACAAATTTCGTAGAGAAGTCTATTTCCTGGCCCTCGTCAGTTTCAAGATATGCCTTAATTGCCTCTTTTGTTCTTTCGAGAAGTTGCTCAACAGTTTTACCTTGGGTATGGCATCCTGGAAGTTCTACTACTTCAGAAACAAACCATCCGTCTTCATCTTTCTCGATAATAACAGTAAATTTATGACCCATACTACTCTCTAATTAAAGGGGATATATAAAATTATCGCGTCGTTTTAGTAGGCATATTCTTTCTTGGAGTATTTTTGGGGTTGTATTTCACTGTGTAAAAAGTGAGGGAGAAATAAATTGGTTTTTTTCTTTTGATATGACATACTTCTTTGAAAATAAAAATGGGTTATCATTTCGGATGACAAAAAAATAAAAAAGGATATCCAAATTAAAAAAAAGTGGAAAATTTGAAATAAGAAAATTGGTTAGCCAAAAAAGAAGAGTAAAACATTTCAAAAAACAGAGAATTAAAATTTAAAAAAATTCTAAGAAAAAAGATATTGAAACAAGAAATAATCTAAAAATTTATCTCTTTTCGAAATAATAGTAGGCTACTGAGAAGAGCCACCCTACAAAGCATCCCACTACAAAGACTGTCACAATCCCTAGAACAAATGGAAGTACATCAAATGGTTGTATTGTTAAAGGCATTTCGAACATGTGTACCCATTTGATATAATCCCACGCGCCTAACTGCAGAGCAATAACCCCCAGAGCGTGCAATACCGCAAATACTGTTCCAGTTGCCAATGCTACAGTTTTAGTAGTACCTTTTTCATCCATAATATCACCTTTTCTTGTTTTAAGTTTCTAGAATATAATAGTTTCGAATATAAGGGGCTATAGAATTATATGTTTTAACAAATTTAATGGGTTATTCAAACCCGGCAATACTTTATCTTCTTGACTATCCCCTTGGTCGCATTTACCTCGACCAAATCCCCATCTTTTAGAAGTTTAGTTGCGTTATTAGTTCCAACTATGCAGGGAATACCAAACTCACGAGATATAATTGCTGCATGTGACGTAATCCCTCCTTCATCTGTCACTATTGCTGCAGCTTTGCCAATCGATGGAACAAAATCCGGCGTGGTCATGGAAGTTACTAAAATATCTCCTTTTTGGAAATCCGTTACCTTACTTGAAGTCGACAATATTCTAACTCTTCCTCTCGCAACTCCTTTGTTAGCTCCATAACCGGTAATTTCTGTGACTTCTACCCTCTCTACATCAACTTTTATACCCAATTTCTTTAAATGCCTCTTGGCTTCACTTCCTGTATAGAATTCATTGCCGGCATCAGTTTGTAGAACAACAAAAAAATCAGATCTTTCTGCAAGTTCTTTACGTAAAAGTTCTGTATCCTCATCTTTTAGGAAACTCCTTAATAAACTTACTTCGAGATATCGCGCATTTTCCAAGCTTATCTGAAAACGTTTAGCTAAGTTTCCGGCAACTATCCCGTTGATATAATAACACGCTTGAGCATTAAGCCTCTTTCTATCATCTTGCATTACAGTAACTAATTCCAAAACTTCAAATAAGTCTATTAATTCGTTTGATAAATAGAATTTTTCTTTACATTTCTGTTGCTTTTTGGAGATATTGGCATCATACTTTTTTACCTCAGATTTTTCTAAATTTTCTTCTACTCTTCTCGTTACCGCTTTAACATTCCAAACGTCAGGACCGACATACTCGTACGGAAACCAAAAGTACTTTTTTGAAAATTTCTCAATACCTAACTTTGTTTCTTTACTGTCCACCCCATCCTTTTTAGCAGCTTCTACTAAATCTTCAAAATCTTGTTCTTCAACATGGCTGTAAGATGGTACTTTTGAAACTGTCATTATGTTAAGTATCTCTTGTTTTTCCTTTTCTGAATAATTTTGAAGTAATTGTTTTATTTTCTCTTCAACAAGTTCTCCGGTAAATAACCAATAAGCCATGCTTTTCTCTGTGAAAGTGTTATAAAAAAGTTTTAATTCATCAAAAAAAGAAACAAAATCATTATAATTTTTGTTTTTTACATTCTTAGAAAAATTTTCACAATGTTTTACTACTTCTTGTCCCGCTTTAATTCCTTCTTCACGAACTTTATCTGGATTATTGACATTTTTGAGCAAGTGGTTTAAAGCATGAGCTGCTAATTCTTCGCTGCCTCCTTTCTCCCAGATAGCATAGTACCGTCCTTTGTCCCAGATATGGACAGTCATCCCTCTTTTAATCCTTAATTTTCCTCCAACTGCCCACGACCAATAATCCAAGATAGGTAAAATTGATGGAATGTACCTCTTCCGAAATGTTTGCCATTTGTGTTTCATTTATGTTTCATTTCCCCGATTATACTTAAAAGTGGCTGATAGTTTAATAAATTTGCCATTCCGACAGCCAGATTTTTAAAACTAAATATCAGGCTTGTCACTACTTTTTCTGCTAAGCCTAGACACTATTTTTTGGAGCTTAAAAACGAGGAAGAATACAGAATTAAGGGAGAATAAACTTATCTCCTTCTTTTCTTACCTACTTTTTTTAGGATTTTTCTGGCTAATTTTCTGAGGACTTTTCCTGCTTTTTTTGATGTTTTTTTCGTTTTCTTTTGGGTTTTCTTCTTCACAGATTTCTTTTTTGCAGCTTTTTTTGTTTTCTTCTTCGTAACTTTTTTCTTCGCGACTTTCTTTTTAGAAACTTTCGCTTTTTTTACAATTTTTTTCTTAGGAATTGGAACAGGTTCTGGTTCAGCTTTGGTAAGCAGCTCTTCCGCTTTGGATCCCAAATGAAGGGTCGTTTTGGGCTCCACTTCGCTTGCAAAGCCGGAGATGTACTCTGATTTTGCTGCAGGCGTCAATGGTTCAAAGACAACGCCGCAATCTTTACAAATGATTTGATCACGTTCTTCCACCACGATGACGTTTAAACTTCCGCAGACCGGGCACGTTTGTTCTTGAGGATCTCTTTTAGGTTTGAGTTTAGCCATGGTGCCCTTTCTGGATTGGATTTATATAAACCTTTCGCTAGCTTAAACCATGAAAAAATGGCTTTTATGCCCCTAGAATCAGTTTGCGCACTTTTTCGTGCCCTTTCCAGTCAAGCACTTCTTTCAGAACTTGTTCAATAGTTTCTACAGGGATAATTTTGATTTTTTGCAACCTTTTAGCATCGATGACTATATCTTGCATATTTGATTTGGGTACAATCACATTTTGAATGCCCGCATCTATCACCGCATCTATTTTTGCAGAAACGCCTCCAATTGGCAGCACTTCCCCCCGTACGGATAAAGAGCCTGTCATTGCGTAGTTTTGCTTGATGGGTATATTTTTTAACGCGGAAATGATACTCGATGCAACGGCAATGCTTGCAGAATCACCTTCGACACCTTCATACGTTTGCAAGAATTGAACGAAAATGTCGTATTTTTCTTTGATATCTTCCCCAAAATATTTTTTGATAATTGCAGAAACATTTTTCACTGCCTCTTTTGCAATTTCCCCAAGTTTACCTGTCGCAATAATTTCACGTTCTTTTCCGCCTGGTGCAACTGCAGATTCGATGGGGAGAATGATTCCCGAAAGCGATGCGCCAGAGCCTAGGACGGCCAAACCGTTCACCCTTCCGACACGTTTTCCTTCAGTAATAATGACTTGGTACTCTTTTTTCCTTTCAATGTAACGATCTGCCATTTGCTGCTCTAATGGACGAGCAATTTTCTTAGCTTTTTGAATATGCTCCGGTTCTACAAGTTTTGAATGATCTGCCTTTGCAAGATCTCCTGCTGCTCTGATCAAGCCCCCCAGTTCTCTTAATCTAATCGTTAAGTGATGTTTTCTGCTTGCCATTCTTCTCGCTTCTTGAATCATTATTAATGCTGCAGCTTTACTGAAGTGAGGAATCTTTCCATCTTTCTTTACTTCTTGTGCGACAAAGCGTGCGATTTTCCCTTGATTTTCTGGAGTATCCGGAAAAGTGTCATTCATAAACACTTCATACCCGTAACCCCTGATCCTACTTCTCAACGCTGGATGCAAGTGCTGAATAGTTTCAACATTACCCGCGGCTACTAAAACGAAATTACAAGGAACAGACTCTGTTCTTACCATCGCACCTGCTGATCTCTCAGACTGTCCTGTGATGGAGAATTTTCCTTCTTGAAGTGCAGTGAGCAATTCTTGCTGAGTGCTTGGTTCTAAGATTGATATTTCGTCGATAAATAAAACACCGAGGTGTGCCTTATGAATCATGCCGGCAACAACACGCTCGTGAGCTGGAGTGCCCAGGCCTCCAGATTGAAAGGGGTCATGAAGTACATCGCCGAGTAGTGCGCCTGCGTGTGCTCCTGTAGCGTCAAAAAAAGGAGCTTGATTTTTTCCAAAATTGTCAACAATTACTTTTGGAACAGAAACCTTGGAACCCATCATCTTTTTTCCAAGATTAATGAAAAGGATAAAACCAATAATAAAACCCATGCCTGTAATCATTGATGCGGCATAGATAACATCTGAAATTTCTCCGATACGCCAAAAATAATATGGAAGAAATGTTGCGATGAGAATGATGATGAAAAAAACGAAGTTCTGGCTCTTAAACATTTTTTGAGACTCAACGCTTGCTTGGCCAATAATTTTTCTTCCTTCACCAGCAAGCACAGTTCTAATAAGAGGCTGATTTTCATCATTCGGATTTTGAAAAGACATGATATCAACAAGCTTTTCTTTTGGCAAAAGTTCTGCCAACGCCAGACCCAGCATACTCTTTCCTGTGCCAGGCTCTCCGATTAATAGAACGTGCCGCCTATGAGCAGCAGCTTTTTTTATGACATTAACCGCATCTTCCTGACCAACTACTTGGTCTATCATCTTGTCAGAAATCTTAATTTCAGCAGTACTTTTAAAATCCAAAACCATGCGTCATTTCTTTGTTCTGGTGTATATAAAGGTTATGCCGATCGACGACGTGCTTGGTGGGCTGAGCGCGATTGTTGGTTCGATTGCTGGAATAAAAATTGTTCAAGCATTACAAGATCCTTTTGATGGATTACGAGAAGACGCACCAGCTTATTCTGGAAGTGAGTCAATAACTGTTGCGCAAGCGAGGGCGTATCCTGAGTTGAGAGATCAATTTGCACGGCAATGCAGAGAACTTGTAAACACGTCTGAAATTGAAGGCGTTTTTTATGCTCAGGGTCAGGAAGAAATTCAAACGATCTGGACAACCTATCTTGATGCAGCTTTTAATCGAGGCTTATTACCTGAAGATCGTAGAAAGCGATTCTTTGAAAGCTTTGAGCAGTATGCACCAAGATTAGAAGATGCTCTAAAAAAAGCCGCTACTACCATGCCGATATTAAATGTCACGATAGGAAAAAAATGCCCCGATGTGCTCATCCTCACCCCGTATCTTTTTTCTATAGTTGTTGCGACTAAATAAGATGAGTCAGTTGAAGATTATCTTACCCCAGAGATGGCAAGAAAAGAAAGTTCTTCTCTCCGAGAAATAAAATGGTTAGTTACAACCCCTGAGGACATAGGGTCTGTTTTATATCATGAACTCCAGCACGTGGGGCAAAATCGTCATGGCATCGCTATCGGGAACAATACTATTACTGGATCGGGTATGAGCATCTATAAACTAGAAGTAGTTTCGGCATTCACTGAGACGCAGGCATTCATAGAACAGGCGAGACAAATACAAGATGGCCTTCGGGTAAGTGGCGCTATGCATTCCTATGTAAGACTTAAACTCCAGCAATATGGAGAAGCATTAGGAACTATGGTGGATGTTTTTAATTTAGATCCGCCTAGTGGTTCTAGAGACGGAAAAGTGGTAGAACTGCAGCAGATGGCGCAACATTTAAGCAGTGAAATGAAAAAACTCAGAGATTTCTAACTCATTTCTTCTTTATCTGTACCAATTCAGGAATTGTTTTTTGAACGAAGCAGGGATCATAATAATCACACTGCCCCGTGCTGTATTTGCAAAGTGGAGTGATGTTTTTAGGATAGTCGTTAATGTTATCACTCTCTGTCATCTCGTGCACAAACGCAACTTCCCTTCTTGCGAAGTCAAGCAATTCTTTATCCACATTCATAAGATATTCGTGCTTTTGTGTGTCTTTTAAAAAATAAAGACCCACTTGTTTTGGCATCCTGCCATGCTTTTCTTGAAACAATAACGCGTAAATTGCCAATTGAAGCTTATATTCCTCGGTCATTTCAAATCGTTTTGAAGTTTTGTAATCCATTAAACGAGGTTCTCCAGGCCGTATTTCCTCAATCGCGTCAATAAAACCCCTCACGGCATGCTGCTGGGACTGATACTCCAATTCCCGCAAAGGGGTTAATTTTTTGAAAATGGTTTCAAAACTTTCACCTTGAAAACTTTTTATCTTCGCAACAAATTTTTCATACCAGTTTAGGAGCATCATCATTGTTTCTTCAAAATAGAAAATCAGCTGATCGTGGGATAAATCCAATTGTTCTATTTTGTCCTTTTTTTCTCCCCAAAAACGAATCAGGAGCTGTTGAATTCTTGATCTTAAAGGCTCTTCAAAATTTTTCATGTTTAAAGAAGAAAGATCTGCATCAAAAAAATGTTGCAGCACTGAATGTGCGATGTTACCCCTTAAGGTGTGAATACTCGGCAGCGACTCAATGTTCATTATGTAATGATAATAATACTTTCTAGGACACTGCTTGTACAAATTAATTGAAGAAGGACTCTGCACGCGTTTTGGCATTAATAAAGAAGAAACGGATTGATTTATATGCGTTTCTATTTTTCGTCGAAATCTTTTTTATTTTTTCGGAAAATTTTCGATTTTTTTTGGAAAGAACATATAAATGAGAAAAGAAACGCAAGAAGTGCAAAAAATATGGAAGAAAAAACTTTGTTATTGATTGCAGTCATTTGCTGTCTTTTGGGCATTCCAAGTTTATGGCTTTTAGCATTGCTGAATGATTTGGAAAGTGAGCCAGTTCTTTTTCTAGAAAATGAGGATTTTGTAGAGATAAAAGGAAGAATTGTTGGCCTCGTTCAAAAAGAAAAGGTAACGATTGTGCAAGTGCAGCATACGGACGTTGTTCCTGTCTTTATTTTTGATAATGTCAGTTTCAAAAAAGATCAGAATATCCTCATAAAAGGAAAAATACAAGAAGAAAAAGGAAAAAAAGAAATTCTTGCAAGCGAAATAAAAACGATCTAACCTGCAGCCCCAATGACTGGTGTAAACCTGTTTTCTCCCACTTGTCGCCACCCGCCCCAGTTGCACGAAACAGTATACTTAGTTTCTCCCTGCTGGCAACTTGTGGATTCTCCACATGGCACATCTCCGCAAACAGTTCCTTTACAAATAGGACGTTCCTGATTTATGGAGATACTTGGACTTTGCGTGGAATAACACGAACATTGATCCCCTGCTGGGCCTGTCAAAGTCAACGTGCCTTGCATGGAGATTGTTGCGCCACTTACACAGCTGTATTCATTTAGGTAATTCAAAATGTACGAGCTGAAATCCGTTGGGCTTGTGGACCTTCCGCGTTGTGAACATTCCCTTTCACAATCAAGATGCTGAGGTGCTTGACCGTCCCCACCTGTTACTTGTTCTTGGTCACCACCAGTAACATAACCTCCATTATCTCCGCCATCATAGCCATCTCCACCAGTTACGTAACCATCTCCACCATCTTCAAGCCCTACGGGCGCATAACACTTGTACCTTGTAAGCGAACAGCGTGGATAATATGCTTCACAAACACGATCGCTGACAAATTGTCCAGGTGGACAAACAGTATTACATGCAAAACATGCCCGAGAAGTTGCTTCTGTTTCCGGGCCGGTCAAACCAAGAATGGTACACACTTGATTTGGAGCACATCGCCCGCCACATCTTGGATCATTGGCAAAAGTTCCCTGAGGACAAGCCATCTGACCATCCCCACCTGTAACTACGCCATCACCCGTAGCAATCATGGGAGCGACACATTTACAATTCACACACACCTTTGGCTTTTCACAAGTGTCCGGCCTTGGAGGGTATAATATATTACTGTAACCACCACCAATGTCACACTCCTCATTTCCTCCACCACCAACGAATACTGAGGAAATATAACCGTCACCACATCTTGGAGTCACGACCCTATACTCCTGACAAACACAATCCTCACTGCATGTTTCCCCCTCAGGACAATCGTTCCTACACTGCCTCCCTGGAATTGGAGGAATAGTGCGTCCGGTCTCTAGTGCAAGCTTCTCATTTGCAGCACAACTTACATAATCCGGAATTACACACTCACAGGCCTTTACATTACAAATCGCATTTGGGCCAAACTGATCCTTACAATCATCTTGACAAAGATCTGGCTGTTGCCTTGCTTTTGCCAGCAATTCATCTCCTTCAAAACCACCAAAGGTATTCTGCGCACATGAAACTTTATCAGTATTTTTCTCTTTACATACGCAAGATGCCAGATCACAATAGATAGAGCTGCCATCCCCTCCAAATGCTCGATCCAGATCTGCACAATCATCTTTACAAATTGCATTGGGATCCCGCTGTCGTGGTTGCTGCCCGGGGAGCACAAAGAGGTGAGCCATCGTATTTGCTGCACAGCTATCTGTCTCATCTTCTGGCTTGCACAAACAAGTAACTGCATCACACACAACATCTGGACCAAATATTTTACAATCATCGGCACAAGCTCCGCCAGTGTACGGATTTGCGCCACCAAAAATAGTTGCAAGGGTATTACCCGCACAAGCATTGGTATCGGTACATGCACAAGTGATCTGGTCGCACGCCCATGTAGGACCAAGAACCGCGCAATCATCTATACAAGCAGCAGTAGGTGGCAAAGGCGGCAATGGCCCACCCCCCAATGCAACCGCAAAGGCGCCCCAAGCACAACTGAAAGGAGGAGCCACACAACGACAGCCGTTGCACATCGCTTCAGGATCTGCCAAAACAGCCTGGCAAAACGCGTGGGCCGCTCGTGCCTGCGGATCGCTCAAATTCAAGGGATCAGGACCAGCGTCACATATCTCATTAAAACCTGGCGGATTATTATTCATATTCTTTCCATTTGGAACCTGCACGATACCATCACCACAATAAGTCACGGTACATTCAGGAGTACAGGTGGAATCACCATTTGGACCTTTGTCACATTCTTCATTACCTTCTATAACCAAATTTTGATTACACTCTACAACCTTTGGGGAAATTCCACCACATAAACAAGTATTCCTGTTGCAAGGTGCAAAGAATCCACGATCCGCACACTGCTTGTCAGCAACTTGCTGATCTTTATTATCACATTGTTCTACAAAATTATTCATGTTCAAAGGATCGTCATTCACTATGTCATCGCCACAAGAAGTAGGGACACAACTGTCACAACGATCATTGGGATTTTGATTTTTGTCGTCACATAATTCGGGAGGCTGCACTATACCATCATAGTTACACGCCTTTCTCGCGTCTTCACAACCACTGAGAACGATGACAAGAACAGCTACACTTAAAAGAAGAACAATATTCAGATTTTTCATAACAACCCCTCCTGGCAGGATTTTGCACTTGGATTTTATAAAAGTATCGAAAAGTAGTAATCATTCAGTTTTCTGAAAAGATTCGAAGGTAGTGATCTGTATTCTGGAGTACCGAAATCTTTATTTACTTGTTAGCTACAATGTAGCTATAATGAAAAAAGAGACAAACATTCGTCTTACTGGTTTTGAGATGTTGGAGAAGCAGGTGACGAAGAGTGGAAACAGTGGGCGCGTGTACGTGCCCATCGAATGGGTTGGTAAACGAGTTAAGATTATTCTG
>JAGWAF010000051.1 GCA_018302085.1 Candidatus Woesearchaeota archaeon | reverse complement strand
GAATTATTCAAAAAATATGATATCATCATTACTTCAGGACTCGCATCCTTTGCAACCCATGCCAGCTTTCTTATTGCAAAAATTACTGGCAAGAAACTCATTTTATGGGATGAAACATGGGACTGGCCGCACACTTTTTGGGCAAAATTTGCAAAACCGTATGCGAAATGTATTGTTCGTCATGCAGACGCGTGCATTGCTGCAGGAACTAAGGCGCGTGATCTTTATATCCAATTTGGCGCAAATCCTAAAAAAGTTTTTATTGCACCAAATGTTGCCCTTGATTTTTCAAAATATCCAGTTCGCCAAGATCTTCTTCGAAAAATGAAAAGAGATCTAGGCATTGAAAACAAAAAAGTTATTTTATATTTAAGCAGAATTGTTCAATACAAAGGACTTGATTATTTGATAAAGGCATTTCAAATTATCGAACAAAAGGATCCAGGTGCCTTTTTGCTCGTCGGGGGGGATGGGGCGTTTAGAGGTTTTTGTGAGCAGCTTGCAAAAGATCTACGCATTAAAAATATTCGTTTCCTTGGTGAGGTCCCCCATGACAAGGTTCACTATTATTATCATCTTTGCGATGTCTTTGTCCTTCCCTCACGGCATTTGTACACCCAAAATGAGTGCTCCGAGTCATGGGGGCTTGTTTTAAATGAAGTCATGAGCATTGGAAAGCCAGTTGTGAGCACAACTGCAGTTGCCGGGGCGTATGATCTGATCAAAAATGGGAAAAATGGGTACCTGGTTCGAGAAAAAAACAGTGATATCCTTGCTGAAAAAATACTCATAATCTTTGAGAATAATCAAATTTCAAAAGTTATGTCTCAAAATAGCAAAAAAATTATACGCAGTTTTTCACCTAACGAGCAGTACAAAGGATTTCAAGAAGCAATTACTTTGGTGCTACGATCATGAAAAACAAACATATAATTAAAATTAAAAATACTTTATTTACTAAACTTTTTATGAGGTTTATCCTTGGAGGAGCAGCAGGATATCTTTTTACGAGCATTGTTACCTATATTCTCACAGAAATATTCAAAATAAACCATTTAGTTTCTTACATAATCCCTTTTACCCTCGCAACCATCTTTAATTTTATCATTGCAGTCAAGTATATCTTCAAAGTTAATGATAACTATAGAATACGTTTTATCAAGTACACCCTTTTTGTGATTATCTTCTACTTTGTTAATATTCTCCTCTACAAAGTATTTTATACTTTTTTCAATGCAAATTTTGGAAGTTTTGTGCCTGTGTGGGTTCCTCAGCAATTTGCTATAGCTTTGGCAACATCTGTCATGCTTATAAGCAAGTTTTTTATATATTACAAGTTTGTCTTTCAAAGAACGTGAACAATATTCTCCTCATTTTTCCAGAATAAGTGTTACTTCTTTGCTGTACAACCAACCTTTGGTTTTCTTAATCTTAAACCCAATATCTCTCGCTACTTTCTGAATTAGAAATTTGGTGTATAACGTCCAATGAATACTTCTTCCTTTTTTAAAGGATAAATTCATGTACCAATGCCAAAATTTGTCTAGATCCATTATAATATTAATAAAAATCAAAGGAAAGTATTGGCAATTGGGCACAACGAGTCTCATAGTACCTCCTTTTCGAAGACATCGATAACATTCCTTTAAAACAAAATATGGGTTCTTAAAATGCTCTAATGTGTTATCTGAGTTAATAAACTCTAAGGACTGATCGGCAAAGGGCATTCCCTCGTCGCAATTATGTAACAGATCTGGATTATAATCAGGATTCACATCGATTCCAAAACAATTTTTATATTTTTGAGCTGGCATCCCACAACCGATGTCCACTCTTGTCGCATTTTGAATAATCTTCATCTTATTTCACCCTGGCGTTTCTTGATTTTACAATCAGATCCGCGATGAGTCCTAAAAAACAAATTTGCAATCCTGTGATCACTAAAAGTATTGGAAATTCCCCCAAATTTCGTTGTTGTACAACTTCCCATATACCAAAACCTGCTCCCCCAATGAGGAGTAATATCCCTGGAGTTAAAAAGAATTTTAAAGGGTTAAAATACATAACAAGGCGCACGATCAATGCTGCAAATTCAAAAAAATTCCAAGGACTAATTGTCGATTTTCCAATTCTTTTATGATACTCAATAGGAACATATTCAACACTATAATTGTTTGTTAGTGCGGCTAGCGTTATAGTCGTTGTAAAAGAAAAACCATTAGGAAACAAATGAAAAAATTCCAAGGCAAGATCCTTGTTGAAGATTCTCATTCCTGAATTAAGATCGGGGATTATTCTTCCGGTGAGGAAATTTGCCAGCATTGACAGGATTTTTTTCGCAGGTTTTCTTAACAGAGGAACATTTTCGCTTGATCGTGCGCCGACGACCATGTCAAATTCGGAGGATTTTGTGATTAGATCAGGAATACGTTCGATAGGATATGTTCCATCTGCATCTGTAATAAGAATTTTTTCACCTTGCGCTACCCTTATTCCTGATTTTAATGATGCACCATATCCCTTATTGTTAATATGCGTGATCAGCTTTATGCCTTGAACTTTCTTTAAAATTGTCCCACTTTGATCTTGGGAACCATCGTTTACTACAATAATCTCATGAGGTTGGCCCATAGAAGCAAGGGATTTCTTGACCTCTGCAATGGTCTGCACAATAACCTTTTCTTCGTTAAATACGGGTATAATGATGCTTATCATATTTGCTCGATACCTTTAAATACCTTCACCGTGTTTGTGTATACAATCATTTCAACCCCTATGCTGAATGGCGATATTATAAAAAGGTTTGTATCTTCAAGGCATTTCTTAATTAGTTTGATTTTTTTGTATATTCTTTTTATGGTAGTATTAACCACCCATGTCAATTTTTCTATTCCAAATACGGTACAAAGAAAGGCAGCTGGAATTTTACTTGTTGATTTTTATGACCATTTCTTTGAACTTCATAGTTTCAAAGATTTGGTCACCCTCTTTTCTTCTTACTACAACCATTATCTTGCCTTCACAGGCTTTGTAGAGTGGCCTCCCCTTCAAATTTTTTTACTAAGCATTTTTTATACTTTTTTCGGAATTCAAGATTCAAGCCCTATTCTTTTTAGCCTTTTTTTAACTGCAGCAAATCTGTTTTTGTTTGTTCTCTTAATGAAAAGAGATGGTTCTCAAAAATTTGTTATTGTAGGTACTCTCATTTTACTCATGTCTCATGCTTATTTTATCATCACCTCTGCGGAGCCCTATTTTGAGCAGGGGGTAATCTTCTTTCTTCTCTTATGCTTTCTTTTTCTCAGCAAGTTTCTTCAATATCACAGTTGGAAATATCTTTATTTTCTTGCGATATCTCTTGGTTTTGGACTACTTTACAAGCTTGATGTCATACTTATTTTTATTCCGCTCGTGGTTGTATTTTTATTTTTCTTTAAAGAAAAACTAACATTTTTCAGTCAGGCCAGAAACTATCGCCACATTTTCTTTTGCATTGTTATTATTCTTGGAATTTTTTCGGTTTATCTCGGTTCTCAATATGTCCTTGGGCAATATCATCTTTCCCCTCTTTGGGATCGATCCTTTGGTTTGCTTGACAAGGGCGAAGCAAAAATAAGTCAGCCGTCTCTCTTTTTAACTGTCTATGAGTATGAATTTCAACATGACCTTTCTATCGCACAGAAAGAGATCATTCTTGATAGAATTCACTTTTCTAACCTTCAACGATTTGTTATTGTTCTTCTCTCACTTTTCTTTCAATGGTTCCTCTTCCCTTTCTTTTTGTATCTTTTCCCCGCCGCTCCCTTCGTTATTTTTTTGGCCATAAGGAGCCTGAAGGATATGCAACTTAAGTTTCGTTATGGCATCATGATTATCCTTATTTTTATGAGTGTGACGCAGGCCACTTTTTTTATCAACGACATCAATACAGGAAACCATATTATCTCTGTACAGCATGATTTTGATACTACCTCCCAATTTATTGTTACTTTTCTCAATGTCCACAATCTGACAGGATCAATTATTACCACAAAATCGCATGAGATGGCATATGCCTTTATTAAAAAAGATGCTGAGAGAAGAGTTTTTATGCATTATCTTCCAGATTTAGAAGAAGATTTTCAATCCTTGCTTAATACCCAATGTCGTAACATGTCAATTTCTTACCTTGAAAAACGAGGGGTCTCAAGTCTTGGATCTGAGTTAGAAAAACCCCCTTGCATGTTTATTGTCATTCATGAACAATTTGAAGAAAATCCAATTTTGGTTGATGGAAAAATTTATAGCTATAACGCAACCTCAATCGTCCAGGAAAGAACAGATTATGCCCTTGTGAATATCATACCTTCCACACACCTGCACTCCAGAACATTTATCTACCAGAAAAAACCTTAATAATTTTCCTATGGAAAAACTACCATCACTTACAGAACTCAGAGATATTTGTTACCCCAAACAGAGTCAGCGTCATGATCCTTATAGAAAAATAGGAGTTTACTTACTCAAGCCGGTATTGCTTACCCCTCTTACTCCTAATCACATCACCACCATAAGAATCTTTTTTTTGGTATTAGGCTTCTTCTTTTTTGTTTCAAAGGAGTATACAAATCCTCTTCTCGGCGTTCTTATTTTTCAATTCTGCATTCTTTTAGATACCATTGATGGAGCTGTTGCCCGCTATAAAAAACTTTCAAGTACATTAGGAGAATACTATGATTTTATCGTTGATCACACTGCATCCACTCTTATCTACTTTTTAGCATTCGGACTTTTTATTTTACATTCTTACACCTCTCCACTTCCCATTCTCCTTCTTGACATTATTCTTATTTTTCTAGCAAATCTTTGCTTTTTCATCCGCACTCTGTATACTGTCGATAATATCTCCAAAAAAGAGCTAGAACATAGATTTCTCTTCCGTCTTTTTTATCAGGATAACGGAAGATTGATTGTGAATACACTTCTTATAGGAGTTCTTATCTCTTTTTATCAACCACTTTACGATCTTCTAATACTCCTTTTTATTGCTTTTATGATTTTTAAAGTACTTTATCTCGTCTTTTTATTTTGGTCCATAAGAAAAAAGTTTCTCTTCTCACCATTACTTATCTCCAAAGCATTCTCTCTTATTTTTAACTCTATCAAAAATTTGAGGAAGGTTTAATCGCATGAAATCAACCTCCCGAAAACAACCAAAAATTTCGGTCATAGTTTTATACTATAACGCAAAAGAGTATATTGATCAACTTTTTCCCTCTCTTCAACAACAAACTTATAAAAACTATGAAGTCATTGTTGTCGATAACGCGTCTTCTGATGATGGGTTGGCGTATATAAAGAAAAAGTATCCTTGGGCAAAAACCATACAAAACAAGCAAAACCTTGGGTTTTCAGAGGGAAATAATGTTGCTCTGCGTAAGGCAAAAGGAGATATTCTTGTTCTGGTTAATCACGATGTGGTTTTGCTCCCCCATACACTTTCTCTTATTGCTGAAGCCATGCAGTCTGATGAAAAAATTGGCATCCTTGGCGGACCTTATATATATCTTCACGCAAAAGATAAAGTAAAATCTGCTGATATTATAAAAATTCTAAATCATGATCTCGATGTTCACATGGTCTCTGGTTCCTTAATGGCTATCAAAAAAGAAATTATCAAAAAAATTGGGCTCCTTGACAAGGAGTATTTCCTTTATTGGGAGGATGCTGACTTTTGCTATCGTGCAATTCAAGCAGGTTTTAGAGTATTGTTTAAACACGATCTTATTTATTATCATGCAAGCGGAGGGTCAACACGCATTAGGGAAGAAGCTTCTCAAAAATGGAATCTTTTACGTCATTTTAGCAAAGAAGATTATTTTATTACTTATCTGTTTTATAGAAATGAAATGATGTTTAGTTTACTTAATGAAGAATTATTCTCCTTTTTTAGAAGGCTAGCAACTATCAAAATGCGCGTTCTTTATCATCTTTTTCTACGATTTAATAAAATTCCTCTGCTTTCGTTTTATCTAGGATTGGCATATCTTTTTTGTCACCGAAAAGAACTTTTGAAAATAAGAGCAGAAAGACAACGAAAGAGAACTGTCTCTGATAATGTTATTAAGAAATTACAACGAGAAAAAGATTGGTATGCTAAAAAAATAAGGGCGTTGCAGAAATCATAACTTTAATTTTTAAATCGATATTTTATTAATGCCCACGCAGCACTTATACCATCTTTCCAATTTATTTTTTTCCCTTCTGAATGATCACGACCCTTGTAGGTAATGGGGATTTCATGAATTTTTATACCCTTTTTAAGAATTTTTGCTGTGATCTCCGGGGTTATATCAAAATTATCTGAATCTAACTTTAATTCTTTAAGAATCTTACTTCTAAATATGGTGTAGCAAGTGTCCATATCGCTAATCTTAGCAAAATAAAGTATATTTGTCAAAGTGGTTAAGAATTTATTTCCGATGTAATGGAGTGGTATAAACTCCCTGCCAGTTCCAAACAATTTTGGTTTTTTATTAAGAAATCGTGAACCATAGACAACATCTGTTTTTCCTTCCACAATGGGTTTTATAAGTCTAGGATAATCTTTAATGTCGTATTCAAGATCAGCATCTTGGAATATAACTATATCTCCGGTAATCTCCTTCAATCCTGTTTTCAGAGCTCCACCCTTTCCTTTATTCTTTTCATGAAACAAAATCTTTATTTTTTTACTCCCAAGCTTTTTTAATACCTCTCTCGTCCCGTCCCTAGAACAATCGTCAACAACTATAATCTCTTTTTCAACGTTCTCGAGAGGTAACGCGTCTACTTTTTCTATAATTTCTTTTATGGTCTGCACTTCATTGTATACCGGGATGATAATGGACAATTTCATAGTACAGCTCTTTTTCCTCCTTTTAAAATTTTTTCCATCTTACACTTCTGTAGAAATCTTTGGTATTTTAATAGGTTCCCCTTTCTTTTTAAGCGATCGGTCGGCGGCTTCCAGAATTGCAACTATCTTTACCCCTTCGAAACCATCCGTCATTGGTTTTTTCTTTTTCACTATACACTCTACAAAATGTTTTAATTCTTCCGTTAATGGCTTTTTGTCAGAGATTTCCGGGCTTTTATACTCTTCGTTGCTCTCTTTTTTAAAATACTTCACTTTCTCTTTTTTAGCATAATCATCAAAAACAATATACCCGGTCTCTCCAACGATAATTACCTCTCTCTTTTTGAAGGGGTATAACCAACTTGCCATAGAAATTGTAAAGATGTTATTTGGGAACTGAAGATTCATCGTTACTACATCTTCATTATTCTTTTTAATATAAGCTGCTCCTTGAGCATTCACTTCTTGGGGTACGCTGTCAAGAAGGTAAGAAAGAATTGTGATGTCATGTGGGAAAAAATCCCATAACACATTCGTGTCGCTTCTTATCGGGCCGTTACCTGTTCCTATCGTTTGAATATACTGAATCTTTCCGATAATCCCTTTTTTTAAATCTTTTTTTATGATTTCTATTGCTGGGTTGTAGCGATGTAAATGTCCAACCATCAAAATTCTTTTTTTTCTTTGGGCAAATTTGGTGAGTTCTTTAGCTTGCTCGACTGATAACGTGAGTGGCTTTTCTACCAGGACATGTTTCTTCGCTTGTAAAGCCTTTTTTGCAAACTGATAATGCGTTGCTCCTGGTGTTACTATTGCAACAGCGTCAATGCTTTTATTAGAGAGTATTTCTCTGTAATCTGTTGTTATTTTTCCGCTATACTCTATACCAAGCGTTTTTATCTTCTTTTCGGCATCGCTTTTTTTTCGTGTGCAAACATGGGTAACTTCCACGTTTTTCAACATTTGAAACGTTCTTAAGTAATTACTACCCCATCTTCCTAGACCAAGAATAGCTATCCGTATTTTTTTCATTTTATCAGGATTATGGCCCCTGATTTTTTAAAGGTATCTACTTAGGGTGCCTGCTCATTCGTAAACTATATAAATAAACACCGGTTTTTATTATCTTATGAAATGCAGACTCTGCGGAAGTGAAAATGTAAAGTTATTTCTTGATCTCGGGCAACAGCCCCTCGCAAATAAATACCCTACAAAAGAAGCGTTTGAGACTGAGGACTTTTTTCCATTGAAGATGTTTTTCTGTCTATCCTGTAAAAACGTGCAGCTGGGCGATATTGTATCAAGAGAAAGAATGTTTGAGGACTACTATTATTTATCCTCAGTAAATCCTGGTCTTGTACGACACTTTCAGGATTTGGCAAAGAAACTGGTTTCGGCAAAATTTGTTGTTGATATAGGCTCAAATGATGGGATATTACTGAAGCCGCTTAAGGCGTTGGGTGTAAAGGCCATTGGTGTTGACCCGTCAATAAATGTTTCAAAGATTGCGAATGATCAGGGGTTAACAACTCTTACCGCTTTCTTTGATCGTGTAACTGCTGAAGAAATTAAAAAAACGTATGGTAGATCAGACATGGTTGTCGCGAGCAGTGTATTTACTCATCTTGAAAATCCTCATCAACTCATTGATGATGTGAAAACGGTCCTGACTGATGACGGGACGTTTATTATCGAGGTCGAATACATTGGAAATATTTTAAAGAACATCCAATTCGAACGATTCTATTTAGATAGGATTTTTTATTATTCTCTTACTTCTCTGACGCATTTGTTCGAGTCACATGGTATGTGTATCTCTGATGTGGAAAGAATAGAACCCCATGGAGGATCACTCAGAGTCGCAGCTCACAAAAATGGTCATTATACTGCGCAGCAGAAAAGTGTTCGCGATCTTCTTGAAGAAGAAAAAAATTTAAGTCTCTCTACCTTGGAAGAATTTAGGCAAAATGTTGACACCCAAATTTCCGCTTTAAAAAATAAACTTGCCGAATACAAAAAAGATGGCTTAAACGTTGCAGGTTACGGTGCTCCAGCGCGTGTCGCAACTATCTGCAATTATGGCAGTATTGGGCCTTCCCTTATTGCATTTATTGTAGATGATAGTCCTCTCAAACAAAATCGATTCAGCCCGGGGACACATATTCCCATTGTTTCAAGAAATTATTTAAGGGATCACGCCACCGATGTTCTTGTCGTGTTTGCCTATGAATACTTTGATGACATCAAGAAAAAAACAGGTGGTGGATATCGATATTTGTTGCCCATACCACCGAGAGAAGTAATGTAGGACGTATCCAAAGTTCCTCATCCCATTATTACTCAATAATCTTCTTTTTCCTGAGAATATCAACATAAAGGGATTTGATATCATGCGTTTCTATAACCCATCGGATAAACCTTTTTAGCCCTGTGCGCAAATCTACAGTTGGCATATAATGCAATTTCGTTCTCATTTTCGTAAGATCAGGACATCTTCTTTTCGGATCGGCAGTAACATATGCATCAGTAGGACCGTCCATATTTCTTATCTCAACGGTATTGTCGAACATTTCTGCAATAATCTTAGCAAGATCTCTCATACTGATTTCTTCTCTGTCAGTTCCTACGTTAAATGCCTCTCCGTTAAAATCAGAAAGTAATACCTTAAAGAACCCGGTGATGGCATCGGTAACATAACAAAAGGTTCTTGTACTGTACCCCGCTCCATAAACAGGCATAAACCCTTTTTGTAATGCATTTGCAACAAAATTAGGTACAACACGATAATCGTCAATTCTCATGCCCGGGCCATATACATTAAATGGACGTACCCACTTAATAGGTACTTTATGGGTGTCATAATATGCAATACACAAGGTTTCCCCAAGTCTTTTTGATTCATCATAATTTGACCTTGGTCCAATCGGTGAAACATTTCCATAATATGTTTCCGGTGTTGGAACAAATCTGGGATCCGGATCACCATAAATCTCACTTGAACTAAAGAAAAGCATGCTTTTTACCTTTTTATCCTTCGCTAATTCAAGCATGTTCTTTGTTCCGAAAACACCAACGTCAATGGTTTCTATGATATATTTTCTATAAAAGAGAGGAGAAGCAATACCCGCTGCGCTAATGATAAAGTCAATGGGCTCGTCTATTTGTAAGGGCTTTGTTACATCGTGTTTTATTGCTTTAAAATTTTCTTGATCCTCTATATTATATTTTAATCCTGTAATAAAATTGTCTATGGAGATCATTTTACAGGGCTTTTTAAGAACGTGCTTGTTTAGATAATCTATAGTTAGTATAAAATAATTTCCTAAGAAGCCCGCCCCACCTGTGATGAGTACTGTTGCACCGCTTAATCTCTGCACATTCTCACCTATATTCTGCGCAATTGTTTTGATATCTTCCTGCATTATTTTGCTGTTCATTTTATATCTCGAAAATAAGGGCCCCTTATAAAGGTTTTTATTTAAAAATGTTAAGAGGGAGGGCCGAGGACCCAAGAGCATAAATTATTTAAACAAGGTTGTGGGATGAAGATTGATGAAAACTACTCATGCACTTGTCTTGGGGTATATTTTTTTTGCAGTAGCTTTTTTTCTCTTTTATCCTCAGGCGCATCTTGTGAGCGATGAAGCGGAATATTCTCGTACTGCATATTTCCTTCAAGAGGGCAGAGTCACTGTCGATAATGTTACAGAGGCCTATAACTTTAATACTGATGGAAAATCCTATTTTGCTCAATATCCTGTTGGCACCGCCCTTTTGCTTTACCCCTTGATAGCAATGGACTACCGAGCGCAATTTCTTCTTGGGTTTATACTTCATTCTTTACTCTTTCTCTTCGCTATTCTTATCTTAAAAAAGTTAAAAATTTCTCCTTACTATGCATTTCTCTACCTTTTTCATCCAACCCTGATTTATTACTCTCAAAGATTGTACTCCGACCTCCCTTCAGCGTTCTTCATTGTAGCAGGCGCATATTTCCTTTTTTTCAGGTCTATACCTTTCCTTGCAGGACTTCTTTTGGGTTTCAGTGTTCTTATTCGTTATACCAATCTTATCTTTATCGCCCCTTTTGTGTTTGGTTATCTTTTTTATCTTTGGAAAGAGCATCGCTATCAATGGAACGCTCTCATAAAGCCTATTTTTTCTTTGCTTCCCGGGTTTGCTTTATTTGGCGTTTTTATCTTGTGGTTTAATCATAAGGTATATGGAGCGTGGCATCTTACAGGATACTCTTTTTCTATTCAACACTTCTCTTTTAGTTTTCTTGGTGTGACTCTTCATCTTATCGTTTTTATATTGGCACTCACCTTCTTTTATCCTTTTCTCTCTTTTGCTCTCTTTCGGAAGCAATACCTAAAAGAACTTGTGTGTTTTCAATTATCTGTTTTTTTAGGTATCCTTTTTTATTCTTTTATGCAATATTCACCATCATTTCAAGAAATGTTCAGCGCACTTTTTTTTGTTAACCTTAGATTTTTAGTTCCTTTGCTACCCTTTATGATTATTCTTTATGCTGCGTGGATCTCTCGATGGAATTTATCAAAACTAGGTATTGCTGTAATCGTCTGTCTTGCAATTTTTTCATTATTCGTCCTACATCTTGGCTATGAATCAAGTGATCGTAATTTTCGAATTATGACAGACCTCCATGCCAATACCGAGGAAGAGAGTTTTATCACTGGATTTACCTTAAGCCAATTTTTCCATGAGTCTTTTGGAAAACGATACTTTCTCTCCCCTAACCCAAAATATGTGAGTGGTGATCAAGACTATCTTGAACAATCAAAAGATGCTGATTATCTGATTCTTACTTTTAGTGCTGATGAAGAAAATAAATATTTTAATTTACTACAATCGCTCTTAGAAGAAAGAAATGGAACGCTTGTTTATAACAATACATATGTTACTGAAAGTATTGTCCCTGTTTCTGCACCATTGAGAATAGAATTGTATGATTTATCATGATTTTTTAAAGAGCAACATTGAAAATTTTTTGATTTCCCGGATCGTAATGATCTTAGACCATAATATTAGTCCTGTATAACTTGTTCCCGCAATTACCAGACTTAGGATTACATCAACATAAACATTGGTGTGTAATAATCCTGCAAAAATGATTTTCATTATAAAGAGTATTCCTAAAAATATAAAACCGAACAGTATAAGTTTCCGCCACAGCCTGATGGGAAATTCTATTTTTTCAATTATCTTTCTTACAGAACCAAAACTCCAAAGCATCATGATTGCATAACTTAAGGTCATGGCGATTGCAGCCCCTTCAACGGCATTTCTCCAAAGGAAGACCAATGCAACGCAAAGCAATATATTGATTATCGCGGTTCCAAACATAATTTTAGAATATTCTCTAGGTTTTCCCAATGCTGAAAGTATATTCACATTAATGCTTGACATCGTCCAAAAAAGAGCGCCAAAGCTTAATACTCTTAATGCTCCTTTTGCTCCAAGATATTTTGCCCCAAACAAAATTTGGATAATAAATTCTGGATAGCTTATCAAGATAAATACAATAGGTATTAGCAAAATGAATAAATATTTATAAATAAAGTTAATACCTTGGATAATCCTCTCTTTGTCTTGCTTTACCCATAATTCTGAGACCATAGGAACCAATACTGTGATTAAGGCAACTTCTAAAATATTGAGAATATTTGCTGTCGGTAAAGCGATATTAAACATGCTCACATCCTCTAGCGATGTTAATAATGTCAAAATCACGGTTTGAGAATTGGTCATCAATATCTTTCCGATCACTGCAAGTAATACTGGTATACCAAATCCCATAAATTTTTTTAATAACGGTTTGCTAAATGATCCCTCTTCTTTGAAAAAAGGAAATATTTTTGTTACAAAATAAGGAAAAAAGAACACAAAGATAATGATAGGTATAGCCGCATAGGCAATTGCTGGTAGCATTAAAGAGGGCTCAAAAAAGAAAAAACCTAAGGCTACGAGAGCGACTAATGCAGCAGCTTTGACAAAATTTATAATGGAAACAACGCCAAATCTCTGAAATCCATGAAATGACGAAATAGTAATATTTTCAAACACGTTAAAAACGTACATCAAAGCGAATATTCCTAAAAGAGCAATGGCCCCTTGTGATTTGAAATAATTTATTGCAAGAACGGGCGCAAGGAGATACATCAGCCCGGCCATCAACACTGAAATGACTAATGCTGTTGCGGTAACTGTAACAATGCTCTTCTTTATGTTACTCCATTCTTTATTATGAATAAATTCTGGGACAAATTTAACAAATGCATGCTGCAATCCAAAATTATTTGCTAAACTTAGAAACCCAACAAATGCAAATACTGCATAAAATAAACCATATTCCTCAGTCGTTAGATTTCGTGCTAGAATAATTCTTGTACCATATGAACACATAGTTCCTAAAAGAGCAAATACAACTAACAAAATAACAGAATGTATCGCTTTTTTGAGGTAGTTTGTCATTTTAATTTTTTCACACAAAACATTTGAAATGCATGATTAGGAAATACGTATGTTATTGGTTCAGAAAGTATTGAAATAAGTTCCCAGAATAACTTCGGATGCCATTTAATGGCTGCTCTTTCCCCCCTCAACGGCTTCCATCCATTAACACCATATACTTCAAAACCTTCTTTTTTCATTTCTTTAACATCCCATCCAGAGATGTGCTCCTGGTGCCTGTTGTCTTCAATAGCACTTTGCGGTAAAAAACCCGTTGGGGTAAAAATGACTATCTTTTTTTTGGCTATCTTCTCCATCATTTTTATTAGTTTGAAACCATCTCCTTTTTTCAAATGTTCAATAAAATCAAGTGCCACAACGCAATCGAATTGCTTTTCTTTAAAATTGTTATTAAACACATCCGAAAGTACATATTCATCATGAATTTTTAATTTCTTACTTTCTTCGATGCTTGGTTTGTGAACATCCAAACCAACGCTATAAAATGTCTTTTTCACATATTTTAAGGGTGATCCTTTTCCACAACCTAACTCTAGTACGCTTCCACAATTCTTCAGATGTTTTCTTAGACAGTGGATATATGTTGGGAATAGTATGTGGTATATTTTTTGCAAGAGATTCATATTATACCTTTTGCATCTTTATTGCGTATATTTCTATTCTTCCAGGCCTATTTAATATATTTGTTATCATGACGGGTATTATAAAAAATAATCCTACAATCCTTTTTTTGAATAATTTTTCTAACTTTGGATATTTATATATCAAACTTTGAGTAAACTGAAAGGCTGAACCTGTATTTTTTATCTTCTTTATTGCAAAACCACAATCTTTAAGATATTTTACCAACGTTTTTTTACTAAAATGGGTGATATGCCTTGGAATATCCCACTCTGCCCAGTTTTGTTTAAAATACTTTGCTGAAAAACCATCCTTATTTGGGACCTGAATGATCAGGACTCCATCTTTTTTAAGAATGCAGTGGCAAGCCTTCAGTGTTTCGTGCACCTCTGCAATATGTTCTAAAACTGAATTGATTGTGATTACATCAAAATAATCAGACGTTATCCCTGCTTTGAATACAGGGGTATTCCAAATCCGGATCCCCATTTTTTGGCATGCCTCAAATCCTTGTTTTCCTAATTCTATTCCATAAGGCATCATTCCAAGATCTTTCATTCTTCTCAGAAAAAAACCAGCTCCGCAACCAATATCCAAAAGTTTTCCATTTTTGATAATCTTTGTTCCTCGTACAAAATAGGAAACCGGAAACAAAAGATATCGAAAAGGATTCATCCTCTCTTTTGGATTATAAAACAGATTGTACAAAAACAGTGCTATCTTTGTTGTTACATCTTTTTTAGCAGGCGGATTGTAAGAATAGTAGTGCCCAGGATAATAGGTTTTGAAATCTTCTTCCGTTGAAAGAAAGGGGTCTGTCGTGTGCAAATCACATATTTCACACCGGAGTATAGAAAAAGAAGCTCCTTTTACATGATGGAGTCTATCTTCCATCTCTTTGTATACTGTGACAAAGGAAGTATTTTTACACAAGTCACAGGTTTTTCTTTTTTCCATTTCCTCTTATTAACTCTGATGCTCTGAACAATGTTTCAAAAGTTCCAGCATCAGTCCAATACCCTTTTATAACCTCCGCCTGGAGTATTTTTCTTTTTATATATTCATTATTGACATCAGTTATCTCAAGCTCTCCTCTTGCTGAAGGCTTTAAAGTTTTAATAATCTTAAACACCTCGTTATCATACACATAAAAACCAATAACAGCATAATTTGTTTCTGGATGTACAGGCTTTTCTACAATTTTAACCACTCTTTTATTTTTATCCAATGTAGCAACACCAAATCTCCTTGCATCACCCACCTCCTTAAGGAAAATCATCGCTCCTTTTTTATACGACTTTATTTGAGGTGGATTTTCAAAAATATTGTCCCCCAAAATAACACATACAGGATCTTTCTCTGCAAAATCTTCACACAATCCTAATGCCTCTGCAATGCCCCCTGCTTTTTCTTGCACTGCATAGGAAAGCTTCACTCCCACTTCTGCCCCTGATCCGAGTAACTCCAAAAAGTGACCGGCATGCCCTCTTCCAGAGACAATCATAACCTCTTTAATATCTAAATCTATCAGTGTTTGTAAAGGGTAATAAATCATTGGCTTGTCATAAATTGGCAATAGGTGTTTATTTGTTACTTTTGTTAGTGGCATCAGACGAGAGCCCGTGCCTCCTGCGAGAATTATTCCTTTCATGATGATTCCTCCAGATATGCTTTCAAAGCATCTTTCCAGCTTCTCAATGGTTTCGCTTTATTATTTCTCAATATTGAGTGGGAAGGTCTTTTTGCAGGTGCTTGCAACTCTGCCGAAGTTATTTTTTTTATGGCACACTTTGCTTTAATCATTTTTTTTATCTCTTTTGCAAATGTTAACCAAGTGCAAGTTCCTTTATTGGTAATGTGATAAATACCAAAAGGGTAATTATTCATATTCTTACATACTTCTCCAATAAATGACGCAAGATCTTCCGTGTACGTCGGACTCCCTTTTTGATCGTCTACGATGGCCAAGTTTTTATCTCGTAAACATTTTTCCTTGATGGTGTCAACGAAATTTTTTCCACCCTTCCCAAAAAGCCAGGAGGTTCTTATAATGTAATAAGTATCGAGTATTTTTGTTATCTCTTTTTCACCATCTGCCTTTGTTCTACCGTAAAAGTTTATCGGATTTGTTTTTGCATCCTCATTGTAACCATCTTTTTCATTGCCATCAAAAACATAATCAGTACTTATATGAATTAATATCGCTCCAACTTTTTTGGCAGCTTCTGCTAGATGTCGCGCCCCTTTACAGTTGACTTCGTAACATAATTCTCTTTCTTTCTCGGCTTTATCAACTTGTGTGTACGCTGCACAATTGATAATAATATCTGGACGAAAGGAAGATATTTTCTGCAAAACTCTATTTCTTTTAGTGATATCGATATCTTTTTTATCTAGACTTTCTGCGTGAGGTAACGCTCGCAACACCGCGGATCCTAACATTCCTTGTGATCCTATAATCAAGATTTTCATATTGTCGATCTTCTCTTTAACGGCTTCCACCATGCTTCATTTTCTTTATACCATTGAATGGTTTGTTTTAAGCCTTCTTTAAATGCAATTTCAGTTTTCCATCCCAACTCCTTTTTTATTTTAGAAGAATCAATTGCGTAACGGTAGTCATGACCCTTTCTGTCCTCTACAAATTCTATCCATGACTCATCTTTGTTGAATGCTTTTAGAATCTCTTTTGCAAGATCGATATTTCTTAACTCACAATCTCCACCGATGCAATACGTTTCTCCTATTTTTCCTTTGCGGAGGATAAGATCAATCGCCCTACAATGATCGATGACATGAATCCAGTCTCTAATGTTCAACCCTTTTCCATAGACTGGAACTTTTCTTCCTTCAATAAGATTTGTAATAAATAACGGAATTACTTTTTCCGGAAATTGGTATGGCCCATAATTATTTGAACAGTTGCTAATTGTTATTTTTACCTTGTGAGTATGAAAATATGCTCTCACTAAATGATCTGAAGCTGCCTTTGATGCCGAATAAGGGCTCCTCGGATCGTATGCCGTATGTTCATTAAATTTTCCAGTGGGCCCCAGGCTTCCGAATACCTCATCAGTAGAGATATGGTGGAACCTAAGGTCGTATTTTTTTGCAACTTCAAGAAGAGTATGGGTTCCTAAAACATTCGTGTACAGAAATGCACTCGCATCTTTTATTGAACGATCCACGTGGGACTCCGCAGCAAAATGCACGATCGTATCAATTTTATGTTTTTTTACAATCTTTTCAATTAACTTTTTATTGTTGATGTCACCTTCATGGAAATAGTATCTTTCTTTGTCAAGACCTTCCAGACTTTTTTTATTTCCGGCGTATGTGAGCAGGTCAATATTTACAATCTTGTAAGGGTATTTCTGGAGCATATATCTAATAAAATTTACTCCAATAAAGCCGCAGCCCCCTGTTACTAGAATCTTGTTCATGTTTTCTTGGATTTTCTTTTATTATTTTTTTTCTTAGCTTTCTATTTTTTTATTATCTAAACTTTGTTTCCCAATCAAAATTTATTTTCTTATCATCCCAGGGTATTCTTAACTCGTCTGGTTTTTTAGCATTGTAACTTTCAGTTACGTGATAAAATAAACCTACCGGCTTATTTCCTAGTACTTTGTACCCGTGTGCAACTCCTACAGGAATCAAAATCACACAAGGATCGTTCTCTCCAGCGTAGATAACCTGAGTTTCCCCATGCGTCTTGGATTTTTTCCTCAGATCATGGAGCACGACCTGAGCATTTCCAGTCGCAACAAACCACAGATCATCCTGCTTCTTATGATAATGAAATGCCTTGATAACTCCAGGATAGGTTATGGTAAATGAAGACTGACCAAACTTTTTTAAGAGCTTGTCGTCATCTCTCACAATTTCAACAAAATATCCCCTGTCGTCACAATGTTTTACTAACTTTTTAATTACAACGCCGTCAATCATGTTTTTACCCTCTGTTGTTCATACTCTTAGTGTACTCTTCAAGCTCTGTTTTTATGTTTATTTTTATACTCTTTCTGTACTTTTTTCCTTTAAATAGTTTAGCTTTTCTTAATCCTGTCTCCAGATTCACAATCTTTTTAAAGAAACCCTTTTTAATGTTCGTATGAAAATAGTAGTTTTTGGCACTGGTTACGTAGGTCTTGTCGTTGGAACATGCCTTTCTGACTTGGGTAATGAAGTAACTTGTATTGACGTTGACAAGCAAAAGATTCAAACTCTGATTTCAGGAGAAGTACCTTTTTTTGAACCAGGGCTCTCGGATTATGTACGTCGTAATATACGCCAGAAAAGATTATTCTTTAGTTCTGACCCCCGAGAGGCTCTTCGTTCGGCTGGTGTCATATTTATCGCGGTTGGAACCCCCTCTAGGGAGGATGGCTCTGTTGACCTTCAATATGTTGAAGCAGTTGCAAAAACCATCGCAGAACATCTTGATCATTATGCGGTTATTATCAATAAGAGTACGGCACCTGTCGGTACTGCAGAAAAGGTGTACCACCTTATTGAGCAACATCAAAAAAAGAAAGTTCCTTTTGACGTTGTTTCAAACCCTGAATTCCTACGTGAGGGGTCTGCTGTTCAAGATTTTATGCATCCCGATCGGATTATTGTCGGGGTTGCCTCAGA
>JAGWAF010000050.1 GCA_018302085.1 Candidatus Woesearchaeota archaeon | reverse complement strand
GTTGTTACTCTCAAGCTCATTTGGTCTTAGGGTTGTTTGTTTTGTCATAATCTCAAACAAAACTAAGACCTATTTCTACCTAACTGTCAAACTCGGGTTACTATGATACGATGGAAAAACACTATAAGTTACACCAGGTGACAATTCTTTTGGCAAATGATTCAGATAATCCACAAAATGACGAGCGACAGTCCCGATGTGATCGTCCGTAACTATCTCGCTAAGAGAAAACCATAATGTAGGAGTACCCTGGACAATTTTTTGCTCTATCGAGTTTTGTATAATCTGCTTCTTATTTAAAGATTAACATCACAACAAAGCTTCCAATGCAGCTATCGCAACTTCTATTTGCTTTTTATCAGGTTCTTTTGTGGTGATTTTCTGCACCCACAATCCAGGCTGTATAAGAAGTTTGAACAACCAATTTTTCTGATACTTTGCACCAATCTTGAGCAATTCATAACTCACGCCGGCAACAATTGGAATAAGTAAAATGCGTGCTGATAAATTCAGATACCACACCGGAGTTTTAATCAGTGAAAAAATAACAATACTTAATCCCAATACTATAACCAAAAAGCTTGTTCCGCAGCGAGGGTGAAGCGTAGAGAACGCTTTGACATTTTCAGGAACTAACTTTTTCTTGTTCTCAATACAGTACACGGTTTTATGTTCCGCTCCATGGTATTGGAAGAGTCTTTTAACATCTGCCATGAATGAGATTATGATGATGTAGAGCAGGAAAAAGGTCAGGCGGATAATCCCATCTATCAGATTAAACCAAAAACCACGATCCGTAGTGATCCAGCGTGTTAAGAAAAATGGAATCACGACAAAGATTGCGATGGACAAAAATAATGCAATAGCAACAGTCACACCCATTTCTTTATTACTAATTTTTTCATTTTTTTTAGCTTGTTGATTGGCAGAATAATTCAATGCCTTCATGCCCAGCTTCATCATTTCAAATAAGCCGACAACGCCTCTAACAAGTGGCTTTGCCAAGAAAGGCAGGCGATGAGTCACTGATTTTATTTTCTCCTTCTTCACAACAATTTTTCCGTTAGGCTTCCGACAAGCTATGGCATAGTGGGTCTTATTCCTCATCATCACCCCTTCAATAACTGCTTGCCCTCCAAAAGTGTCGATCTCAGAAGCTCTAGAATTTTTCATGCATTCCTTGAAGGAAAGGATGTATTTAAGTCTTGCTGAGAAAAAAGTTCTTTCTTCAAAACCAGCACATTTATATACCTAAAAAGGAGGAAATGCGACATGGCATCAAAAACTACTTCACAAAAATCTACGAGGTCAAAGACAAAGTCGGCTCCTGCAGCTCAGCCCCTTATCTCAAGTGGCAAGCCCAATCAAACGATGGCCACTGTGGCGCTGCTGCTGAACGTGCTAGTACTCCCGGGATTAGGAAGCATTATCGGAGGAAAAACAAATGTAGGAATCACCCAACTCGTTTTATTTTTGGTCAGCATTCCCCTCATGTTTATCCTCATTGGAATTCCTATTATGATAGGAGTCTGGATCTGGGGCATCGTTACAGGCGTGCAAATTCTGAAAGAAGCACAGGCGTAAGACCAAAAGCTTTTTAAAGCCCTTGGCTCTTCTTGAGTAGTATGAAGATTCCGAAGTCAATCAAAAGATTTTGTAAGAAGTGCAAAACTCACACTGAACACAAAGTAAGCCTTTCTAAAAAGAAGCCAGCTTCTTCATTAAGTTACGGTTCAAAGGTACGTGCCAGAAATCGTGGAAAGGCCCGAGGCCATGGCAACAAGGGAAGGTACTCAAAACAGGCAGTAACGAAATGGAAGATGACAGGAAAGAAAGCTACGAAAAAAACTGATTTCCGTTACGAATGTGCAAAGTGTAAAAAAATCTCGGTACAATCTCAAGGATTGAGAGCAAAAAGGGTTGAGCTCGTATGAAAACAGTGCGCGAAACCAATTCAAAATTTATCAAAATTCGTTGTCCTAAATGTAAAAATGAACAGATTATGTTCGGTAAATCGTCCTCCATGGTCAAGTGCCTCGTGTGCGCAAAACCCTTAGCAGAACCTACAGGAGGAAAGAGCCGAGTTAAAGCCAGAATTTTAGAAGTTCTTGAATAATCATAATCACGATGTTATACCATAAACAAGGTTTTCCACAAGATGACGAGTTGGTGATGTGTACTGTTACCAATATCCATTATCACTCGGTGTTCGTAGCCTTGGATGAGTACGGGAAAACAGGTATGATTCACATTTCTGAAGTTTCTCCTGGAAGGATTAGAAACATCCGGGATTTTGTTGAAGAAGGCAAAAAAGTCATTTGTAAAGTGCTTAGAATAAATTTGGAGAAAGGTCATATAGATCTTTCTTTGAGAAGAGTAAATGACCATCAACGCCGACAGAAAGTAGACCAGTTAAAGCAGGAACAAGTAGCTGAAAAAATTGTTGAACAGTACGCAAAAAAACACAAGCTCGATGTAAAGAAAACGTATGAAGAAGTGGGCAAGCAAATTTTTGAAAAATATGACGGCCTTTTCCCTTGTTTTGAAGAAGTTTCCGTTGGGGAAACAAATTTAGAAAATTTGGGTATCGCGAAAGAAATTGCGGATGAGATTACAGAATTAATTCAGCAAAGGATTAAGCCGGAGATCTTCACGATTGCGGGAGACTTCTCCACGCTGAGTTATGAGCCCAACGGCGCAGAAATTATTAAAGAAGCTATTAAGAAAGTGCGAAAGATTGAAGGCGCTGTCGCGATTAAGTACAAAGGAGGAGGCGTCTTCCACATGGAAGTAGCTGATACGGATCCTAAAAAAGCAGAAAAAATGTTAGAGAAAATTACTGAGACGGTTGTTAGTCACATGAAAGATCATAATTCTGAAGCAGCGTTTGTGCGACAGGAAAGTTAATCATGGAACACATTTTATTCTGCAAAAAATGTAGTAAGTTTACGATGCACGAAACCTGTTCTTGCGGTGAAAAGGCGGAAACAACAAGGCCTCAGAAATATTCTCCGGACGACAAATACGTTGCCTACCGTAGGCAGGGAAAGGAAGAAGGACGGAAGAAAGCTGGATTGCTGTGACCATTTCAAACTTCTCAATGTAGTGAAGGCACCAAATATTCGAACATGAATGGGGCATCTTCACTATTACGAAAAGCATTGTAATGTTCGATAATTTAATGCTTTGAGTATAGGTTATTCAAACCCTTTTATGGTCTATTTAAATAGCAATTCCGAAAACTTGAAAAAGAATGTGTAACACAATATGTGCCATTATAAGTATAGTAAACTGCGTAGGATATAGCCTACTTGTACACGTAGTTTACTTATTAGATAACTGCGCCAAATAGGCCATAAGTTGCGCAGTTATCTATATAATAAGCGACCATCTTGTATATTTATGATATTTAACCAGAGTGCTTCTAAATTTTTTTAACGGCCCCCAATTTAAACTGTTATACCACCAACATGTGGACAGGTCTATAAAAAATACAATCGTGAGCAGCACGGCAATCCAAAACAACAAATCCTGTCCAAGTATTAAAGTTACCATTTTCACCTCTTAACAAACAATCCACACCAGCACATGCCCTTGCTTTTCCAAGTCTCCTGTATTTTGAAATTACAAGGACAAATTAATTCTAAATCCCTCTGCCTTGTTCCATCCCTTACCTGGCAAGGACAAAGCTTAAGTCCGTGTCTCTTTTCGTTTTCCAGAACCCCTTTGATTATAAGATCAACGTGCTTTTTGTCCGGATTAATCCTAAAATCATTATTGTCTGTGAATTGTTCCCACGCGTTTCTTAATTCTTCTTTATTCATAATGCCATTACCTTCTTAGCTTCCTCTTTGTCTACTTTTACATACGCATTTTTCGCTTGACAAGTTGGACATATTTCTGGCCCAGCCACTCCATAGTGAATATCATTGCATACATTGCATCTCCAGAATTTTTTGTTTGACACTTTCTTCACCGCTATATATTATTTTCAAGCCTTCGTCCTTTTGTGGTTAATTAAAAGTCTTTTGAAGACGATAGGAGAAACAAATGTTGTCAATAAGGACATCACGACAATGACTGCAAAAAGTTGAGGAGTGATCAATGATGATTGTAATGCCAGAGCAATGATAACCAGCTCCAAATCTCCCTTAGGGTTGAGACCGAAGCCTAGAATAAGCCCTTCTCTAAAACTTCCTTTTGCCAACATAACCGCGATAATAGATCCTCCCACCGTGCCAACAGTGGCGATGGCGAAAAGCAAAAAGATGAACCCAAGATTTGGCAAAATCTGAGTGACATCGGTTTTGACTCCTATCCAGACAAAAAAGAGAGGGATCAAAAATCCAAAAGCGATCGTATGAATGGAGCGTGAAATATCTGCCTGTTCCCAGTCAGGAATGCTCACTTCCTTTTTAATGGTTTGTCGAATGATCATGCCAGCAACCATCGCTCCGATAAGTGCGCCCACATTCAAGAGTTCGGACAACGAAGCAATGAACAGCACGATGATTAAAGATCCCATAAACCTTGCACTGGCCGAATGTTCCAGATCAAAAAATTTCATAGTGGAAGGGATGACCACGAAACGTGCGAAAATAATGAGCAAGAGAAAAAGTACTATATCAAAGACAAGTCGAAACAGGGTTAGGTTACTAATAGCAAGATGGAGAAATGAGAGCAAAACGCTCACGAGGACAAGCTCAATCATGTCGTCCACCGCGCCCGCGCTCACAATGAGGTTGCCCAGCCTTGTTTTGAGAATTTTTAATTCTTCAAGAAGATCCACAGAAATCGATTGCGCACTCACAGAAAGCGCAACGCCCGTGATAATGCTCGCAACGGTATCAAAACCCAGGAAAAATTTCATCACGAAGAATCCGATCAGAAAAGGGGTCATTGTGTTAAATAAGGAAATAGAAATCGACTTCTTAACATTTTGAGTAAATGCCCTAAAATCAGTTTCCAAGCCTACATAATAGAAAAGGAGTATGATTCCAAGGTTCGCGAGAAAGGAGAGCACATCAAGACTCTGGGGGTTGAAGAGATAACTACTGATAACCGGTATCCCTAAAACTAATCCTGCAATAATTTGTCCAATCACCCTGGGTAGGCCTATAAATCGAAAGAAGGCAGAAAAGAGATACGCAACCACGAGACAGATCAAAATCGTCATCAAAAGGGTCATGCTGCTCTTTCGTATTTTCGCTTTATAAATGTTCTGGAGAAAAAGGCTCAGCAAAATCCAGCAAAATCATTAAAAAGAGTGAACAAATAATCAAGGCATGATTGAAAAAGTAATTCTCGTGAGGCCAAGAGGTTTTTGTGCTGGTGTAGAAAGAGCGATCAAGATTGTGGAGGATTGTTTGCAGATTTTCGGTAAGCCAGTCTATGTAAAGCATGAAATTGTTCATAATAAACATGTTGTAGATAGCCTGACAAAAAAAGGTGCAATAACTGTTAACACTGTTGAGGAAATCCCGCAGAATGCGACAGCTGTTTTTTCAGCGCATGGCTCTCCGCCCCAAGATTTTGAAAAAGCGAGGCAAAAAAATATTCGTCTTATTGATGCGACTTGTCCTTTAGTTTCTAAAGTGCATTTGGAAGTTCATCGGTATGCGAATCAAGGGTATACTATTCTCTATATAGGTCATAAAGGCCATGTGGAAGCTGATGGAGTATGCGCTGAGTTGCCTGGTAAACTTCATCTTATTGAAACGATAAAAGATATTGAAGAAATACGAATGAATAAAGAGGAAGAGGATGATAAAGAAAAAAACCAGAACAATGATAATAAAAAAGGGGTATACCTTACTCAAACAACACTAAGTGTTGATGAAACAAAAGAGATCATTGCAGCATTGAAAAAGAGATTCCCGAATATAAAAGAGCCTCCTTCTGAGGATATTTGTTATGCGACGACAAATAGGCAAGCCGCGATAAAGGAGCTCGCGAAGAACGTTGATGTTATTTTTGTAATAGGTTCAAAGAATTCTTCAAACTCAAGAAGATTGGCTGAGACTGCTCAAAAAACTGGTAAAACTGCCTTTTTAATCGATGATGTTAATGGAATAAAAAAAGAGATGTTTAAAGATGCGAAGATTATTGGGCTTAGCGCGGGAGCAAGCGTTCCAGAGTATCTTGTGCAGCAAGCTGTAGAATACTTTGTTAATTTGGGAGCAAAAAAAGAAGAATTGAATGTACTCAACGAGGTCATGACGTTTAAAGAGCCGTTAGAATTAATAAAGATAAAACGGGAACAAAAAGGAATATAAAAAAAATTCTGGAAAAGAAAATTGTTTAAAGAAAAGGGACTAAACCGTAAACTTTCCGAAAAAAACATCGAAAACCTTATAAAGAATTCCTCGCTCTAAAAAAGCATGGACGCGGAGTGGATCGTGACAAAACTGTTGAAAAATGGCCCGATGGCTAAGGCTGGTTTGCTCATTGTTGGCCTGCCTGGTATCGGAAACGTGGGAAAAATCGCAGTTGATGTGCTTATTGAAGAATGGAATGCAAAAAAGATTTGCACCTTTTTCTCTTACTCACTTCCCCATTCCGTGTTTGTGAATGAGAAAAATTTAGTCGAGCTTCCAAGCATAGATTTGTATCATAAAAAAACAGATAAGCAAGATATTTTTCTCCTGGCAGGAGATGTGCAGCCCATTGATGAGCGTTCATGCTACTCATTTTGTGAAAAAGTGCTTGATCTTTGCAAGGAATATGGAATTCGGGAGATTGTTACTCTTGGTGGCATTGGACTTCAGACTATTCCTAAAAAACCAAGGGTGTTCTGCACCGCAACGGTAAAAGATTTGGTTCAGGAATATAAAAAGAAAAGCCAGGTGCAAGAAAGTTTGTACGGCCTTGTAGGACCAATTATTGGTGTGTCAGGTTTGATATTGGGATTGGCAAAACAGAGAAATATGAAAGCCGCGACATTGCTCGTGGAAACATTTGGACACCCCATGTATCTTGGTGTGAAGGGTTCTAAAGAAGTTTTGTTGGTGTTGCGGCAGCGTTTCAAGTTGAAAATTGACATGCAAAGATTTGATAAGGAAATCGCAGAATTGGAGTCTGAACTGTTAAAGAAAACGAAGGAGATGGGTGGCATCGGCAAACCCACTCGAAAAACAGGTCAGATGCCTGAAGAGCAGAATTATATCGGATAATATTTCACCCTTTTTCTCCAAGGAGCTTGTAATAAGAGAGAGCCCCCATCGCGCCTAAGATAATCCAGAAGAATAATTCTTCAAAGGGAAATGAGATGGAGCCAAGACTGAGAAATCCTACAAACTGGTTTGTTGCCGGAAAGGTCCATTGGCCGAGCACAAGCGCAGTAACTTCGTATAAGAAAGAAAGATAGAAAAAATAAGCTGCTGTTTGTAAAAACTGGGTATACAAGCGAGGAAATTTAATCAGAGCCACAGCAATCGGAAGTAAGCCAAGAACAATGCCAAATTTCAGGTAGAAATAATTAATTTCAAGAAGTTCATGTTTTGTCAGATGAATAATTATAAACAATCCAAAAATAAGATAAAGCAAGATAATGCCGTATTTTAAGTGTGACGAATACAGACGATGGGTGCACGTTTTTTCTAAAAAGGCTTCGTAAAAGATTGCAACAAGGTATAGGTAAAGGAAAAGCCAGATGAGTTGTTCTATGCTTACATATCCTAGGATTCGATAGGGATCAAAGAACGAAGAGGGGATATACCATCCCTGCGTGATTTCCATGATATAATCCAAGATTATTGCGAAGGGAATGCTGAATGTGAAAGAAAAAAGAAAGATCATTTTGACACAATGCTTGTGTTTAAAGGAAAGATAAAGCGAGGGAACACCAAAAAAGAGCAAAGTAGAAACTAATGTGTTTGCCTGAATCAAAAAAGAAAAAAGAGAAGCAAAAATTGGCCAGAGCCAGACAATTAGAAAGTCATTCAATCGTGGTTTTTTATGACGTTCTAAAGCCATCGCTTCTTTTTGCAGTGATCAACGCATTTGTTATAGATCAGTGCAAAGATGAATCCCATGATGTAAAAGAAAAGCACGATTTCAACAAGCCCTTTGACGAATGTCCAAAGAGTAACAGACTTAACAACGACCAAGGCACTTAAATCCAAGCCGTGAAACCAGTCATTAAAAAATCGCAAAGCTTGTGATGGCCAAAATACGAAAAAGATGGCGCAGATAATATAAGCAACGCCTGCAGTCAAACCAAACGCAAATCCTGTCGGGTGAGGATAGTGACTTGTTGTTTTTTCCATAGAACACACCTCTTTTACCACTTTTATTATTTGGGGTATATAAATGTTGAGCCTTAAAAAAAATTTGTAGAATCCGGAAACTATCTCCCCAACCCCTGTCTTAACCCATTATATTTTTAAGCTTTCTTCAACGTCTCGTCGCCCTTGTCAAAGGATACAACAACGGGAAAATTCCAAAAAATATTTATAGCCGTAAAAAATAAGCCATTCCGAGGATGATCTTTATGAAAAAAACACTTTTAACAACGATACTACTTGTAATGTTTATACTTTCTGCATGTACTGGCACAAAAACTGCAACGCCGACAACTCCGCAGCCCGTTGGCAATGTGCCTCAACAACCTTCAGACCAAGCAGCTGCTCCTGCCCAGGCGAATGCCGAGGAGAGGGCGATTCTGGACAAGGTGAATCCTGTTATTGTCAAACTGACGCCGATATGCTTAAAATGGTATTCGACAAATGTAAAGAACGCCGGCGCAAGCAAGGATAAGATTGTCGACCTCGCAGTAAAACAGGGGGAATGTGTGGCGATCACTGTCCGTATCGGTTATAGAAACTTCGTGTCTGACGTGAATGGATGTGAAATGTTTAGTAAGTCTGAACAGAAACAAGCTTGTCAGAAGGCGTTTACAAAATCCAGTGATGAATGGTTTAATGAAATAAGCAAGATTGTAGAGAGAGACATCTCAAAAGAGAAACAAGAAACAATGGATCTCATTGCAAGGTTAAAATAAACCATGAATAAGAACGTTTTTTTATTTTGTTTTATTATTTTTTCAGTAGTCCTTGCTGCATGTAACGCACCAATAGGCGGTTCTCCCTCACCAACAGAAAAATCAAGTGAAGTACAAGAATCATTCGCACAGGAGTTAACTTTTCCTTCATTGCAGATCCCTTCTGAAAAAGAGTTTATTTATTGTGGTGATGGATATTGCCCTTCCCCAGATCATGATGTTGCGTGTTTGACTGACTTTGCCTGTTTGAAAAAGCCAACGCGAGGAACATATCAACCATTTGAAAAAGGCCCTGGACCTTACTGGGAAATTCAATGTGGCTTAGGGAAATGTTTTGCGGGGCACTTCTGTGTTGGAGAAAATAAAAAATATTGCACTGCAGAAGCACCGAGAGATGATATTCCTACAGTAAGAACACCAACACATGGCCCATCAGATAATCAGGGCAATTATTGCCCTCCTGAATACGCTTTCAAACCAGATACTAATTTTTGCACGGCACAGCCTCCCGGAGGATTGTACCCTGCTTACGTTTTTGGACCTGAAGGACAAACCTGCGATGCACAGCAGAATCTGAAATGCTTTCGAGGAGACCATTGTATTTCTGCAATAGAGTGTATTCGGGAAAATATTGAAGTGGGAGAATATCCCGCAGTAAAAACCGATATTCAGGGAGTAACCTGCGGACAAAATTCAAAGTGTTTTCCCGGTGACGCATGCAAAGAAGATGGAACCTGTACGACAAAGATCAATGCAAGACTTTATCATGCACTGAAAAAAATTCTAGACAGCAAAGCAGATATTTGCGCACAAGATCTTCAATGCTGGCCAGGACATTTTTGTAGCTGGTCTCCTCAAAAAGCAGGGGGTAATGAAAAAGTAGGGTGTGTGGCAATTCCAGAACGTGGAAATTATCGAAGTTTAACAACAAAGCCTTTCAAAGGAGAAACATGTTCTGATAATCCCCCGAGATATTGTGCTCAGGGGCATATCTGTGTTTCAGGATACGGAAATTGTAAAATTCCGGAGCAGGGAGTAGATATTCCAATGAAAGAGTTGGCTCAAATCGAGATGGATTTTGCAGTTACTTTTTCGATTTACAAGCAGAAGTGTGTTGAAAAATATCAGCCGGAAAGACAAGCTGCTTCCCAGGACAAGCAAAAGCTTTCGGAAGTAACTAAAAAAGAAATTGAATGTGATGAGCTTGCGCAAAAAGTTGCATTTCGCAGCGTAATCCCCATAGAAAAAGAGGATTATTGTTTAACAAAAGGTGGAATAACAAAAGAAATTTGTGAAGAGGCATTGAAAAAAACAGTTGATGAATGGAAAGCAGAGTTTAATCTGATGATTCAATAAAATTACCAGCCACTCTTTTTAAGATCTAGTTCCTTTCTGATTTTGTCATAATACTTGTGGTCTTCTAAATGAAATTCGATGTAGATTAAGTTTTTCACCTTCACAAAAAGAATTCTATACTCCATATTCTCAATGCTAAAGGGGTAACGAAATGTGAGAAGTTCGCTTACCATCCAATCTTTGTAGGGTTTGTTTGAGCCAATAAGAATTGGTTGGATTTTTCTTTCGACAACACTGCACACTCACATATAAATCTTTTCGGCCTTTGTTTCGTTGAGAAGACGTACTATCTGATCAAAATTCCTTCCAAGAAATTCTACTTTGTAATCTTGGGATATAGCTTTTTCAATTTTTTGTTTAAATTCGTCTGGATCAACCATGAATACCCCTTACTGCTGCATGTGTGAGTTGGTACAAAAAGTTTTGTGCTGCATACGAGCGCGAGTCCCGGTAATATCCTGCTTGAGTGTAGAAAAACCGTTTGAGATAAGATCGCTTGAGATGCTTGCCCATGATAAGAGGAACTTCATTCTTGATATATTCCATAATCTCTTTGTAATTTTTGAAAGAAGAGATTTTCTGTGCAAGTTGAAACGTATCTAAAACCTGACCCGTTTTGAAATATTCAGTATAGAGAATAAGAAAGCGGATATTTTTATGAAACCGATCTTTTTGGTTCAACAAAGTAGGTAGAGCTTCGTTAACAACATCCCAATAATCGGTAAGAGTAACTTTTAATGGTTTACTAGGAAGAATATTTTTTGCAACGCAACTTTTGGATACCGAGTGGTAAAACAGAGAGTGTAAATCATTAAAATCAAGAACAGTAATCTTTGCTTTGGACGCGCCGACTTTTAAGTGCTTCACCGTTCTAGAAATGACAAAAATGTCAATGTCGTTATATTTTTCTTTGTATAAGAAAGATCCTGTAATAAAACAGTATTTCGCTGAAATCTGGGCTAAGAGAAGTTCGGCTTGGCTGATTCTTTCACTAATGATGTTCTCATTGTGGGGGTTGTAAATAATCATGATATTACTTAAAATATACGGTTATTTATAAATATTACTGTTTTAATGCAGATTATATAAAAAAAGTAACAAATCTGTGGTGAATTTCTTGAATCGCACAAAGAAGAAGAATAAAAACTCTGTAAGTGCTATCTCTCCACTTCATTTCTATTTGTCAAAAACCACCAATCAATAGATTGGTGGCATGTGTAACATGCCACTATAAATAGTGGTTTTTGAGCACGCCAAAATTCCGCATATTCATCGTGGTTTACAAAGTAAACCACCATTCAAAGAATGGCGGAATTTTTAGCGTTTCAAAGGGCTCCACAGGTTTATTTTGTAATAAATGGCGTAAACCCTGATGAGGAAAGTGATAAACAGTAAAGAATATGCAACAAATGGATTTGATATGTATTCAAGCAGTAAGAAATAGAAAAAGCCGAGAATGATTGCGGGGGTTGCGTATAAATCTTTATAGAAGATCTGGGGGACTTCATTGATGAATATGTCTCGTAAGATACCTCCGCCGACTGCAGTAACTGTGGCTAAAAAAACAATGGCGAAGCCTCCCAAATTAGCTTCCGCAGCTTTTTGCGCGCCGACAAAAGCAAATGTAACGATTCCTACAGCGTCAAGTAACAGCATATATTTGTTAATTTTATGAAAGATGAAGAAAGTGAACAAAGAAAAAGCAACGCCGAGAATAATCATAACTAAGTACAGATAATCAAAAAAGTAAAAGGGGTGATTGTTGAGGATGATTTCCCTTATCGTCCCCCCGCCCAACGCGGTGAGAAATGCGCACACGAAAATACCAAAAAGATCTAATTTCTTCTTTAAAGCAAGGAATGCTCCATACACAGAAAACGCAAACGTTCCCGACAAGTCAAGCACATAGATTTCCAGCATAGGATACACCCGCCCATATAATTCCCAGTTAATCAAGGTTTATATTTCTTTTTGTTTCTGTGCAGATAGCAACATTTATATACACTTTTTCCTCGAAGCGATCATGCAGAAAATACTAAATGTCAATGCAAGACAAATTCTAGATTCGAGGGGAAATCCTACAATAGAAGTTGAAGTTATTTCTGACAAAGGATGTGGCAGGGCGATGGTTCATAGCGGCGCTTCTACAGGTGTGCATGAAGCCGTTGAGTTGAGAGATAAAAGAAAACCTTTCCATGGTTTGGGTGTGCAAAAGGCCGTTAAAAATGTAAATGTTATTATTAAAAAAAACATTGTTGGAAAAACACTCACACAAGGGGAGTTAGATCACATTCTAATTAAGTTAGACGGTACAAAAAACAAAAAAAATCTCGGCGCGAATGCGATCTTGGGAGTTTCAGTTGCGGCATGCAAGGCATTAGTTGGAAAAACGAGTGAACCTCTTGCGGAGTATATTGCGGAACTTGCACACACAACGCAAAAGATGCCCATGCCCTTCATGAATGTGATAAACGGTGGAAAACACGCGGGAAGAGAGTTCGACGTTCAAGAACACATGTGGGTTCCAATCAAAACCAAAAATTTCAACGATGCGTTGCAGGCAAGCGTTGAATCATATCAGACACTGAGGTTATTACTCAAAAAAAAGTGCGGTGCAAGAGCAACATTAGTGGGCGATGAGGGTGGTTTTTCTCCAGATCTTGATACTGCAGAACAACGCTTATCATTGATGGAAAAAGCCCTGGATGAAAATGGTGTTAAAAATAAATTTGCTTTTGCATTGGACTGCGCCGCGTCAGAATTTTATAATAAAAAAACAAAGAAGTATCAGTTAGGAAAAAAGAAGTATGACACATTATCATTAATTGAGTACTATAAAGATTTAATAAGAAAATTTGATGTTATTTCCATCGAAGACCCTTTTGACCAAGAGGATTGGAAATCATTTTCAATGTTTACAAAAAAGATGAATGGAAAAGTGCAAGTTATCGGAGATGATCTTCTTTGCACGAATAGAGAGAGGATAGAAAAGGCAATCAAGGAAAAGGCCTGTAACACTTTACTCTTAAAGATGAATCAAATTGGAACTTTAACAGAGACTATCGAAGCTGCAAAGCTTACACTAAAACATGATTGGAAGGTCATGGTTTCTCATCGCAGTGGAGAAACGGAAGATTCTTTTATTGCTGATCTTGCCGTAGGCTTAGGCACGGGACAGTGCAAGTTTGGTGCGCCTTGCAGAAGTGAGAGAACTGCGAAGTATAATCAACTGCTTCGCTTGGCAGAGCATTTTGAAAAATGAGATGCTACATTTATATCTTCAGGCACGGACAGACTTTCTACAATAGAGATCATGTTTTTACAGGGTGGAAAGATTCAAAATTAACAAAACTTGGAATACAGCAAGCAAAAAAGATTGGAGAAAAATTAAAAAATAAAAAGATTGATGTTGCTTATCAAACTCATCTTTCTAGGTCGAAGGACACGTTGAAGGAAATTTTAAAATTTCATTCCGAGTGCAAGAAGATTGTTAATGATGATCGAATGATCGAAAGGTGTTATGGATCATTGCAAGGTAAGTATCATAAGGAGGTTATTGGAAAATACGGGAGAGAACAATTCGACCTCTGGCATCGTTCTTATAACATTTCTCCGCCGAAAGGCGAATCAGTAGAGATGGTTGAAAAACGTGTGAAAAGTTTTATAAAAGATCTGTTAAAAAAAATAAAGAAAGAGAAAGTGAATGTTGCGATTTCTGCTCATGGTAATTCCATGCGTCCGTTTAGGAGATATTTTGAAAAATTAAGCGTGAAGCAGATGATGAAGTTGGAAAACCCGTGGGATGATTATTTTGAGTATGTTGTAAATGTGAAGTAAACTTTTTATATTTATCCCTCAGAGGTTACTCCAAGCGCGGCAATGATTTTGTTCATAAGAACTGAGTAACCGTCTGGAGAAGAAGCTCGCTCAAGAAGGCTATACGGGATTGTGAGAGTTCTAAGTGTTCTCTCCAATCCAGGAATTTCCTTTGATCCTAAAGAAATATCTCTCGCACTAGAAAGAACTTCCAAATATTCTACTTTTCCACCAAGCAATAATTCAACCAGTCCCCTTTGTGTTAAGAATTCTACTAATGTTAATTCACGCGTACCCAAACCGAGTCTGTGAGGTCCAATTTCACGGTTAATGTCAGGACTGTAGATAAGCAATCGCGCTCCAACTCTAATCTCTAGCAGAGGTTCGGTGGATACAGAAATTTTGGGCATGTCATCAGAATCAGTGCGACAATGCGTGTCACCTAGTCGTCGCGCAGCCCCCTTCACCAGGTCGTAGAATGATTTTGTGTCTTCACTCATGTATTCACCGAAACGGAAAGGGGGTTTAAACCGCTATATTAAACTTACTTTTGCGAATATATTAAAAAAAGTTTTCTCGTCGTTAAAAAAATTTGCCTCAAGCTTTTTATACCACCGTCATTAGGCTATTTCACACGGTGTATTTATAAACAGAACCGTGCGGGTATATGTTATATATAATATACTTTTATGTATACTGGTGTAGAAAATGACCGAACCCCAAAATGGTGAAAAAGTGACCACAACGATAGAAGCACCAGAATCAGTAGCGGTGGAAATTCCAGTACGGACAGGTCCATGTACATTGGACACCATTGTGATAGGCCAGACTGGAGTACAGCTCGACGGTGTAATCGCTAATGGGGGTTTCAACGTCATTCGAAGAGCACTTGAGCCGACTGAGGGGGGATGTAAAATTTTACACGTAGTAAAACACCCTATAAAGCAAAGACACATTCCCCCAAAAGAAGCAAGAAGGGAATTTAAAAGAAGATGCGAAGAGCTGCGTAGAGAATCCCTGGCTCTTGCACGTCTGAAAGGTCATGAAAATATTGTGGCTATGGGAGGGTATAAACGCGGACTTTTACTTCTTGAGCCATTGCTTTATGCAGAGGGCTGGCGTCCCTTGTCAGACTACCTCGGAGC
>JAGWAF010000049.1 GCA_018302085.1 Candidatus Woesearchaeota archaeon | reverse complement strand
CTCAGCATGGGCCTATGGTCTAGTGGCTATGACAACTCCCTTACACGGAGTAGATCCCCGGTTCGAACAGATTTTTGCGAAAAATCTGGTAAAAAGCGTTCAAGTGAGATTTTCAATCTCATGAACCTTACGTTCAGTCGCAAAATAACGAAAGTCCGGGTGGGCCCATATGCGCTGGTGGTTGAGTGGTACAATGGGGCCTTGCCAAGGCAGCGAAAACCAGAATTTTTCTGGTCTTTTCGCACTTGCGAAAAGGCTTCGGCCCGGGTTCAATTCCCGGCCAGCGCAGTTTTTTTATTAATACCCTTCAATCCCTAACTTTTCTGCAATCTGAGAAATCATCGCACCAACAATTAATTCACCATCAATCTCTGTCACAGGGACCTTCATTTGTCCTGTGCGTTCAATCATTTCTGTTAAAGCTTGCGCGTCCTCAGAAATGTCTATCGTTTGAAAAGCAACTTTGTGTTCTTTGAGAAAAGATTTAACCTTTTCACACCCCGGGCAGTTTTTCGTCGAGTACACTTTCACACGCATCATAACGTTCGGAAAATTATTCAGCTCTTTTTATAGTTTTTGTTTTTGTGAGCAAAAATATTATTTTTGAACAAAAAAGAAAAAAGTTCTCTAGAGAAGTTTGAGTATTCCTTATTATTTCAAACTTCTCCTCAGCTTAAATCCACTAACAGCCGATCTGGATCTTCAAGGTGTTCCTTAAGGGCGTTCATGAATTTGGCTGCTTGTGCTCCGTCGAGAATGCGATGATCGAAGCTGATCGTTAAGGGAAGTATTTTTCTGATTTCTATTTTTCCATTACGAACAACTGGCTTGTCTAGAATACGATACAATCCAAGGATGGCCGCTTCCGGAGAATTGATTATGGGTGTTGCTGCCAAACCCCCGACACTGCCAATATTTGTGATGGTAAAAGTTCCTCCGCTCATGTCTTCAGGAGAAAGTTTTTTGTCACGAGCCTTCTCTGCTAGGGTTTGAATTTCGGCAGCTAATTCAAGAACACTTTTATCGTCCGCTTTTTTGATGACTGGAACAAGTAACCCCTGTGGTGCGTCAACAGCAAATCCGATGTTGTAATAATTTTTTACCACAATGATCCTATTGGTTTCATCGAGAGAAGAGTTCAAATATGGATTATCTTTAAACGCTGCAATGCATGCCCTTATAATAAAGGGTAAAAAGGTAAGTTTAATATTTTTCTTTTCAGCGACTTTTTTTTCTTTCTCCCTCACATTCCAGAGTTCAGTAACATCAGCTTCATCATAGTGCATGACATGGGGAATTGTTTGCCAGCTTTGTGAGAGGTGTTGAGCAATAGCCGTTCGTACACTGCTGAGCGGTATTTGGAGAACTTTGCCATAACTTTCAAATCCTATTTTAGGAGCGTCTATGCTCTGCTTTGCAATCTCCTTGCCCTTTCCAAATAGCATTCCCTGTTCCCTTCTTTCAATGTGAATTTTTTGTTTTGGAGCAATAACTTTTTGTTCTTCTTCAAGAAATCCGACTACACCTCCTGCTTTTTCCGCCATACTCGCTTTTCCAGTTGCCTTTTCTACTTTTTTCTCTTCCGTTTTGATTTCAGGAATTTTTTTCTGCAATGCACTTTCCTGTTCTTCAATTGTGACGAGTGGTTGGCCTACTTTTACAATTTCCCCAGCTTTGTAATGTAGTGTAATGATCTTTCCTGTTTTAGGAGTAGGAATTTCTACAACTGCCTTTGCAGTTTCTATCTCAGCAATAATTTGATCTTTTTTCACATTATCTCCTTGTTTTACAAGCCATTTTACAACAGTACCTTCTGTGAGACCTTCACCAACATCTGGAAAATTAAAAACGAATACCATCAGAACATCATCACCTTTTTTATTGCATCAATAATACGTTCAGGATTTGGAAGATAGTCATTTTCTAATTTGTAAAGTGGAAAAATAGTGTCAAACCCTGTCACTCTCAATACCGGGGCTTTCAACTGCGTTATCATTTTTTCTGTAATTTGAGCGCTAATCTCCGCGCCAAAACCACATGTTCTCGGTGCTTCATGCACGATGATAGCTCTTCCAGTTTTTTTAACACTTTCGATAATTGTTTCCGCATCAAAAGGGGAAAGAGTTCTCACGTCTATAACTTCACAAGAGAGATCTACTTGATCTGCAGCCGCTTGTACCTCTCGCACCATTGCGCCCCAAGCGATAAGAGTAAGATCAGTTCCTTCTCGAACAATTTTTGCTTTTCCAATGGGAACTGTGTATTCTTTCTCTGGAACTTCTTGTTTTATGGCGCGATAGATGCGTTTAGGTTCCAAAAAAAGCACGGGATCAGGATCACGAATTGCGGAAATTAACAATCCTTTTGCATCATAAGGATTGCTAGGAATAACGACCTTTAATCCAGGAATGTGCGCATAGAGCGCTTCCATGCTTTCGCTATGATGCTCTAATGCATGAATGCCCCCGCAATATGGTGCACGAATAACGAGAGGACAGGTGTACTTTCCCATTGAGCGATATCGCATCCTTGCAACGTGATTAATAATTTGATTGAACGCTGGATAAATAAATCCATCGAATTGAATTTCAGCGACGGGCTTAAAACCATAGATGGCCAAACCAACACTTGTTCCTACAATACCAAGCTCAGAGAGTGGCGTGTCGATGACCCTATTTTCACCATATTCTTCTATAATTCCTTGGGTTACTCTAAAAACTCCGCCGTCAACACCTACATCTTCTCCAAGAACTAGCACCTTGGAATCTTTTTTCATTTCTTGCTTCAGTGCAAGATTCAATGCTTCTACAATGTTGAGATTTGCCATTACTCTTTTTTCCTTTCAAATTGTTTAATATACGCAAGTTGTTCTTTGAGCGCTGGGGGCATTTCTTTGTACATGTGATTAAATAAATATTCTACAGGAGGTACCCCCATATTTTCATACTCTTGAACATTTCTTTCGACAATGCCTTCAATCTCTTTTTGGATAGCTTCCTCATATTTTGTATTCCATATCTTTTTCTTCTCCAAATATTTTTTAAACCTGACAAGTGGATCTTTTTTTATCCATGCTGCAACTTCTTTCTCATCACGATAGCGTTTCGCATCATCGCTCGTTGTATGATCTGCTAAACGGTAAGTGTAACATTCAATAAGGGTAGGACCCTTGCCCACTCTTGCTTTTTGTACCGCCTGTTGTGTCGCTGCATACACTGCGAAGACATCATTGCCATCTACCTGAATTCCCTCAAAACCATACGCAACGGCTTTTTGCGCTATGGATGCGGAAGCTGTCTGTCTGGCTCTTGGCACAGAAATTGCCCATTGATTATTCTGGCAAACAAAAATACAAGGCAGTTGAAAAACCCCTGCAAAATTCATGGCTTCATGAAAGTCCCCTTCACTGGTTGCCCCATCCCCAAAATATACAAGACAAACATTCTTTTCTTTTTTTAATTTCATACCCCACGCAATCCCTACGGCATGGGGAATTTGTGAACCTACAGGAATTGCAATGGGAAGCATATTTGTACCCTCAGGATAAACACTACCTCTACCGTCCCCACCATAGTATGCCATGATGTTTTTCGGAGGAACGCCACGCATGAGCATCGCCGCGGTTTCCCTGAATGCTTGCACAATCCAATCTTCTTTCTGCAACGCACCCACGCTTCCGATTTGTGAAGCCTCTTGTCCTTTCACTTGTGCAAATGTTGAAATTCTTCCTTGGCGTTGCAGCACAAACAATTTTTCGTCAGTCTTTCGCGTTAGCACCATAAGCTTGTACCACTCACGAAGCGTTGATTCTGAAATCTTCGGTTTGATTTTTTCATTACAGTTTCCTTGTTCATCGAGAATTTGCAAAAATCGCACGGAAGAAAGTTTTAACTCCTTCTGTATCGGGGGAACGTTTTTGAGATAAGAAACTTTGAGAGGAGGCATTATCTCAGCTCAAGCCATTGACGGTTTAAATATTTTGTTGTTTTTAGCATCAGAGCTTTTTGAAGTTCTGAAGGGCTTATTGTTCCGTCAAAAAAAGGAACAGGGAATGTTTTTTGAAATCCTTTGAGTAATGCTTGCTGCATTTCTTCTGGAGTCACCAACCTTCCCAGACAATGCCTCATGCTCGTAACTCTTTCTTTAACTTCAGCAATCAATTTCCCTTTCAGCTTTTCATTCGGCACCTTCAATAATGAAAACATATTGTCAACATCAACATCGAGCAAAAGGGTACCATGTTGGAGGATGCACTTATTTTTTCGTGTCTGTGCATTGCCAGAAATTTTCTTTCCTCCAACGAGAATGTCATTGATGGGAGCAAATTCTGCGCCAAGTCCAAATTGAGATAACCCGTAGACAATGGCGCCACAAATATGTTGATAGGATTTGAGAAGATCTTTGTGAATCAATGGATTGTTTTCTTTCACGATAAAACTGTATGTAATTTCTTTGTCATGAAAAACGGCTCCCCCGCCCGTCATTCTTCGTACAAGATCAATCTTATTTTTTTTACATTCTTCCGAATCGACTTCTTCGGTAAGACTTTGGAAATAACCAATGGAAATTGCGGGGGGACTCCATGTGTAGAATCGCAACGTTGCCGGGGCCACCCCGGAGCCAATACTTTCAGTTAACGCCTCGTCAAGAGCCATGTTCATGGCCGCATTATGCTGTTGGAGAGAGATACAACGAATGTTCATGGTTTGCACATCGGGGTACATAACAGAATAGCTTTTGCTAAGTCTTCAGGAGAAAATCCTAAGATGGAAAGTTTCTCTTCATGAATTATTTTTTTTATTTTTTCAAGAAGTGCTGCCTCTTCAAAATAAGTATCATATAACCCTTGCTCAATGGCATTAAATTTTTCTTCAGGGTGACAGAAAAAATCTCCTGTGATTTTGATCGCTTTAATCTTCTCATTCCTCTCCTGATCAAGAACACAATCAACCCTAATTAATTTTCCCCGTGGAACTTTGTAAATGCTTTTCATAATTTTTCCTTTAATTTGTCTGCACGATATGAACTCCTCACGAGTGGACCCGCTTCCACATGCTTAAAACCAAGCTGATATGCCCTTTTTTGTATCTGAAAAAATTCTTCTGGAGTATAAAACTTTTGTACCTTTACGTGTTTTGGAGATGGTTGCAGATATTGCCCGACAGAAAGAAAATCGCAACCAACATCCCTCAACTGATGGAGCAGTTCCACAATTTCCTCATGAGCTTCTCCAAGTCCTAGCATGAATCCTGATTTTGTGTGCATGGCAGGATTTATTTTTTTTATGTCCTTCAAAAGTTGTAAGCTTTTTTTGAAGTCCCCGCGTGGCCTGACATGGGGATAAACGCGCTGCACGGTTTCGATATTGTGCGAAAAGACATCGGGGGAAGCCGCGACAACCGTCTTCAACGAATCAGGGCTGTACTGAAAATCAGGAACAAGCACCTCGACAATGCAAGAGCTTTTCTCCTTAACCTGTTGTATCGTTCGCGCAAACCATGTTGCCCCCCCATCAGGAAGGTCGTCTCGAGTGACACTAGTGATAACCGTATAGTGAAGACCTAAGTGACGCACACTCTCTGCAACTTTTCTCGGTTCATTATCATCAAAATAATGAGGTTTTCCTGATTTGACATGGCAATAGAGACAATGACGAGTGCAAACATCCCCCATTATCATGAACGTTGCAACACCTTGGGAAAAACATTCGTAAATATTGGGGCACGCTGCTTCTTCGCAAACCGTGTGTAGACTTGCCCTTCTGAGCATAGTTTTCAGACGTGAAAATTGTTCCGTGGTTGGAAGCCTTACCCTAATCCAGTCCGGTTTTTGGAGGGGCTGTTGGGAAATTTGAACAAGCATGGAAAAATAGGAGCCGATGCAGTATAAATTCTTTATCTTTACGCACTTAACTGGCTTGCACCTGGCAAGAAGGAATCGAGAGTATAAACAAATGAATTTGTCAAAAGCTTTATAAATGGTTTACGATTTCGCAGTACCTGATGGGCCCATAGCTCAGCCTGGTCTAGAGCGCTGGTCTTATATGGCGGTGTTCTAGCACACTCAAGACAGCCAGCGGTCCGGGGTTCAAAACAGCAATGTGAAAGTCCCCGAGGGCCCATCATTAAGAGCCCCTGTAGTGTAGTCCGGCCAATCATGCGAGCTTTTCGAGCTTGCGACTCGGGTTCAAATCCCGACGGGGGCATTTGAGATAACATTTGAGGTATACAGCATGAAACGAAGTTCACGACGTTGGAAAAAAAAGGGGCAGATGCGTTGGAAATGGCAACGCAAGCGCATGAAGAAAGAAAAGCGCAAACGACTTGGCAAAACTTAAAGAAAATATACTCAAAACATTAAATTATCGAACATTACAATAGAGAACTTTGCAAATGTCAAAAAATGGAGTGTTTTAGGCAAAGTTCTCTAGAGAATTTTGAGTATTTATTATTATTTCAAACTTCTCAATACTTTTCGTGATAGTGAAAATGCACTATTCATGTTCGAATATTTGGTGCCTTCACTATAGAGAACTTTGCAAAACGCAAAAAATAGAGTGTTTTAGGCAAAGTTCTCTAGAGAAGTTTGAGTATTTCTCATTATTTCAAACTTCTCAGCAAATTGAGAGATTATTCAAACTTCTCTTTAAAAAAATAAAAATAATCAAAAAAATTCAAGAAAAAGATATCGACACTTTTTTATACCTCAAAAATACAAAAAGGGTATGTTTGAACAAATATACTCTGAGAAATGGTTGACAAAGAAGCCGCAGTATGCATTTCTTCTTGGGCTATTCTATTCCCTGCTTAGTATGGTTACTGCATTGATCCTCTTTCCTGGTAACCCAAGTCTTGCCGCAATCGCCTTTACCACCATTGCCATCGTGCCTTCATTAAACCGATTATTGCAACTGGAGGAAAACGCTGAGGCGAAGTTCAAAAAGTTTAGCTTAAGAAAATTGTTTTCGGCGCATAAGGACATGATGAAAATTTATTTTTTCATGTTTTTTGGAATTTTGTTAACCTTCTCAGCGTTTTCCATCATACTGCCAAATCTTGCAAGGCAGCATTTGTTTTCATCCCAATTAAGTATTTACCAAAGAATGATTATAGACGGTTCTGGAGCGGCAGCGACCTTTCAACAAGGATTCTTTTCATTGTTGGAAAATAATTTGAAAGTGCTAGTTATCTTCCTTATTTTATCTTTCATTTATGGTGCTGGTTCCGTGTTTTTATTGACGTGGAACGCATCCGTGTGGGGCGCGATCTTCGGTTACATTGCGCATCAAGCTGCGACAGCCCAAGGAATTTCCCCCTTCATTGCCTTTCTTTCATTATTTCTGGGAGTATTTCCCCACACATTTCTAGAAGCCCTGGGTTATTTTGGAGCGAGTTTAAGCGGGGGCATCATCAGTACGGCAACATTGCGTGAGAAGTTATTTTCAAAAAAATTTAAGATAATTACGATCGACGGCCTTGTCCTATTTTTGATTTCTGCAGGGGTCATTATTTTAGGAGCTTTCGTCGAGGCTTTTTTGCTTTAATACAACTATTTCATCCAAACCATCTCCCTAGACCCATTTGTTTGTCCTTTTCTTTGCCAAAGACCGCTTCGATCCTTTTTTGGAGCAAGTAAATAGTTTGTTTCAAGTAGTCACTGACATGATAATGTTCCGCCAAGCTGATCATGGGTTCAAGATATTTTACAACGGAGCCTTCAGAAACTGTGAAGATGAGCTTTCCTTTACATTTCAAACATTTACCTAGGAGAGGTGGCCTACGATATTTTTCGTTACAGTGAACACAACGAAACTCTTGTGTTGAAAATTTTCTTAAATTGCCTTTCGTGTCTTTCAAAAAATGCTTTTCAATCACTAAACGAGCGACATCAGAAGCATCCACAGCACGGATTCGAACGGCTAAATCCATTTGACCTTTGAGCTTCTCTTCCATGCTAGGAAGGATTTTGTACGCTGCGCATTCCACCGTGTTATTAATATTGCTTGTGTCATGCGTAAACCCCATCCCCTCATTTTCCAAAGGTGTCCCTAAACGTTTTCCAATCTGATCAATTTTTACTTCCCAAGGATCTTTATATTCCTCACACGCCCTGTAAAATTCAAGAGGATAGAAGAATGCAACGTCCATGTGGAACACCATGTCGTCAACTTCTGATGGTTTTAATCGTGAGGTGAGGACAAGAGGGGCATCCTGAGTACTTCCGCGATGCGCCGGAAGATAACTACGGGAAAAATTAATGAGAGCATCCAAAAGGAGAGTTACACAGGCCTCGTCGCCATCACAATCTCTTCTGGTAGCAGCATGAATTAATGGATGCGCGAAGAAACCTTGGGTTTTGGAAAAACCAATAATCCTCGTGGTAATCGCAGCACAAGTATGAGGCGCCAGAGCAATGGCAAGATGCCCGACCAAATCCTGGGGGGATTTTAAATTATAAAACGAAGGCAATTTGTAAAATTTAACTAGCAACTCATCAATAAAATTTGCTACATTAAAAAAAACAGTATCTGCACGCTCGTCAGGAGATGCATCACTTGCAGGAAGAATGATATCTTGTGGTTTTAACTCGAGAATTTGTCCTTTGCCAGTCAACGGTTGATTATAAATGTCGTGGGTGTAACCCAGTTCATGTAATTTTTCTATGGAAGTACCAATTTCATTTGGTTTGAAATGAGTGATAGGAAGCTGACTCATGTCATAACGTGTTGTGCCATCTTTGTTCACATAAACATCATGCTTGGCTCTTAAAATTCCCTTCACGATATGCTCTGGAATGTGCCCTTTATTAGAAGTTCCTTTTACACCTTTAATCAGGTCAGGAAAAACTTGCATATCCAATTTTTTTAGTGTTGAACTAAAATATTGCCCGATATCTAATTCCCTTATACGGTATGGCCGCGCCATCCCATGCTGGGGGCATGACTCAGTTTTCATCAAACGCTTGCACAATTTACAGTAATAGTGTTTACTTGTTTGTGATAAACATTCTTCGCAAAAAGGAAAAATTGTTTCTTTCTCGCATTCATAACAATAAAATGTTGGAAACTCTGCTGTGACTTTCCCTGCTTCTAAAGAACTTTGAAAGCAACGAAACCTTCCACCTTCCTCCCCCACAGGGAATAAGACATGGGGAGAACCTGTTAACTTTCTCATCTTTGCTTTCTCAGGACGACCCATTCTTGCACCGATGAAAACACCTGATTTGTCCTTAACGGTAAATGGAGCATGTTGATTGATCAAAGAAAGAAAATCAAATTGTTCTTTTGTATTTTCTGCATTTTTTATAAGTTGCCGAATCTTTGAAGAATCGGATAATTGAAACATCTCGTGTAATATTAATGCTGTATTTTCTTCAAAGACACAATGCTCCTCATTGACTAAAATGTGCGGAACACCAGCCTCCTCCAAAGCGCGTTTAGCTTCTTGATCTTGCTGTTTATCGTAAACAATCATCATCTTTTCGATCTTATTCGTCTCTCCATTTTCAGCTTTCAGAACATTTGCCTTTTCTAAAAAATGCATAAAGGCAATTGCCTTTTCATATGAAAGCAATTTCCAGTGATATGTGTAGAAAGGATGTAAAGGAATCCCGTATGTTTTTGCAATTTCTAAAGCCTCTTCGGCTGACGGGATATATTGCAAAGGATCTTTGAGCGCTTTTGTGATAACCTCCTTATTCACATTATTATTGACCTCACTATTTTCAACACCCCCTTTCTCTTTTAATTTCTCTTTTAATTCTTCAACCCACCACTCAGGACAATACCCAGGAGGAATAAGCTTATGAGCTCTGTTAAAAAAATCACCATAACAAATAAGAATGTCCCCTAAAAATAAAATTTCTTCAACTTCATTTGCAATCTGCTTTGCTTCTTTCAACGTCGATATAAGCATGACAGAGCCATCTTTCTTTTTGATAATAGGCCCCTCTATAGTGTCACATGCTGTGATTGACGCTGCTTTTCCAGGGCGTTCTAATTTTAACTGAGTACCTGTTGCAACATATTGATTTAAGAGGTACATGGTCGCAGGATGCAGAGAAGCGGCAGAAAGTCCTGAGGTTCTTGATCTCCCATACCTCAAACGAAAACCTCCTGCACGTAAAGGGTGGGTAAACACAGGCCTTCCCGCGACAATGTCTTTAATAAAAGTAAAATCGGGGGCGATCGTTTTTTTATCAGTTCCTTTCGACTGACCATGGGCTTTAATTTTTTTTTGTAAACTGACAAATTCTTCTAAAAAGTTCCAATCTTCTAAACCAAATTCCTTTCCCCACTTTGAAAGCTGCATCCATAATTTGGGAGCTTTTTGTGCAATACCTTCTCCAAGAACTAGGCAAGGACCGTTGCGAATGTTATTCGTTTCAATTCTGGGAAGATCCTTAAAATTCCATACTTCGATTTTCTCTGAGGCAGGACCATCCATTTGAATTGGAAGATTTCTCACCAGAAATTCTATTTCTTCTTTGCTTGGCAAATATTGCAAATTTGCAACACGCTCATGATAATCATATAACTCATTTTCCATACGTTTAATCTCATCTTCAGTCGGATCATATTTTGCATAACCCATATTCTTCCGTACATAATCAACAATAATTGCGGAAACAGAAGCTCCTGTCCCCCCGGCACTTCTAATAGGACCAGCATAACTCACTGCAAAATATTCTTTCCCATCCCTTGTTTTTCTAATGACAAGCTCGACGAAACCTTCCAATGGAGAAGAAACTGTCCCCAGGGTGAGATATGCGAGGCCCACCCTAATTCCTATTTCCATGGCCTCTTTTTTATCTTTAAACTTACAATATTTCTCCTGCGCTATCTCGAGTGCTATCGTTAAAGCAACTCTCCAATCTAAAGCACCGTATTTTTGTTCAAGCTCCTTGATGCGTTCAGCTACCCCCGAACCGATGATTTGGGGAGCTACGACAGAAATAATTCCTTCAACACGCTGTGCCATATCCCTCACAAGAGGAATCTCAACTTGGGGAGCAGGATCGTACCCACGAGCTCTTGCGGCATTTGCGACCACATATGATCTTTCAATTTCCTTATCAATTTTTTCAAAATAGATTTGGATAGGGGGCAGACCCGCACCAGACAATTGGGATATGGGTAAGGGTACATCGCTCATTCTTCGCCACCACGTTCATAGCCCTGTTCATCCCCAAAATTTAACACAGTAACATGCCTTGTTTTCAAATTAACAATTGGTACTTTGCAAGGTTCTGGCTTGTGCCCTACCTTTTCTTGAAAAGCAGTAGTGCTTTGCCAACACGACCCTGAAATCAAAGTAATATTACGATAATTTGCAACCGCAGATTTGTGAATATGCCCCGTCGCGAAAATGTCTGGAACTTTATGAATAATCAGTGCATCTTTTTCTATGTCGGGGATATACAGCGTACTTGTGTGGGTAGGTGCAAGGTGTCTTCGCTGTAAAAGAAATTTCATGATAAGATCCCCGCGTTCATACCCTCCGTTATTGCGAATGCCCCCAACATGGGAAGCGTAATAATCAAAGCTGTAGCCGTGGTAGACAAGAATATCAAATCCTGGAAAATCAGGGGCCCTCGCGATGTTGATCAACGCCGGATTTGTAACGAGGACTGCGTTAGGCATATCCCACAGAGGTTGTGCAAATTCATGATAGAGTTCTAACTGGGGCTCAGATAACCTTACCGCATCGTGATTTCCTGGGCAAATAATAAGTTTAATGTGGTGGGGAATTCCAGAAAATATTTTGGCAAACTCAGCATACTGGTCCTTGACATCTTTAATGAGGAGTTCATTTTCTTGCCCTGGGTAGATGCCCACTCCATCAATTAAATCCCCAACAACAAAAACATACCCGATTTTGCTCGCGATCGCTTTTTGTTCATCCGTGCCTTCTTCCCCACTGATCCAACGGATAAAGCGTTCAAGATTTTCCCTGAGAAAATATTTAGAACCAACATGCACATCGGATAAGAAAATAGCATACACATCATCAGGACCTTTCTTCAACTCCTTTGTGAGGGGAACATCCGGAAAGATGATGGCGTTAGCAAAGATGATGCGATCGCCAGTCTTGCCTATGATGCCAACAACCTCATCCAGCACGAGATCGTTTGCCAAAGTGAAGAGATCCTGTTTGGTTTTGTTAACGAGAACCTTGATCATGCCTGTAGGGTCTTCTACTGTGAGAATCAGATTTCCTTGTTTAGTGTACTCCTTCGTGTTCACCATAGCAATAACGGCTAGGGTATCTTTGTCTTTTTTTTCAAGCACCCGTGAAATGCTTGTGAGACCTTGTAATTCTTGACGCTGTTGGAGCATTTTTTGGAGGGCCTCATAACGGGCGTTTAAATAGCTAACGAAATCCCGGCACTCTCTTTTCCTAGGGATATCTTTGTAACTGAATACTACTTCAAGTGGGTTGAAAAGCACAGTGGGAATTTTTTCCTTTTTTGCAACCCATTGAAAAACAAGGTTGACATCAAAGTCAGCGGAAGTGACCTCTTTGCCGAGGCGTTCAAGAAGCTCAGGATCATTCAACACATGAATAAGTTCGTCACTCACTAGAATCTTCTTTTGAATAAGAAGGGACACAATACTTTTTTTTAGTTGGATGTGGTCGCTGTTCATGGTTTTGGTGGGGAAGAATTATCTTAAGGAGCTCAAGCTACATTTAATCCTTCTGCCAAAATTTCGTACATTTGATCGTGTAAGTTTGAAGGTGTTGCCAAACAAATTTCCCTTGTTCTGCCATACCTTCCCTTGGAAATAACCCTTGCTTGGATAATGCCAAGCATGTCAAGCTCTGCGATGATATCGGAAACCCTTCGTTGGGTGAGTGGAATAAGCGAAATTTTTTTACAGAGTTCACGATAGAGATCGTATACTTCGCCAGTGAAGATAGGGTTCTTTTTTTGTAAGGCGAGGTTAACGACAATGTAGAGCACTGCCTGAAATTGTTTTGGCTGGGTTCCGATTACGTCAAGGATTCTGTCAACTTCAATTTTTTCATCCGCCACGTCAAGGTCTGTTAAATCAACGTGGGTTCTATCATTGCGCTCTGCTATTTCTCCTGCAACACGTAATAATTCAAGGGCACGCCGCGCGTCCCCGTGCTCCCGAGCGGCAAGCGCCGCGCATTTTTCAATAACTCCTGGTTGAATTACTTGTTCACAGAACGCTTCATCAGCTCTCTGTTTGAGAATGTTTTGGATTTGCAAGGCATTGTAGGGTGGAAAAACAAGCTCTTCTTCAGAGAGGGAGCTTTTAACGCGGGGGTCTAACTGTTCCGTAAACACGAGGTTGTTGGATATACCCAAAATGGTAAGCTGGCCTTGTTTAAGATCTGTATTCATCCTTGTGAGGTTGTATAATAACTCATCCCCCGCCTTTTTTACAAGTTGGTCTATTTCGTCAAGAATAATCACAACTTGTTGGGGTTTTGCATCGAGTGTTTGACAGAAAAGATTGTACACTTCATCAGTGGGCAAACCTGTTGGAGGAATTGCTTTTCCAAATTCTCGTGCGAGTTGTGCAATAAGGCGATACTCCGTGTCTGCAATTTTTTTCAATTTGCAGTTAAGATACACCATCTTGAGAGATAGGGAACGCTGCTGCGCAATTTTTTCCATTTGCTGTGAAACATATTTTACTGATAACGTTTTTCCTGTTCCTGTTTTTCCATAAATGAAAAGATTGCTGGGTTTTTCCCCTTTTAAGGCGGGTGCTAAGATTTTTGCAATGGATTCTATTTGGTGATCTCTATGAGGAATCGTTTCAGGGGTGTACGACGCTTGTAATGCTGCTTTATTTTTGAACAGAGATTTTTATAGGTTTTTCCAAATGAAAGTGAGGTATTTAATTCTTTTGATTTTTACATTTTTTTACATTTTTCTCTAAACACCCCCACCCCATGACTTCTTATGGAACAGGTGCAGATCTAAACACTTTTTCAGCAAGCTTTTTAGATAAACTATGCTAAAAACATGCTAAAAAACCATAGTGAAGAGAAACCATAAAAAAAAGATAGCATAATAAGATAATAAAGGTAATATAGGAAAAGACATAGTTGTATCATTTCAATTATTTTATATTATTATCTAGATGGTCATATTAATTATCTATTATATTAATTATCTATTATATTAATTATCTATTATATTAATTATTAATTACTTATTATTATATTAAGGTTATATTTAGTTTTCTATATAGAAAATAATATTAATTAATATATATTTTATATTATAACTTTTTAATAATATAAATCTTTTTTTATTTTATTGATAATCTGCAAAAGAAATGGCACCCTATACCATATCTCCATAAGAAACAAAGGTGTCAGTGCCATTTATAAATAACTAGTTGTTACTCTCCAATACTAACACTAGCAAAGCTTTATATAGTAGTTAAGCCTCCCTGTGCTCGTAAACTAGGCTGCAAAGCAGGTAGTGGGAGCTGGTATCATGATTATTCAGAAGGATTTTTTGAATAAGCTGAGAGATGACGTTCTTGAATCCCTTGAAAAAAAAGGATTCATCATCGTGAAATTAGGAAAGCCCATCAAATACATTGCTGTTCATCCTTCTGAAGTGCTCGACCGTGTCAAAAATAAAATTAAAGACGACGCCAAGAAACAAACGGAAGCTTTAGAACATCTTCGGGATGGCGAGGTGCTTCAAGAACTCAATGTGCTGCATACCCAAGGTGTTCAAACAATTGAGCCCACAGACCTCGCAGGGGCAGTCAAGGGAAGAACAAATATTTACAATCATCTCTACTCCATGATTAAGGATGCGAAAGAAAGCATAGTTCTGATGACGACGGAAGATGGCCTCGTACGCAAGGCAGAAATTCTCATGACAGCATTTGAAAAAGCAAAGAAAAACGGTGCGAAAATAAAAATTGCAGCTCCTATCACAAAAAAAACCCAACCTCTCTTGATTGAATTGAGTAAAATCGCGCAAGTAAAACACATTGATGATATCCGGGCAAGGTTTTGCGTGATCGACAGCAAGGAAGTTGCTTTTTTTCTTCTGGACGATAAAGAAATTCATCCTACTTATGATGTAGGGGTTTGGGCCAACACGCCCTTCTTTGCAAAAGCCCTCGAAAGGATCTTCAGCAAAGTCTGGAAGGATTACCCAGCATCACCTTAAGAGAAGTTTGAAATAACAAGAAAATAAAAAAACAGAACCTTGTGCCTAACTTTCATCGTTTTTACTTTTTTATTATGAAACAACATGATTTCTAAATTTTTATAGTCAAAAATATACTAAAGGCTGCTCTGAAAAGAAACATTTATATACTCCCTTGTGCCTAACTACAACATGGCATTCATTCGTACGAAGATCATTAAAGGCAGGAAATACTGCTATCTTGTGAAAGGCTCCTGGAACAACGGAAAGTGCAGACAAAAAGTCATACGTTATCTCGGCTCCTATGACGATATTTACGCAAAAAGAACAACTCTTAAGAATCGAACGCAACATCAGGCACAAGATGGACAGGAAAAAGAAGGGCAGTGATGCTGAAAGGGAGCTAATTCACCTCTTCTGGCAACAAGGATGGGCAGCGCTGAGGGCTGCGGGTTCTGGTTCTATGCAATATCCTTGTTGTGATGTGCTTGCAGGCAATGGGCAAAGAAGGCTGGCCATCGAATGCAAGATTACTAGTGATGAAGCAAAATATTTTGACAAGGAAGAACTTGATCATCTTTCAGAATTTGCGCAACGTTTCGGGGCAGAACCCTGGATCGGAATACGTTTTTTTCGTAGTCCTTGGTACTTCCTTTCTCTCCAACATTTGAAAAGTTCTGGAAAGTTACTCTCCATTACACGGTCGGATGCAGAGCAAAAGGGGAGAGCATTTGAGCAATTAATTACATTCAGAGAATCCCAAAATACAGGTTCATTTTCTAGTAACAACTCTTTTTAAAATTAACTCTTTTCGAGCTTGAAAATGGCTAATACTTCCTTATTTTCTATTATATCACCTAAAAAAGCTATTTATAACCAAAAAAAGATAAAAAATACCAAATAAACGTTAAATATCAGAGAATAACTGATTTAAAAAGTCATTAAAAAAGTAATGTTTATAAAATCATACCACTTAAAAAGACGGGGGTTGTATGAAGGTCTCTGATAAGCTTGTAGAAGAAGTAGTCGCCCAGGTTGCTGGTCAGGACGTGATTGAACTAGTTAAAATTCTGAAAGATAAAAAAAATATTTCCGAATTTAAGCTTGCAGAGCATGCCCATCAAGAAATCAACGCTATCAGAAATCAGCTTTACCGACTTTACGATTCTAGCCTCGTGTCATTCACAAGAAAAAAAGACAAGCAAAAGGGATGGTATATTTACTACTGGACGTTTAATCCCAAACGAGTAAATTATCTTACAACAGATTTGAAGAAGAAACGTTTGGAAAAATTGAGGGAACGCCTGACAAAGGAAAAGGCAAATCAATACTTTTTATGTACAAATGCGTGTATCCGCTTGAATTTCGAACAATCCACAGACTTTAGCTACAAGTGTCCTGAGTGCGCAAACCTTCTTAATCAACAAGACAATAGCAAAACTATTGAACACATCGAGCAAGAGATTAGAGATTTACAGAAACAATTATGAGATTTATCATCGTGGGAATACCCATGGATAATTTCTTCTAATTTCTGAAAACAATAACTCAGGTTTGAAGATACCTAGTTCTGAAATAATCCCAGTAATGAGTTCGGGTTGCACAAATTCAAATACGTGGTTGTCCACACTCACCCCATTTGGTGGGTTTTTCCAAACCTCTGTAGCATGGCGTTCTTCAAGGACCTCCTCAAATCCAAACAGAGTGTGCGGGTCAAATTTTAAACTTGGTGTGCAGACGTAGAGGGGAACGCCAATGCGTTGCGCAGCCTCCGCAATGAGTTCACTGCCCACTTTGTTGGCGACTTTGCCTTCTGCAGTTATCGCATCCGCCCCAATCAACATCACATCCGCGTCCTTCAATGCAAGTCTCGCTGCACTGTCAACATAATGTCGTACCTTAATGCCCAACTTTGAAAGTTGTGTTGCAGTTATTCTTCCCTGAAAAGAAGGTCTCGTTTCGGTATTGTGCACCATAAATGATTTTCCTTGGCGTTTTGCCTCTCGTAAAACTGCAACAACAGTAGAGCTATGACAGTGAGTGTACACAATACCTCCTTTGGGAATACGACGCGCACCTATTTCCGCGATCTCTTGATTGGTTCTCTCGAGCAATTTCAAGGTCCACTGCATCCTCATGAGTGCAGACTCACGTAAACTGGGCACTGAACCAATCACCAGCTTGTAGAGGCAGGATCTGAGGCTATTTCTTAAGTAGGGTTCTGTGGGTCTTGTTCGAATAAGCTGTCTTTGCGCGTCATGCAACTCATATAATAATACATTCGGTTTTTTTGCTTTAGAATGATGCACTACATCCTTCATTGCAAGAACCGCGGCCTTTGCAATGGCAGACGCGCCCTGAATACGTAAACTTTCTATCCCCTGGGCAGTAGTCTTCAAAAAAGAAGTCATAAGAAAAATTATCTTCTTTTTTTACCCTTGCTTCCTTTTTTGGCAGCGCGTGCGCCAAGACCTGACTCAATGCGGTATTCTTCCTCAACGATGCGCAGTGCGATACTTTCAATATGTCTTTCCATGCGCGCAACACGTCTTTCCATAAGAACGAGGACGCGTAAACTGTATACAATTGCAGCGAGAGTTCCAATAATAATCGCGAGCGTAACGCGGAGAATTGCGTCGGTAGCCATAAACATACACCTCTTTTTAAATCTGAGCGCATTCCCGTATAAAAAGCTTTCGAAAACAAGCCTTGGAGAAATTAAAAAATCTAAAAAAACTGCCACAAACATTTATAAATCCACGCAGCTTTGAACAAAGTATGGTAAAACGATTATTACCCTTGGCAGCGATGGAAAAAATTCTTAAGTTTGGAGGGGCAGAGCGCGTTTCAGATAAGGGCAAAGTCGCACTCAAAGAAGTTCTCGAAGAATTTGCAGAGCATTTGGCTGCTGACGCTGTGAAGTTTGCATTGCACGCAGGAAGAAAAACCATCAAAGAAGAGGATGTCAAACTCGCATCAAAGAGTCTCAAACCTTTATCTTCATAAAATCATATGCGCATACTGTTTCAGGAAAAATAGTTGATGCATCACTTTGAATTTGGCTTACTTCTTTATAGCGTTGTGAAAAATGAGTTAAGACAAGCCTTTTCACATTTGCTTGTTGTGCCATCATTGCAGCATCGTTTGCTGTTAAGTGCATGTACTCCTCCGCTTTCTCAGGAAGATCAGCAGCGTACGTCGATTCGATCAACATAACATCCGCATCTTTGGCGAGCATAGGAATGAATTTGTTAAGAGTCGTGTCAGGAATATAAACAAACTTTTTTCCATTTTCTACAAATGTAACTTGTTCCGGCTTAACAACCATCTTGCCCACGTGTACACTTTTTCCTTCACATATTTCCCTCATCCAGTTCGGATCGTGTTCGTAGATTTCAAGTTGAACTTTATTTTCAAAGACACAACTTTGTAAGAGGTGTTGCATTCTTTTTTTGGTTTCTTGAGGACCATGGACTTCTAACTTTGTCGTAGGCTCTTCATTGCCTATCGTTTGTAATAACCCTATGAGTCCAGAAACGTGGTCACCATGCCAATGGGTAATGAGAACGCGAGTCACTCTAGTACGTCGAATGCCTGCATGATTCATCTGTCTTTGAGTTCCTTCTCCACAGTCAAGGAGGATGCCCTCTTTCTCAAACGCAAGAAAATATCCAGAGACATTTCTTTCCTTTGTGGGGATCATGCTGCTTGTCCCCAAAACTGTGAGTTCCATACACTTTATACGGATCTTTTGTTTATATGTGTTTGCGTTAGTCTGCAGGTAAGAGAAGGTAAAGTTAGGCACAACAAAATCAAAGATTTTGTGTGCAAGAAATCCAAGATTTCTATGCACAAGGATTTTTCGGTTCGACCAGTCTTTTTCCCCTTTTCAAATATTTTTTTAATTTTTTTCCATCAATTTTATAAAATTTTATTGAGGAGAACTTTGCAAATGTCAAAAAATGGAGTGTTTTAGGCAAAGTTCTCTAGAGAAGTTTGAGTATTTCTTATTATTTAGAAACGGACATAACCTTTATGGCATTACTGTCCGTTTCTAAGTAGAAAACGACCATTTAGTCCTATTATTTGTGTCGTTTTCTAATTTCAACCTTCTCTGAGCATAACGCTTCAAATATAACGGAGCATAAAGAAATAGAGCCATCTTAAAAATAAAATAATAAAAATAGAGTAATAAACAAGATTAAGAATAAAATTAAGAATAGAGAACTTTGCAAAACGCAAAAAATGGAGTGTTTTAGGCAAAGTTCTCTAGAGAAGTTTGAGTATTTCTCATTATTTCAAACTTCTCAATAATAACAAAAAATATTGAAAAATCAAAAGTTAGGCACAAGGAAATCTATGATTTCCTGTGCAAGAAAAGCAATGCTTTTCTTTGCACAAAGATTAACATCACTTTAGCCCAGCTTATCTTTTATAACAATATTGTTAACAATTATAGTAACTTTTATAAGCACAGCACTCTGAAAAAATGATATGACAAAGCCAGAAAGCATCAAAGCTATGTTTACAAAAGAAAGGGTCTTAACCGAAAATAGTGATCAGGCCAGAGAACTCTTCAATCAAAGTACATACGGAAAAATTCTTACAAACGGAAGTTTGCAACTTTCTCTGCTCGAATCCACATACCTTTTAGAAAAAGAAAAAATCCACATTCTCGACGGAAAAAATTGTCCCATAACATTTGATCAATTGCTCCAAAAAACACAGCGACTTGAAAAAATGTTCTGGACTAAATACTGTGTGTATCGTGACATCAGAGAACGCGGCTACATCATTAAAACCGCGTTAAAATTCGGAGCAGAATTTCGCGTCTATGATCGTGGTGTAAAACCAGGAGAAGATCACGCACGATGGATTGTTTTCCCTGTGAACGAATCACAAAGCTTAACATGGCATGACTTCTCTGCGAAAAATAGAGTGGCACATTCTACTAAGAAAAGACTTCTCATTGCGGTTGTCGATGAAGAAAATGATGTCAGTTATTGGGAATGCAGATGGTTGAGGCCGTGAATTTGTTTAGTCTCACTGTGTGGGTTGTCTCAGTTTTTTAAACATTTCAATCGTTGCTAGCACATCTTCTGAAGGTCCTTCCAACGGATTGGACATTCTATGCATAACATAAACAGTTCTTGCATCAACAGGATTATCAAAAAACACTTCGTACCCTTGTTGTGTTCTAAACATATCAAATCCACATCCCGCATTTTGTATTTTTTTACTTCGATCGATATCTATCGCGTTAAACCCCTGCCCTAATTGTGCCACCGCGACAATAAAACCTGATTCACCAGTCCATAACCTCATGCTAAAAGGAGAATGATACTCACTCCAGAATGTAGCATTACAGTAGGTTTCAAATAATATCTTATACAGTGAAGGGTCCTTTCCATCAAGTTCTCTAGCGCCAAAAGGTCTGATTAATTGTCCTTCAAATTTTCTATTAAGACGTCCAGGTATCTCGTTCATCATCAAATCAAATGCTCTATTTTTTAACTGGGCTTGGTATGGCGGTGGCATCTCTCTAAGGTTTACCTCTTCAAGGTGTAACTGGTATATAACGTGTTCTCCACCATTTCCAAAGCCGATATCTTCTAAAGCTTGGGTGAGCAACTTCTCAAGAACAATTGTCATACAAAGAGAAATAAGTTTTAATTTAAAAAGATGGCGTGCTTTTCAATGTATATCTTTTCTCTACGTCTTTTCTCAAACAATAAACTATATAAAACGATCAGCATTGTCCTATTTTATGGATTATCGAGAACAAGCGCTTTCTTATCTGCGTTTACACGGGCCCAGTACACCCACTCAAATTGCCAAGCATATTAGTAAGGACGGTATGATGGCTGGCGCCATTCTCTCTGAATTAAGCGCAAATACAAAAGTAAAAATCTCCTCAATAAAAGTAGGAAGCACCCCCCTTTATTTTTTGCCTGGTCAGGAAGACCAACTTCAGAAGTTTAACATGCATCTCAATGAAAAAGAGCTGCGCGCGTATGCACTGCTACAATCAAGCAAGGTGCTCCGCGACATGACATGCGACGCATTAACCCAAGTATGTCTTCGCGCTATCAAGGATTTCGCAGTTCCTTTGCAGGTAACGTACGAGAATCAGCAAGAAATCTTTTGGAAATGGTACCTTCTTTCTGACGACGACGCAACTCTAGAAATTAAAAAATTGTTAGAGCCTCCCAAAGTAGAGAAACCGCAAGCGGAGAGGGACGATAAGAAAATAAAAGATGAGAAAAAAGAAGAAAGGGAAGAGAAACGGGAAATAAAAAAAGAGAAAATACAACCATCCCACAGCATTGTTCAGTCTACACTCCAAACACAATCTCAACCAACGCAACAAGCTCAAATCAATGACGATTTTTACTCACTGATTGAACACCATTGTAAAGAAAAAAATATCACCATCCATTCTTCTTTCCTTGTTAAAAAGAAAAAGGAAGTCAATCTTATCATTAGTTTTACAAGCGCTTTGGGCGAAGTAAAATATTTCTGCAAGGCAAAAAACAAGAAGAAAATTTCCCCAGAAGATTTGAGCACTGCATATCTTGAAGCCCAGGATCAAAAACTTCCCCTAGTTCTTCTCTCTTCTGGGGAATTGAGTCCCAAAGCGAGGGAGTTTATCCTGGCCAGTCTCAAGGGCGTGCTATTTTCGCAACTTTCTTAAACTCATTTGAGCCCAACCCCCATATGGGAATTAACATACGTGAGTTGGTGCCGCGCAAAGAAATAAGTTTTGAGGAACTGAATGGCAAGATCCTAATCATAGACGCATTCAACTTGCTCTACCAAATGATTACAACGATTAGGCAGCGTGATGGAACCCCTCTTTTAGACAGCAAAGGGAACATCACCAGTCACCTCGCGGGGCTCTTCTCGCGCACAACCAATTTTATGGAGAAAGGAATGAAACTTGTCTTTGTATTTGACGGAGAAGCCCCTGCTTTGAAGAAGGAGGAACGTGCACGTCGTGCATTGATCAAAGAAGAAGCTTTGGCAAAATACCGCGTCGCAGTCCAAGAAAAAGACATTGAAAGTATGAAAAAATATGCTTCACGAACTGCTGTCTTAACCAAAGAGATGATTGAGGAAGCAAAACGGCTGATTCTCGCTTTTGGGTTACCCATAATTCAGGCACCTTCGGAAGGGGAAGCTCAAGCCGCTTATATGGTGAGAAAGGGGGATGGTTACGCTGTCGTAAGTCAGGATTATGATAGTTTACTCTACGGTGCGACAAGAGTTATTCACAACCTCTCTGTTGCTGGAAAGAAAAAGAAGGGGGCAGGTTTTGAAAAAATTAAGCCAGAGCTTATTGTCCTCAGTGAGATGCTTAATGAGCTGGGCATTGATCAGGAGCAGCTTATTGTTCTGTCCATGCTTATTGGAACGGATTATAACAGAGCAGGTATCAAGGGTATTGGTCCTAAAAACGGTTTAAAATTAGTCAAAGAGTACAAAAAAGATTTTGATAAGCTCTTCAAAGATGTCAAGTGGAGTGAGTACTCTCCCCACGATTGGAAAGAAATTTTTAACCTGTTCAAAAAAATGCAGATGACAGATGAGTACCATTTAACCTGGAAAAAACCGAATGCGGAAAAAATTGTTGAACTGCTCGTAGGAGAACACGACTTTTCAAAAGAAAGAATCACTAGCTCGTTAAGCAAAATTGTTGACACGAAAGGTCATCAGAAGGGGTTGGGGGAATTTTTGTAACATGGAATGGTTTGTGCTTGCATTGCTCAGTGCAGCGTGTATAGGGATTGCGGATATCTACCTTAAAAAAGCTCTCTTTAGACAGCATTCTTTAGAATTTCTGCTGAGCATTACATTCATCGTTTTGTTGATGTTACTTCCTTTTATACCTCAAATGAATTTTGACTGGTCCATTTCATTATATTTTTTGATGTTGATAAAAGTAGTGTGTGTTTCAATTGCATGGCTCCTCTTTGTTAAGGCAGCTCGTCATATGGAGCTTTCCCAGGTTGCACCCATGAGAACCTTAACAACATTGTATGTTTTCATTCTCGCTTTTGTTTTTTTAGGGGAGCGATGGACTCCCTCCAATTTCGGAGGCGCTGTATTACTGATCGCAGGCACTACCCTGTTGGAAACCGATAAATATATTTTTCATATCATCAAAAGATTCAAAATTTTACCGAAGCGTTATTTGGCGTACATCTTTACTGCTTTGTTGTTCACCGCATTTTCTATCCTGCTTGATAAAATTATTTTGAAACAAGCTGATGTCCTCACATTCTTCTTTGTTGATTACGCGCTAGTTTTTTCTTCCTACTTTCTTATTAGCAGTTTCCTATACGGAGGGTATCAAGATCTTCTTTCTACTTTGAAAAAAAGTTGGAAATACATAATAGGTTTTTCGATTGCAACTCTAGTAGGGGATTACTTGTACTTTACCACCGTTGCAAACCCTGAGGTGCTTATCAGCCTTGTCACTCCTATTTTAAGTTTAGGTTCTTTGTTCTCCGTGATTATGGGTGGTAGACTGTTTCATGAGCATAACTTAGGGGTCCGTACAATATCCTGTTGCGTGATGATTTTTGGTGTGGTGCTCTTGCTATGGTAACCTTGAAGGAAATTCTCTCAAGTAGTTTAAGTGAAAAACAATTACAACACTTGACAACGAGCTATGACGTGATTGGGGATATTATTATTCTTGAAATTAAAGATGAATTATCTAAAAAAGAAAAGATGATTGCAAATGCTCTTCTTGATATGCATAAAAATGTGAAGGTCGTTTGCAAAAGAGTTGGAATCCACACAGGAAAATATCGTAAACAGAAGGTAAAGGTTATCGCTGGTGAGAAACGTAAGACAACGATCCATAAAGAATTAAACACGCGATTAAAGGTGCACGTTGAAAATGTATATTTTTCTCCTCGTATGAGCTCAGAAAGAAAAAGGATCATGGATCAGATTAATCCGGGTGAAAAAATTTTAGTGATGTTTTCTGGCTGCGCACCTTATCCCTGTGTTTTTGCAAAAAATACAAAAGCAAAGGAGATTGTGGGTGTTGAAATTAATCCGCAGGGTCATGAATTAGCCTTGGAAAACGTTGCGTTAAACAAATTGTATAACGTTCGTCTCTATTTGGGGGATGTTAGAAAAGTTATTCCGAAGCTCAAAGAGAAATTTGACAGAATCTGCATGCCCCTTCCTAAAGGTGGTGAAGATTTCCTAGACATTGCTCTCGGTGCAGCAAAGAAAAATGCGATTATTCATTTTTACGATTTTCTGCATGAATCCGAGTTCGAAGAAGCTTCTCAAAAAATCAGTGATGCCTGTGACACTGCAGGGCGCACTTGTAAAATTATTTCTCTGACAAAATGCGGTCAGCACGCTCCTCGCGTGTTTAGAATTTGCGTGGACTTTCAAGTGTTGAATTAATTTAGAGGACTTTGAATAACCCCCTGATTTATCATTTATTCAAAGTAATCTATAGAGGTTTGAACAAATTTGATAGGTTATTCAAACCTCTCTTTAGTTTATTTTTTTAGGATGCTTTGTTAACCAATATAACAAAAACAAAATATAAAACAATATCTGTTAAACAATATAAAAAGAAAAATAAGTGTTAATCTGTTAATCTATTTAACTTCAGCTGAAGACAATCTTTAAGAACAATGAACGTTTAAGACAACTGTACATGATGATTTGGTGAACACCCACTGAGGAAACGATGATGAACGGATGTAACTGATGAATGTACTTTATCCAAACATCGCTGGATTTCCTTGATCTTGGACTTCCTTCTGCTCAAGAACCTTTTGCACTGCTCTATCAAAGTCTCTTGCAAGAATTTTTGTTCTGTTTTCCCGGATTGCAAAGTACCCTGCCTCTGTGCACACTGCCTTAATTTCTGCTCCTGAAAATCCTTTCGTTTTCTTCACAATGTCATCAATCTTGACTTTTCTGTCAAGTTTCATATTTCGAGAATGGATTTTGAAAATTTCTTTTCTCCCTTCATCATTGGGATTATCAACAAAAATAAGGCGGTCCAACCTTCCAGGCCTTATCATGGCAGGATCAAGAATGTCTTTTCTGTTTGTACAACCAATAATTTTGACATTATCCAAGCTTTTGAAACCGTCAATCTCTGCAAGCAACTGCATAAAAGTGCGCTGCACTTCCCTTTCCCCGCTTGTTCCTATTTCAATTCTCACAGATGCCAACGCGTCGATTTCGTCAATAAAAATGATTGAGGGTGCTTTTTCCCTTGCTAGTTCAAAAACTTCTCTGACAAGCTTTGCACCTTCTCCAATAAACTTTTGTACTAGCTCTGAACCTACAATTTCTATAAAGCTAGAATGGGTTGATGCCGCTACCGCTTTTGCCAGTAATGTTTTGCCAGTTCCAGGGGGGCCGTGCAATAAGATTCCCTTAGGCGGCTGTATTCCTACTTTTTTGAACAGTTCCGGTTTCAATAATGGTAACTCAATGACCTCCTTGATTTCCTGTTCTTGTTGATCAAGGCCCCCGATCTCATCCCAGGTTATTTTGGGCTTTTCTAAAATGACAAATTTCTCTACATTAAAACTTTTTGTTGGGGTAACTTTTTTAATAACTGTAAGATTTTTTTGTTCAGAGAGAACCGTGTCCCCGGGCTTCAAATCTTTTGCTTCACTAGAGATTTCAACTAAAAATTCGTTTCCATTCTGGAGTCTTACTACTGCCTTATCTTGCATTATTTCCTTAAGTTCGCAGAGCAGGAGCGGAGTTTTCTTGAATTTGTCCAATTCCTTTTTGACATTCTCCAGGGTTTCTCTGAGAAAACGATTTTCTTCCACAAGCCCGCTCATATCTGGTGTGTAAGAATAAATGAGATTGTCAATCTTTTCCTTGGTATTATTGCCGTCCATCACGTCTTTAAAACGGTCTGTATTTATAAATGTATTGGGATCTTCAGAGGGTGGTCAGATCAGTACTACACTTATTCGTAAGCACCTCAGGGCCTTTCTTTGTTATTACAACATCATCCTCAATTCTTATCCCTAATTTTTTGGGGATATACACCCCTGGCTCGTTCGTAACCACATCAGAAATCTGCAGGTGATCTTTTGAGCTAGGGCCAATGCCAGGTGCCTCGTGCACTTCTAATCCAATGCCGTGTCCTAAGCTGTGAATAAAATATTTTTCATAGTTGCCAAGTTGTTTTCTTGCAAATGCATCAATGTCCACGCATTTTTTCTTTTCAACATACAACCTTGTAGTATTCCTTTGTGTTTTCAAAACTAGTTCGTATAACTTTTTTTGCCCCGAATTTGGTTTTCCAATAAATACTGTTCTTGTCATATCAGTACAATAGTGTTGGTATCTGATGCCAAAATCAATAACACAGAATCCATGTTGTAACTTAATGGGCCCTGTTTCATGGTGGGGCAGGGACGCATGCTTGCCCGAAGCTACAACAGCTGGAAAGGAAAGATCGTATCCCCTTTTCTTCGCTTCATATTGCAGGAATGCTGCAACATCACTTTCCGTTTTGAAAGCGCTAAAATTTGCAAGGGCCTTATTTAGAATTTGTGTGGTGGCATAACATCCTTCTCTGAGAATGTTCAATTCGTCATTTGTTTTTGTTCTTCGTAATTCTGAAATTTTTTTGCCTATCGGAACAAGTGTTTTTGCAAGTTGTTTCTTGAACACTTTTGCCAGCGCAATACTTGTTCTGTCTTCATCGATGCCAATTCTTTCTTTTCCAAGATGGCACTGCCGAAATGTCTTTTTTATAACTTCGCTGAATTTGATTTTCTGCCAACTGACAACCTCTAATCCTGTTTGTGTTGCACGCTCCTCGTCTAATTTTGGCACAACAAGCACTGGTTTGCCGGAAGCAGGGATAATTAATGCTCCGTACCCGGTATATCGTGAGAAATAATAAAGTGGTGCATGAAGATTTCCCAGGTCAAACTGGTAAAGAAGTGTCGCATCAATCTTTTTTTCTTGTAAATACTGTTGGAACTCTTTGAGTTTCATCGGGTAATCTCAAAACCTTTGACTTGTTCAAATAATTCTTTGGCTTTCTTATTATTTTCAAAATGATCACGCACTGGTTTAACAAGCTCATTCAAATAGAATGCGACGGCATTTTTCAAATCCATGGGATGAAGTTCTCCTGCCGCGTACGCATTTGTTAATGTTGTAAAATTCTCAAACTCAACCGGCCCTCCAAATTTTGCAGGCCTTTCAATTCTTAATATAGGATATTTACGAAAAATAATGTGTTTCACATAATCAAGAATGGGATTTTCTTCAACAATTTTTGCAGGACAGTGTGCCTTGCTAATTTTGTCGTTGATTTCTGCCTCATTATCCGTCATAAAAATGGCGGTATGGGGTTTTGATTTGCTCATCTTGAGATGGATGGCCCTTTCAACAGTGCTTTCATGTCCTTCCGGCGGCGTTCCTAACCCCATGAGCATGTGGTGGCTAATACTTAAAGGTTTTTGCCATCCAAATTTGGGTGCTAATTCCCTCGCGAGCATATTGACTTTTCTTTGATCCATTCCTAATTGTGCGATGTCCGCTTCGAGTTGGAAAATGTCTGCTGCTTGCATGCATGGGTATAACATTTGGGAGGTTTGCAATGCTTCATTTTCATGCCTCCCCATAATTTCCACGCAGCGCGTAACTCTTTTTACAGTGCTATTCCTCGCAATGTTGATGACTTTTTTCCAATAGTCCCTGTCGGTAACAAGATCATTCGCGTACACAAACTCTACTTTGTCTAAATTCATGCCGCAACTTTTCCAGACTTCTACAAAATATTTTCCTGCAGTTTGAATATTTTCAAGGTTTCCTCCCAGCTTATTATTGGCCCACGCGTGCCAGTCAGCAATGAGAAATTTGAATCTGCATCCCGCTTCAATCATTATGTTTGTATTTAATGCGCGAAGAATACCTTGCGCAATATGGATTCTTCCGCTCGGTTCAAAACCATCGTATGCAATGGGATGTGTTTTCGTTTCCAAAAGCGTCTTCAGTTCTTCTTCTGTAACAATCTCTTCCCCGACTTGCTTTACCAGTTCAATTCTGCTCTGGGTGTCCATAAGTTTTCAAAGATAAGAATCGTATAAAAACCTTTCTTTATTTCTTAACTGGGTGTAATACCACGTAGCTTGCTGCGGTTGGGATTTTTATTTATTCTGGCATGCTTATTATGCTGTCTTTTCTTCGTTCTTTTGAGAAGTTTGAACAAATTTAACAGGTTATTCAAATTTCTCTCTAGAGAACTTTGCCTAAAATACTCTCTTTTTTGACATTTTGCAAAGTTCTCTTTTGTCGTGTTCGTTTTCTCATCCTCAAGACGATGATTGCCCATTTTCCTCACGTCAGTGAACAGAAACATTTAAATAGTCCACACGCCTCTTCAAAAGCATAGTGAAAGCTTAACAGCAATGCAGGTGTACGTTATGGCAGATGATAAAAAATTCTCAAAGCAATTGATTGGAAAGACTGTCGTAAGCAAGAGTGGAAAACGTTTCGGTGAAGTAGGCGACCTTATTTTCGAAACGCGAAGTGGCGAGCTTATTCACTTGGTTCTTGCAAATCCTACCGCATACACAGAAAAGCTTGAACTGGAAAAAAATAAGGAGGGCGAAATCCTCATTCCTTTCTCTGCAGTCATCGCCATTGGTGATTTTATGGTGATTTCTGAGGAAGATATTGTTTAGGCTGTGCTTGGGCGGTGCTTAGATTGTGTTCAGATTATTTAGTGATTATTTAGTAAAAGCTAAAGGCTTTTAAATGTACTTTGATTCTCCTTTTCCATGAGTAATCTCTGGACGGAAAAGTACCGGCCTCGAAAGTTTGAGGATGTGAAGGGGCAGGATGTTGCCATTACTAAAATTAAGGCGTTTGTGGAGCAGCAGAACATGCCTCACTTGCTTTTTACAGGCCCTGCTGGTGTTGGTAAGACAAGCCTCGCCTTAGTCGTTGTAAAATCACTTTTCAAGGATCAGTGGCATCAGAATTTTCTTGAGTTGAACGCATCTGATGAAAGGGGCATTGACGTTGTAAGGAATAAAGTGAAGGATTTTGCACGAACGAAAGCGATAGGTAATGTCCCTTTCAAAATAATTTATTTGGATGAATGTGACGCCCTGACAAAAGAGGCGCAGCAAGCGTTGAGGAGAACTATGGAAAATTACACCTCGACATGTAGGTTTATTCTCTCCGCGAATTATTCGAGTAAAATTATTGACCCTATTCAAAGTAGGTGCGCAGTTTTCCGTTTTAAGCCCCTTCCCAAGCATGATGTTGTTGTTATTCTTGACAAAATTGCATATGAAGAAGGACTGACCATAAACAATGAAGCCAAGGAAGCTTTATACCAAGTTTGTGAAGGCGATTGCAGAAGAATGGAAAACATTCTGCAGAGCTGCGCAGTATTGGAAAAAAATATTACTCCTCAATTAATATTTTCTATGGCTGCGGTTGCGGAGCCCGAGGAAATTAAGGAAATGCTCAACCTTGCATCGCAGGGTAAATTTGCAGAAGCGCGATCCCGGCTGCTATCAATTATGCTTAATTATGGCTTGTCAGGCATCGACATTGTCAAGCAAATCCAAAAGGCCATTTGGGACCTTTCTCTTACCGATCGGCAAAAAATATTTCTCATTGACAAGTGTGCGGAGGCAGAATTCCGCATGGTTGAGGGGAGCGATGCTTATCTGCAATTAGAGGCATTCCTTGCACAAGTTGGCATCACAAAAGAGAAATAATACTAGCACATAATATAGTTAGGCACAACAAAATCAAAGATTTTGTGTGCAAGAAATCCAGGATTTCTATGCACAAGGATTTTTTGTAACGATCGTTTCTTTTTCTCTTCTCCAATGAGAACTTTATCAAGTGCCAGTTTTCAAAAATAAAAAGGCAGAAAATAATACTAAAATAAAACAATAGAAATCAATTACTTAAAAAATAAATGTAAGAAATGAAAAATATAAACTTAAAAAAACATCGAAATATAAAAAATTAAAAAAAGAACTAAATCCCTCCGGAATGTTTTACAACTAGGCTTGTTTCTGCCATGTTTCTGTAGTCGTATTCAAGCTCGATTGTAACTGGGAATTCAAAGTCTTTTGGGCTTTGAATAGTTTGGGTGCATTGTACTGCCTTTTTGCCACCGTACAAATTCACGTACCCAGAAACTCCAAGTGCGGTTTGCCCAGTTGCGGGAATTAAACCTGTACATTCAAGTCCAGGCCTGTCCGTGCGTACCCTAACAAGGACTTTATCTTCATATGTTCTGAAGGTCTCTTTACATTCAGTGCCGAGTTCAAAGACTTTTCCTCCTATCCCTGTACCAAGGTGTTGGACATCAAACTGGAATCCTATCTTATCCGTTGCCCTTGGGGTTTGTCGTAAACTAACGACTTGTACTGGAGCTCCTGAATTAAACACTACTTTTTGTTCATTCAAATTACAGATACCCCCTTCTTCAGGTTGCACAAGGTTTTCTCGTGAACAAAGTACGGATTGCGCAATGGTTCCATACTGGTAGCATACTTCTGCCCTTATTGTAGGGTAAGTGAAAGAAGCTCCTGTGATGGCCTGTTGATGATTAAGATTTTGAAATTCGGCGTATACCTCATTTCCTGGGATTTCTGTTCCCTGTGAATCAATTGTTGCCGCGATGAGATCTTCAGGTGGGTTAATTTTCAACTGCCCCGCAGTGAGTCCAAATGCTTCCGGTGCAAATCCTGAAAGTTCTACAAATGCCTTATTCTTGGGAACGAAATATTCCCCTATGTTTTTAACTTTTACAACAATGTTAAAAGGGCTGCCACCACCGTCAAACACTTCTGATGGAGGAGAATTTTCTACATAGTTAATACTAACTCCCTCGGTTCCTCCTCTAAATGGATTTGTTCTTTGGACCTGCGCCCCTTCTTCCTGAGCGCAAGCCGCCACAAATAACAAGCATAGGATCAATAATATTTTTATTTTCATGGTCTCATCCTCTTTTTAGTTAAACCCTCTTGAAGCTACAATTTCAACGGGTTGTTGAATCGTCTGTCGATAGCCGTAACGTAAGACAATGTTCAAAGGACTGATGAATGCAGCACTCCTTCCAAAGGTGTTTCCAAGGCTGCAGACAATAGTTCCCCTCCCATTTGTTAATCTTATTTCTTGTGCTGGTTTACATACGGGATGCATGCCTGCAACTTCTACACCCTCCAAAGTGATGTAATCCACTTCATCAAATTCTAGGCCTCGAGAATCGTACGGGCTGCATTTATTGAGCAAAGTAAGATCTTTAATTGGTGTTCCTCCCCCCACATTTTGTATAAAAATTCTGAACACTGTCCTACTTGGGGAAGGTTCCACTTGTACATCTGTAATTGCAATGGGTGCTCCTTGGGAGCCTAGGCTTACCCCTTGAGGAATGCAGACCTTTCTTTCGCTTGTTCTTGAAAAAGGATCTGGGTCGATACAGACGTTGGCTGTTGCGATGGTTTTATAGCCATAACATGCAGTCGCCATAACTGTCGGATTATACTTGTCCGTTGCTGGCCCCAGGGGCTGAATTTGTCCTTCAAAACTTACAGCATCAATTCCTCCTTGCGTGGGGTTGAAAACACTTCTTCCTTCAAGTTCGAGTAATGGTTCTCCTTGCAATGGAATCCCGGTAATAATTGACGGATCAAATCCGCTTAAATAAATTCGATCTAATGAGCCCCCTACTGGGAATGCGCCTTTATTTTCAACTTCAATAATTGTAACAAATCTTTCATTGTCAAAAAGTCGTGATGGAGGCAAATTGGGCATGAAACGCATCGTTAAACCCTGAGTTCCTGTTCTGAATTCTGCGTTCAATGCACCTTCTCTCGTTGTTTCTTTTGCACCAAAGAACTGGCAACTGGTTAAGAACACAATAATGAGCATGAGAGCAAATACTTTTTTCATAGAGCCTTCCCGTCCATTAGCCTTTTTTTCTTATATAAACCTTTTGATTTATTTGAATATAATCAGCTCGCAGGCCTCTTAATCTCCATTTGTTTTGCAATAGTGTCCATGTATCCATAATCGAGATGTACTCTCAAAGGTGAAAGGTATGTGCCTCTTGCTTTAGAAATTCCTGAGGGTAAACTGCAGATGACAGTTCCTTTTTTCTCTTTCAATTTTACATATCCGGCATTGGCGATTCCTTGAGGTATATTTTCGGTAATAACATCCCCAATCTTGGGTCTGCAGTCCAAATCATACTCATATAATTTTGCTTCCACGCGAACGATGTTGAAAGCTTCATGCTTGATTGAGCGGGACGAACATGCAGTATCGATCATTTCAGGGACGAGGCTTTGCCCACTTCCAAGATTTTGAATTTCAATCGTAAACTCTGGGATTACCTTGTCTCTATTTTCATGGGGGATCATTTTGGGTTCTACTTTCGTTACACCAACTGGGGCTCCCTGGCCTCCGCTCATTGCTTTCGTTTCGACCTTGCATGACTTTTGATATTTTGCGAGGCCATAAATATCCGTTTCTATGCACACGTCAGTCGTTGCATCCGTCGTATATGCGTAGCACGCCGTGACGCTCAATGTGCTGTCTACACGCTGCATTTGCGAGGATAATTTTTTTGCGTGCCCTACAAGATCTATTATTTCTTGGCCCCCTATCTGATCTGCACTGGTTCTCCCTAATAATCTGAAGGGCTGCACAGTTTCACCTGAAATTTCTACATTTGCTTGTTCGTATCCAATAATTAGCCATCCTGCTTCTATGTCTGCAGCTCCCTTGTTCTGAATTTCAACCAGGAGAGGAAAGTTCGTATCTTCATACACGCTTTTTGGCGGGGTGTCTTTCAGAAATCGTATGGTTAATCCTTCCCTGCCTATGTGCACATTCACGTCAGGAACCTGCTGCTTTCCCCCAAAAAAAGTACAGCCTGCGAGGAGCAGTATGAGCAGCATCAAGATGGTTACAAATATTATTTTCTTCATTTTTTTGTTTTAAATGTTTTAGGCGCTGATTTTCTAATGATCATACCATTATTTGTATCATCAACTAAATTTATTCTGAACACATAGCTTCTTCCAGGCGCAAGACCTTCTATGATTAAAATATTATGTTCTATTTCTGCGTGCATGGATTCCGCCTCAAAAATTAATGAGGGATTGCTTGCTTCCCAATACTCAACAAATCCTGCGGAGTTCCGATCAGTAGTCCACGTGATCGTCGCTGTTGTTTGTGCAACACTCTTTGCTTCATACGCTGTAATAATCGGTGCTTCCGTTCTTGTTTGTGACCCTCCCTGCGTTTCTTGCGCCGATGCAGGTTGTAAAATCTTTATCCTTTTTATTTGCGCCAATTGGTATTTATACTCAATTCCCGCTTTGAAGTAGTGCGTTATCATCGGTGTAGTTCCGAGTACAAGATCATAATCTGCTTCAT
>JAGWAF010000004.1 GCA_018302085.1 Candidatus Woesearchaeota archaeon | reverse complement strand
ATGATTTTTCAACAGAATGTTACATTCCTCTTTTGATTTTTGTGCTCTGAAAAAAACTCTCATATAATGTTGATGCGAGTACGCGTAAATAGGCGTGAGGGCCTTTTCATACTGCATTCCCACCAGTTGCACTTTTCTGATGAGGATTCGCAAGCCAATTTCGTGCTTTAATGCGCTGAGTTCTGGCATTGCCCAGTATTTGCGCTGACAGACGTCCCTATAAGTTCCTGCCAATGCAGCAGTGTCCGTCGCTGTTATTCCTAATATCCCATTTCTTGAGATGCGTTGAATTGCAGCATCTAAAAAAGGATTAGGAGTACCAAATGGATCTATGTCAATATAATCAAACCCTGTTGATTTTAATAAGAACATATTTGCATCTTGATTGTAAATATGGACATGATGTTTTTCGTGCTCTTGATTATTTCTTGTTTGAAAAAAAGTTTCATTATCTGTGTCATAATGTGTCAACTTATTATTTTGCAAATTTTCTTGGATGATCTTTACGGCATCTTCATTATGATCGTTGATAAAAACATGATCAATTTTTTCTGTCTCGAGTTCTTTGCATAATCTAATCGCCCGAATGCCAGTGCCTGCAAGAGGGTCTGCAATGCGAAGCTGCTTGTCAGGGATTGCATTAAGAATAAGAACAGTAATATCCCTGTTTGTCTGCATCGCAGGGTTGTAAAAGACTTCCATCTTCTTAGAAACCTTCTTTGCATCGGGTGCAAGAATGACTGCTTTTCCTTCTTGTATGAGTTTCATTTTTCTTTCTTGAAGCTCTATCATCCCAAAGATTTATATAAACTTTTGCTTCGATGCAGGCATGGCAAATGCGTTGAGGGTTTTCTCCTGGTGCGTGTATGATCTAGCGAATACTGCTTTTTCTGCCCTATTTGTTTCTTTCTTCTTTCCTCTGTATATTAAGGATTTTTTAGGAGGGAATGAGTTTCATATCGGTTTAGCGTTTGGTTTATCGATGTTTTTTGTTGCGGTGCTTGTACCGTTTTTGGGAGCTGTTAGCGATCATCTCAGACGGAGAATGCCCTTCATCATTTTTTTTACAGTACTATGCTGTATTTTTACGTGGCTTGTTATTTATGCGGATCTATTTACAGCTTTGTTGTTTGGGTTGCTTGCCAACTTTTGTTATCACGCGTCTCTGGGTGTTTACAATGCTTTGCTACCTGCTCTGGCTCCTAAAGAAAGAAGGGGCACGATCTCAGGATATGGGGTGGCTGCAGGATACCTCGGGACGCTTGTGAGCCTGATTGCGATCTGGATCTTGTTTAATAATTATGGGTGGGGAACTTCTGATGGCATAAGGGCGACGTTTCCGTTAACTGCTTTATTGTTTTTTATTCCTTCTCTCTTAACCTTCTTTTTTGCTGAACAGTCTTTGAAAAAAAAGATTGGTTTAAAGAAAGCAGTTCATGGAGCGTTTCAAGACTTACGCACAACTTTTTCTGATTTGAAACATTACAAGCCATTTCTTCTGTTTTTGCTTGCAACCTTTATGTTTGTTAATGCAATCACTGCAGTGATCATTTTTCTTTATCTTTATGGAAAATCAGAAATTCAGTTATCTCTCCAGTCCTTTATGGTCGTGTATGCCGCGTTCGCATTCGCTTCCCTCCTCGGGGCGTTTATCGCTGGAAAAGTTTCTGACAAAATAGGACATAAGAAAACTCTGTTGTTTAGCGGATATCTTTGGATCCCAGTCATTTTAATTTTGCTATTTGTTCAAAACCACGCAGCTTTTTTGACCGCGGGAATCTTGGGCGGCATTGCCCTGGGCATTTTCTGGACGGCGCAACGACCTCTATTGCTCATCTTAACGCCCCCAAAAAAAGCAGGACAATTCTTTGGGTTTTTGGAGTTTACGGATAAATTTTCAGGAATCCTCGGGCCTATTATTTTTGGCTTTTTTGCAGTTGAGAGCTACCAAGTTGCGTTAGCTTCACTGCTTGTGTTTTTTGTGCTTGGAATTTTCTTTTTGTCGAGAGTGAAAGTATGATCCAAGAAAAGAGTGCGGGATTAATTCTTTTTAGAATCGAGGAAGGCAAACCTTGCTATCTGCTTTTACACTATGCGGCCGGACATTGGGATTATGTGAAAGGTCACGTAGAGAAAAATGAGACTGTTGAACAGGCTGCTTTGCGTGAAGCTAGGGAAGAAGCAGGGCTTAAGCACATAGGCGTTATTCCAGGATTTCAGGAAAGCATCAATTACTATTATCGAAAGGGTAAGGAGCTCATGTTCAAAGAAGTGGTTTTTTTCGTAGGCATGACTAAAACTTCCAAAATTGTCCTGAGCCACGAGCACACGGATTTTGCGTGGAAGAGCTATGAGGAAGCATTAAAGCTGGTAACGTTTGAAACTGCGAAAGAAGTGCTGAAGAAAGCGCACAAATTCATAGTAACACTGTGATTATTCCATTTTCTTTTTTTTCCTCTGTTCTTCCCTGACTTTCTTACCTTCTGTACCTTCCATGAAGCCTTCTTCCTCAGGAGTCATTTCATCTTCGTCAACGAGCTTTTCCCTACCAGCTTCATCGTAGGGCTCTTCTTCTTTCTTGCCCGTGTCCATATCCATCTCTTTCTCGTCTTCGGTTTCTTCTTTCTCAATACCCTGCTCTTCTTCAGGATATGATTTTTCTTCCGGATCTTTGCGTGCCATATACTTAGATTTTCGTTTCAGTTTAAATTATTTTCTGTTTTCGTTTCGCAATCTTTATATAACTGCAGAATAAGTTCTTCTTGAGAGGTGGACTTATGGTACAAGTTAACGATAAAGTGTTTAAGCAGGTTACAAATGATATGAGGGATCTTCTGAATTGGATTGCGGTGTTTGAAACGGAGTATGAACTTCCTAAAGAAGTCGTGAAAGAACTCAGGGCAAAAATTGAGAAAATTGCGGCAAGGCTGGGAGTAGAAGCACTTTAATTTTTTTTAATTACTATTTTTTAAAGAGGACTTTGAAAAACCCAATTTTTTATAATTTTTCAAAGTAATCTGTCAGAAGTTTGAACAGAGAACTTTGCAAAGTTCTCTAGAGAAGTTTGAGTATTTCTCGTTATTTCAAACTTCTCAGCAAATTGGGATATTATTCAAACTTCTCTAAAGAAATTCCTTATTTTTTCTTTCGGTTGTATAGTAATTGTTAATCTCCATTCTGAGGGAAAACATTTCAAATACTGCGGCCAGGCATAACGTTCGTCGAGAAAAACAATAACGCCGCGGTCCGTTTCCGTGCGAATACAACGCCCCGCATTTTGCATAGTTTTCGTAATCGCAGGGAGAATATATCCATAATCCCAGCCTTTCTTGTATTTTTGATCAAAATAAGCAATCAGTTGCTGAGTTTCGAGGTCTGGCTTATCGAGGGGAAGCCCCACAATAATCACTGCTTTCAAAAGATCTCCAGGAAGGTCGATACCCTCGCCAAAGGATCCCGAAGATGCCCCCAAAAGAACGGCACCTGCCTTTTGGTAACTTTTAAATTTTTCAAGAAGCTCTGCCTTTTCTTGTTTCGTTAATCGTGATTCTTCTAAAAATTGGGTTTTGTCGCACAACTCAGAAAAGTATTTTGCAACACTGTCACGCAATGCATAGCTTGGGAAAAAAATTGCAACATTACCAGGAACTTCATTCGCAATTTCTGCACAGTACTTTGCAATAGCTTCAAATTGTTGTTCTGAACGCATGCTATACTTTGTCGTTGTCTTTGGAATAACCATCGCAAGCCTGTTCTCCTCAGGAAATGGACTTTCAAATTCTGCTGTTGTTGCTTCTGTGAATCCAAGGAGATCCTTATACATTTCAGTGGGGGTTAACGTTCCGCTCATGACGATGGAAGCGTAGCTTGCGTCGAAAACTTCTTTCGTGACCACGCTAGGATCGAGGCAACGATGGGATAAGGGGATAATGGGGCCTTCTTTTGCTCGCGTGAGAATCCTGCTGAAGCCCTCGTCAGCACCCTGCCAGCCCTCTAGGAATGTCGCGATACTTCCTAATGAAGAAACGCGTTGTTTCTTTCTGACTTCATCCGCAAGTGCATCGAGATCATCTATCAGTTGTTCGTAGTCTGAGAATTTTTGGATTCTTTCCATAAAATCCTCCCTTTTTATGAGCCGTTCCCCCTCATTTTTTATGGGGTCTGCAAGGTTCAGTAACACTTCCTGTAATTCCACCAAAAATGAAAGAATACTTTCCAGGTGGAATTTTTTTGCCTCTTTAATCGCACGCCTGATCATCCATGTAGTGAGATGCGTTGTCATCAACTCACGCGCACGCGCAGGAAGATTATGCCCCTCATCCACAATAACGATACTATTCTCTAATTTTTTGTTGATCTTTAAAAGAAAACTTTCCCTAATACTGGGGTGAAAGAGGTAATAATAATCTGTGATAATCACATGCGCGGTTTGCGCCATCAAGAGGGACATTTCGTAGGGGCATAATTTTTGGGTTTTTGCATTTTCTGAAATTTGCGTTGCATCGATGGGGGAAATCACTTTTAATTCTTTCAGTGCAAGTTGCGCCTCGGGTGTTTTTCCGTTGTTCTTTGTTCTAGTGTTAGTGTAAAATTCGCATTGTTCATTTTCGCGAAGACTTTTACAAAATTCTGCAAAATCGTGTGAGGGCAGGGTTTCGGTGTTGGGTTGCGCACACATCCACTTTTTTCCAATGATGCATGCGGATTCCAAAGTAAGCTTATACTTTTGTTTGATTTTTCTTAACGTTTCCAAAATAATCTGATGTTGGGTATGTCTTGAGGTGAGAAAGAAAATCGTGAGATTTTTTTTGAGTGCCAATGCGATGGTAGGGGCGAGGACAGCCGCGGTCTTGCCCAATCCTGTCGGAGCGTGGACGAGAACATGTTTTTTGTTCGTAATGGCCTGCTGAATTGTTTTAATGAGTTCCTCTTGGACGGGGCGTACTTGCTCGTGAGCGAAGAAGAGGTCGTCCATTTTATCGACGAAGAACGAAGGTTTTATAAACTTGTTGTTCTCAAAAAAAGTGTTGTTGTCGGAGATCGAAACATTTATATACTGTCATATCACTATTGAAATATAGATAACTCAGATATTATGTTTATAGGGGGGAAAACGTGCAATCAAAGCAACTCTTCAATGTTCTTTTCAGGGAAAAACCTGCAATGATGCTTGTTGAATTGAAAAATGCGAAAGGAGAAATGTATGCGAGTTCTCTTGCAAAAAAAATTGACTGCACATATTCCCACGTTGTAAAAATTCTCCAAGAAATGGAACGCGAAAATCTCATTCACTTTAACAAGCAAGGAAGATTAAAATTGTTAACTTTGACTAAAAAAGGTACAGATGTTGCGGAAGGAATTGATAGGATAAGAAATATTATTTGAACTTTATTTGAATTCTTGTTAGATTTTTTTATTTCATGAACTCAAGTTTTTCTTCATTCTTTTCTAGTTTTTTTCCATGAAAAGAAAAGAATGACCAGGATTGCAGCTACGCCAATTAAGGGTGTTGTGTAATCATTAGAAGTGCCAACGAAGGCTTTGCCACCACTTGGTCCTGGAGTGATGGGTGGTGATTCGTCTTCTCCTCTCAGATTAGTGACGGGAACAAATCCTGATGTTTCGCATGTTACACTGAAGGGATCCGTAATCATTTTCAGCGTTGATACAACATACCTGTATTCGCCACATGCCGTCGTCAAACTCATTGTTAATTTGAATTCGGAGGATATCTTAAATTGTTTGGCACCAACACTTTTACATTTCAACTCATCCCGATTACGTGGTCCCTCTTTTTGCCACGAGGGTCCATACACTGGTCCGTTTTTATCCAAATGGTAATCGTCAAATATCACACCTTTTTCGATTATGGTACCAAGAATTAGGCTTCCAATAATTTTATATATTAACATTGGGGCTGGGGCATTCTCATTCTCGTCATTCATATAAACTGTCAAAGGAAGCATTTCCTTGTCCTTCTTATCAAAATATTGATCAAACGCTCTATCAAAGAACTCGCTAGGGTCATGTTCATAATCTTGTGCATGCCTCCAGGCAAATTCGTTGTTAATATCATCAGCGAGCTTTTGACTTGTAACATCAATTGATATTTCGGCCTTGGGGTATTCGCGAAAATATCCACTGCAATCGTCTTTAGTGGCTTTAAACCAATTATCATACACTTCTTTCAATTTCGCGTCGTCAAAATTGGTATTTACCATTAATATAACATGTCTTTCAGTACCCTGTTTGTAATCAGTCTCGTAGGTGTATTCTGGTACAAATTTTCCATCATCATACATATTTTTAAGACTAGGCCAATCTCCTCCTATCCCTGGAGGGGTATCCTCCCCACCTACAACATTAAATTTCCGATAGCTTCTTTGGCATGTACATTTCCTGCAAGTAGGCATATAATCAAGAAATATGCAAACCATTTGTAGTTCATGCACTTCTTTCGCTGTTATACTTAATAAACATTTTGTTTTTTTCTTTGGGATAATGTTATAATGAACTCGTAATGGAGAGTAACTAAAAATAGGATCAAAGCGTAATAAAAATTTTAAAAAATAAAAAAAGTAATAAAGCAATAAAAAATTTAAGATCCGTATAATTTCAAGCTTTCTGAGTCATACTTCCAGTTGACTGGCAGAACTCCTTCACGGACATAGTATTTCACTAAACGTTTGATTTTGGATTCGCTGAGTTGTAAACCCCTGAATGCAGGCATGTCCTGTTTGTTTTTTTCAACGTGTTTTCGAAGCTGAATGGATCTGTGAATGACTGCAAGAAGATCTTCAGGAATTTCCGGCTTCAGCTCTTTTTCTTTTAGAATTTGAGTTACGCGTTTTCCGCAAGCAGTTTTTACACTGGGAATTCCGTAACTATCTCTTAACATGATTCCAATTTCAGAAGCAGTTTTCTTATCCTTCGCCAACTTTGTTACAAGTATTTCCACTTCTTTCGCAGGGTGGGCTATCCACGTGGGATTGGTCGGCTTCACAGGTTTTTTTGAGCCTGATTTTCCTTTCTTACCTGAGTGCATTCGTCCCATGTTTAAACTCCATCAAGAGAAGTAGGCTCTATCGCCGGTATGGTGCAGTTTTCACCGAGCCATCCCTTGATATGCTGAGAAATGCTGTCTTGTTTATAAAGATTATGGTGAGCTCGGAGAGGGATTAAAGTAAAGTCCAAACCTTACAAAGTCAGAAGGGGGCTCTTTACGATCCTTACTTTCATAAATATCAATCACCCCAATTTCTATATTTTTATTAATCCTCACTGATTGGCCCACCTTCAAAGCATCTATGGATTCCCCATTCACAGCGAATTTTGCAACGGGGATACTATCCCCACCAACATAAACTGCCTTTACTTTAACTTTTTGGCCCTCAAAATCAAACGTTTTTACCTGTTCTTCATAGAGCGTGCTTCGAATCGCATCTGCGCTGTTCATCAGATAAAAAGAAACCATATTCTTTTGCTCAGGATTGGGTTGATTCCTATACACTTCTTCAACCTTGAAATAAGTTTGATCATTTAATGTAATAATTTTTCCAAGCTCAATATTTTTGTATTCCTTATCTTCGATAATCAGATCAACGTCTTGATCGCGAACATTCAGCACTTCCAAATCCCAGGACCTTGGGCCAATAATAAAACGATTCTTGCTGCCACCTTCGATCATATAAGACTTGGTATTGATAGGAACTTTAGCAATCTTCGACAAATCTTCAGAAGTACCAATCACTTCTGCTCCTTGCACAGCATCGGGAGTTGCAACCTTAAGATACTCCACCGGGCCTTTCTTGACCTCTGGGGTGGTGCAAGCTACCAAAAAAAGTATACAGAAAATCGTAATCCAATAGTGCATCATTTTAGACCCTTCCGACACTTCTTTGTTTTCATCTATATAAATGTATTGAGAACTTTGCAAAATGTCAAAAAAAGAGTATTAGGCAAGTTCTCTAGAGAAGTTTGGGCATTTCTTATTATCTCAAATTTCTCTATTCTTGTTTTTCCCAGCTATGATTTTGTCCTATGCTTCTACAGTTAGCGCGGATGCAATGTGGCTGATTGCGGAGCAGGTTGCTTGCATGTTGTAGACAATTTCTGAAGATGCGGTATCTTTGATGAATGGGTGGAGTGCTCCGCATTCTTTCATGCGTTCTTTGTAGTGCAATGCAACATCATATGCTAATTCTATATCATTCGTATGGAATGCCTTCATGACAATAAGATAATCTTTTTGTAATTGATCAAAAACTTCCTTCACTTTTTGCTTCTCTTTTTCTGAGAGTTTTGCGCGCGCAACGTTTCTTGCAATTCTTTTAATATAGTCTCCAATCGTTTCTATGTAATTGGATACTTTAGAATGGCGTTTTATTTCCCGATAGGTCATGCCAAGCTTTGCAATTAAGGAGGGGTTGTCCATAGCAGCATTAACAATTCTGTAAACCAGAAAAACAAGACGATTGACATCGAGGTCACGCTCCGCAATATTGGCATAGTGTTCCTCTTCTAGGGTATCGATAAACATCGATCGCACAATATTATCAATTCTTCTGAGAATCACCGGAATGGAAATTTCTTGCGGATTGAGAAGTTCTTTTGCAACAATTTTATTTTTGTCCTGCTCCAGCACTTCAATGCCAGTAAGATTATGCAAGGTTTGTTTTAACACCGTAGCATAGGGCCTCAAATCCTCGCCAATAATTTTGATAATGTCGTAACCTGCAAGGTAAGCCGCATGAATCTCTGCATGAATTCTGTGAATATCTTTTTTATCCGTAGTAATCACAATTTTTTTCGGAACTTCCGGAATTGCATTTTCTTGTGCTTTAAGAGTTAGGGAGTTTATCGTTGTCTCAACCATAATAGAATCTCCCTTTCTGAGGTTATTCTGTTGAACCCATGCCTTAGGGAGGGAAACTACAAAACTAGATTTACCGAATCCAATAATTTTTCTGAATTCCATAAGGACACCCCTCAATGTCTATATTTTGTATATACCTTATACGTTTGTTATATAAAAAGATGTCGGTTTGTTTTAGGTTATTTTTCTGTACTCCCTAAATTAATTAAGTTTTTCAGGCCGCGTCACACTATTTTTTTAGGAGAAAGGGACGGGAAGGTATACTCAAAGCATTAAATTATCGAACATTACAATGCTTTTCGTAATAGTGAAGAACACTATCCATATTCGAAAATTTGGTGCCTTCACTATATAGAGGGCGGCTCTGGTAGCTCTCCCAACCTTAACTGAGAATACCGCTTACTACGGTTTTAACATTTTCTGCGGGAACCAATGCCGCATCTGGCTCAGCGTTATTGATGCCTTGCGTTTTGAAGAATAACTTTTTGTTCTTCACTATAACATCAGTAATCATGTGCATGATGGGAACATCTTTATCTTCTACGGTAAAAACAATAATGTCACCTTTCTTCAACATTGCAGGATCCCTCACAGGTTTTTCTATCGTAACACTATTCGAACGTGCCCACGGGAGCATGGAGCCTGAGGGTAGGGGTCTTCCCAGAATTGCATCTTTCATATTTTTGATTTTTAGCATTCCCTCTTCAAGAATGATATCTTTAGCGGGAATCCTATCTGAAGGAAATAAAAATGATTCCTCATTAAGGTCACCAAGGCCCATACGTGGCACGATCTTATCCTGGTGTTGCGTACTTACTTCGGCAGCCCCTACTCCTATACTAAAAAAGACTAGAGCTACTAAGAGCGTTCTCCATAACATATACCATCCCCAATTCAAAATTCCTTTTTACCGTATATAAATTTTCGTTATCACTCAGAAAGAGTAGGAAGCTCTCTGTAGCTTTGATTCCAATCTAGTATACAAAATAGTAACATTTATATATTCGCATTTTTAAAATACAAACTGAGGTTTACATGATGGTGAAAGGGAAGTTAGCACTTTTAGGATTATTTTTTCTCGTTTTGATGACGAGTGCGTATGCAGCGACACTTTCTGTTGCACCCGCCACCGTTTATGAAGGAACAACTCGGGGATTTACAGTTTCTGTTAACAATTATCAGGGAAACAACGTGATTACTTCACTCAATCTTGTTGCGAATGGTTTCAATATCGTCCAGGCCGCACAATATCAAGGATGGACCACCAATTTTGGCGGGTCAACAGCATCTTGGAACGGAGGGACGATTGAAACTAATGTGTACGAAGCCAGATTCGAAGTTAATGCAACAGCTCCCATTGTAAATCAAAATACAAATCAGTCCTTTGACACGACCACCAATGAAGGAACAACATATCACACAGTTACTGTGTTAAATGATCCTACATCTCCTTTCTTCATTTCCACAATTCCAACACCTGGAAGTTACCTTCTTGCAAATAATCCTAATCAACTCATTCAGGCAATTATAGAAGATAATGAAACAGGAATAAAAGTTGCTGACTTCGGCTATCGTGATTGCACAACAAATAGTTCAGCTCTTGTCAACTTAAGCTGTAACGCACAAAATCCAGCAAATTGTAATACTCAACTCAACCTAGCTTCGTATGACGAAGGGGAGCAAATGTGTTTTGTGTTTACCGCAACAAATTATGCGGGGGATAGCGCCACACGATCTGGAAGTGTAGGATTTGACGGAACCGCGCCCACAGTTGTAATTAATGGCCCTGCAGCAAATAGCGCAGTCAGCGCGTCCACACAGATCAGCTTTACTGCAACTGACAATTTAGCTCCCACCCTCAATTGCCAAGTACGGATTGATGGTAATAATGTTCTTAATTTAACAGCGCCAAACAATGTAGCACAAAGTTTCACCCTAGCGGGATTAAATATTACAGAAGGCAATCATACTCTCAGAGTTACATGTTTTGATGCAGTTGGACTTTCCTCCTATGCAGAAAGGGTGTACGAAATTGATGTTACACCTCCAGTTATCACCTTAACAAACCCAAGCAATGGTTACCTTGGAAATAATCAAATCATCACAGCGACTGCTACGGACTTACATGGCATTGCAAGCCTTGTGTATAGTGTTAATACCAACAGTTCAAGCCATCCTGAGGGAAGCTTAACGTTTAACGTTACTGCAATGGACACTGTAGGAAATAGCAGAACAACAGAGTTTACGATTATTATAGACAAAACAGCTCCAATACTCAACATCGCGGTACCACAAGCTAATGTAAGCGTAGATGGTAATGCTGTCGATGTCAATTTTACTACAACAGATAATTTGGGACAGAATGCAAACTGTAATGCAAGCTTCGCAACAGGACAAAGTAGTGCAGGTAACGCAGTCTTCGGACAGCTCACAAAATTTGTCGTGACAAGTGTACCACTCGGAGCAACTGTCCTTACTGTAACTTGTGCTGACGAAGCCGGAAATTCTGTAACAAGTGCTGTGAATCCTGTGAATATCATTGATATGAGCGGGCCAACAATCACTGCGAATCTTATTTATCTTATCAGAGGAAGTCAAAATGTTGTGCAGGCAGTCATCACTGATGTCAGTGGAGTTGCAAGTGCACAAGTAGAAGTCTTCGCACAAAACTACACAATGAGTAATGTGGGTAATAATACCTGGCAGGCAACAGTCACACCAAGCTCAGGGCTTGCCCTCGGAGTGTACAACGCGGTGTTCAGAGCAACAGACACCCTCGGATACAGCAGTTCATTTACAGACCAATTCAATCTTATCACTGGATATGACATAGACGTAAATTTGAATCCAAACCCCGCAGAGCCCTCGGAAAGTTACACGATTAGCGGAACGGTAACGTACGATGATGGAAGCGCTGTAGCAGAACAAAATGTAACAATTATCCTGCCAAGCGGAAGTTCTGTTGTCGTTGCACTTACCAACGGAAGCTATACTTATACCACGACGGCTCCGGCAAATGAGGGCAATTATCCCGTCACTGCAAGGGTTGTTTCAAATAATGGTTACAATTATTCAAGAACAACAACATTAACCGTGGAAGCACCAGGAGGTGCGGGAAGCCACAGTGGTGGACAGAGAGAAAGCTCAAGAAGTCCCACTTCAAGCCCAGGCTCGCCTGAAAGCTCACCATCCTCACCAGAATCACCCTCGGAAAGTCAAACAGCTGAAGAGAGTGGTGTAAGTGAATACAGTGCAGAAGCTCCAAGTGGAGAAACCTCAGGGGAAGAAGCGGAATCGAGGGCTACTTCGCCAACAGGGGTTGGAAAGGCAAGCGGATTGTTTAGCTTAAGCTTCCTCAAGGCAAACTGGTGGATCTTGTTATTACTCGCTGCGGTTGTCGCTGGATTAATTACATTATCCTATTACAGGAAGGATGGCGTGCAGGATGCGGAAGTAAAGCAAGATGAAGAGGATTCGTGGACGAACTACTTCACACGCAAGAAATAAACAACGATGGTTCTTGAACAGATCCTAGACAGTGCAAGGGTAAAACGCCACATTGTTTTTATTTTTTCTTTAGCATTTCTGTTTGTTTTTGTAGGGTATCTTGTTTCCACTCTTTTTTTCGGAAGTGAGGTAAGCGTTGCGATGCTGTTTACGTTGACACTATTATTATCGCCTTCAATGGCGCATCTTGTTTCGAATGAAGAGTACATTGAACGTAAGGAGGGCATTCATCATTTTTTTAGAAATCACAAAGCCATCTTTAAAGTTTATTTTTTTATTTTTTTAGGAGTCTTCGCGGGATTTTTCGTTCTCGGCATGTACGGAAATTATTATTCAACATTTGATTACCAAATACAATTTTTACAGAGTCAACAAGGGCTTACTACCGAATTGGTCGATGATTATTTACAGCATGGTTATACGCCCAACTTCGAAAATTTTATCGGTCTCTTTGGAGAGAACATTAAAGTCATGCTCATTACGTTTGTCCTTGCAATCTTCTACGGGGCCGGATCAGTATTTCTCGTTACACTCAACGCGTCCGTATTTGCGGCTTTCCTTGTTTTCGTAATCAACTATTTTTCAAAAATTTCTTCATACGCCTTGCAAACCATTGGCGTTTTTCTTATCCACCTTATCCCAGAAATTACAGGATTCTTCTTAGCTTCGCTTGCAGGAAGTTTGTTATCACGAGCAATTCTTGTTGAGAAGTTCGGAAGTCGCGGGTACAGCAATATTTTGAAGGACTGTGCTCTTTTGCTCTGCGTTGCTGCCTTCTTTACTCTTCTTGGCTCCTTTTTGGAAGTCTATGTTTCCTCACAATTGATGAGAACGGTTTTGGGCTAATCTTTATATAATCTTTAGTATTTCCTATTGAGGAATGGGGGCTGTCAACATGGTTCAAAAGAAAAATGCGTTTCTATACTTTCTAGTTATGCTTGTTGTATTCGGTTTAGTTTCAAGTGTTCATGCACAAATTTTAACGAAAAGTGCTGCAAGTTCTATTTCAAAAAGCACTTCAACATCTTCGACTGCAACTTCAACACCTTTGGCAATTACAACTCCCGCTACTGTCGCTACTACTGTTGCTGTTTCACCAACTACTGTCGCCACTTCACCAGTTGCTTCTTCAGCCTCTCCTACAACCACAACCGTTGCTGCTTCTCCAGTTCCTTCTTCTCCTAAGCTAACGACCAAGGCAACCGTTTCAACAACTTCAAAACCAACTGTCTCAACTGTCCCAATACGTGCGTCAGGAAGTTCATCAACACGCTCTTCAAGAAATCCTCCTCATACGGCTTATCTCATGACTCCACCTTCACTTAATTATGTTTTGCTCGGCACTCCAGGAAGTCCAGTTGCACTTGCACCAAGCACTTTGGCAGATGCACGCGAAACAATAACAGAATTTGACACCAGCGCATTGATGGGCGGCACGTATACCGATGCAGTAGGCACAACTGATACCAATAATTACATAAGGCTAGAACAACTTGGTATTAATCCATTTACAACAAGCGGACAAGTTCTCTTCGGTCAAAACAATGCTGGAGTTATAGACGATTATTTATATTTCCAAGACGCCACGGACATATTTGAGTTTGAAACAGAATTCCAAAACGGATTTGAATCAACAATAGATCCTGCAACAAATGATCTAGTAGAACTTGAAGGTCAACGCTTCAACATACTCGGAAAATCTTTTTACATGGCAGACACCGATCTTATTGGAAATGCCGTTACTCTTCGTCTAGTTACCTCAACATATACTGCTCTTCTTAACGAGGGAAGTACACAAGTTCTCAATATCAGGGGAATCCCACAAACTATCGAGATTCTTAACGTGGACCCAACAGGGGACGGTTCTGTAGATATACGCATCGATGGTAATACGGTCAATGGTTTGCAAGAAGGAGAGTATGGCAACATTGGACAAGGAGGAGTTGCAGTGCTCGATACTATTGCAGGAACTCCAGACCAAGTGCTTCTTGTTCTCGATGTCAATGCTTTGACATTCACTGACAATAATTATAATAATTTTCAATTTGATCCAAGTGTTTATGTCAATGGCCAATTTATGAATGATGCGCGAGTCAGCATAGTCGGGAATATGATCGGGCCCAATTTTGTACTCTCAAGTCTCTATTATCGTTTAAGCGCAGATGGCCTTACTGGAAACATCTACATTCCAGAGGGAGGAGAACTTTCAACAGAACTTGCAAACTCTGAAGGAATGCTTCATTCAGATTGGGATTTCTTTTACGGAGGATTATTACCAAGAACGTATACTCCTTTGAGGATTGTTCCACAAGGAAACAGCGTGTACAACCTTGAATTTGTCAACCGTTTAGGTCTAACTTACAACATTCCTTTTGTTGACAACTCCAACAATGGAGGATTAGGATTCCAACTAGGCTCTGCCACCAATGAATTATATTTTGTTGAACCAAATACGGCATGTGACTTTTTTATTGGAGAAGACGACTTCTTTGTTTTAACTAATGATAACAGTCCAACAGGTTCTACCAGCGTAGTCCGATACGACGCCTTTGACGATCAAAATCAGGAAATTACCTTCACAGACCTTTCATTTGGCACCACAGTGATCACTTATAACGTTGTACCTAATTTCTGCGGTGCAGGAACAACAGTAGGACAAGGAAATCTTGTTATGAGTGGCAATTCATATCCCGTTTACATCAACCTCGATCAAGCAAGCCCAACATACGGCTTCTTAACGATTGATTTTACAAACGATGGAAATGTGGACGGAGATGAGGCAAACATTGTTCTTCAAACAGGACAAACTGTCGACTTAAACACAGCAAACAATGGACTGTTACAACAAGAACCGGCACTGAGCAATTCATTTACAATCGGAGTAAGAACTCAAATGTCAATGATGAGCCATGCTTCTCAAGACGAAGTTATTACCGTTGATTTACTCAATGTTGCAGGAAATAACGTAGATGCCGATGTGACCTCTGGAGTCAATATGGTACCTGATCCATCATTGCCTGGAGAAACAGGATTAAGTCCTTACGGTATTTTTGTGACAAGCGTTGATCCGGATCCTAACGCTATTACATTTGATATTCCGGATGTAGAGCAATGGGCGGACGTGTACATCACATTTGATACTTTACCAGAATGCAGCGACGGCATTGACAATGATTTTGATGGGCTCATTGATTTCCCAGCAGACCCTGTATGTCCGGATGCAAATGGAGAGACAGAATCACCTAGCAATCGCCTCTGCGGGGATATCGACAGGTCAGGTGTTGTAGATGTTATTGATGCGCTCTTTGCTGCGCAGCACAGCGCACTGATTCGTATTTTAACAGGAGCAGATTTCGCCTGTGGGGATGTGGATTCAAACGGAATTGTAGACGTTCTTGATTCGCTGCGAATTGCACAGTATGGTGCAGCGTTACCTGTAACGCTCACTTGTACGCAGGCGTGTATATAATTTAT
>JAGWAF010000003.1:2303-39241 GCA_018302085.1 Candidatus Woesearchaeota archaeon | reverse complement strand
GACGCGTACAAAACTCAACGGAGAGGAGGCCAGGGTGTCATTGGTGCTACGACAAAAGAGGAGGATTTTGTACAGTGGCTTTTCGTTGCGAATACTCATGCTTATCTATTAGTGTTCACTAACCTTGGGAGGGTGCACTGGATTAGAGTTTATCAATTACCTGAAGCTTCAAGAACTGCTCGCGGAAATAATATTGTAAATTTGGTACAGCTTGATCCTGGGGAAAAAATTGCCAGCTTTGTTTCTGTGAAGGAATTCAAAGATGATCAGTGCCTTCTTTTCGTTACAAAAAATGGCACGGTGAAAAAAACAGGCCTCCCTGAATACGCTAATCCAAGGAAAGGCGGGATCCAAGCAATTGGATTAAGTTATGATGATGAGTTGTTGCGTGTGCTCCTAACTAATGGAAATCAACAGGTAATCATCGCAACAGCGGAAGGAAATGCCGTGCGTTTTGAGGAAAAGGACGTTCGTCCGATGGGAAGAACAGCAACGGGTGTTATTGGTATTCGTCTGAAAGACAAAGATAAGGTCATCGATGCAGTTATCGCAGATGAGACAAAAACATTGTTAACGATTACAGAAAATGGGTATGGTAAAAGAACTCCTGTGGATGACTATCGCCTGATTTCAAGAGGAGGTTCTGGAGTCATTAATATTCAAACGGATGAGAGAAATGGTAAGGTAATGTCCATCGCAAGTGTGCGAGATGATGACGAGATGATGATCGTTTCCCAAAATGGTATCATGATCAGAACTCCTTGTAAAGATATTTCCGTGATTGGCAGAAACACGAAGGGTGTACGTTTGATGAAATTAAAGCCTGAAGATAAAGTGATGGCTGCTGCAAAAATTGAAGAACATGGCGAAATCTGAGGCAGCGTTGCTTACTCTTCCTGGCATGGAAGATATTGCAGCCCAGGAAATTGAGGAGCTTCTTAACAAAAAGGGTGTCGTGTGTTCATCCTTTGTTCTTTTTCCTTTCGAAAAGAAAGAAGATCTTTTTCACATCACATATTTTTCGCAATCTGCTCGTAAAGTTGTTGAAATTTTTTCTTTTGTAAAACACCATCACGAGTCCTATGAGATTATTATTAAAAAAATGATCGTGCAACTTGATCAGAAAAAAATAAAGGATATAATTTCTCAAAACGCAACCTTTAACATTACTTGTATTAAAGAAAATTATTCTTCAGAAACTTCTTCTCCTGATATTGCAGCAGAACTTGCCAAACCAATTGCGGATTTCACAAGGGCAAAGGCAGTGTATCAAAATCCGCAAATTCCTTTCATTTTGTTCATCACAAAAGAGGAAGCGATGTTCGGTCTTGATATTGCAGGGATTGACCTCTCCAAGAGAGATTATAAAATTTTTATCGGCGCTCAATCTTTGAAAGGTCCTCTCGCGTATGCTCTGACACGCTTGGCAGGATTCGAAGAGGGAAAATCCATTCTCGATCCGTTCTGTGGTTCTGGTACGATTCCCATAGAAGCCGCGTTTCACGCATGTCATCGTTCCATTAATTTTTTCAGGAAAAAGAATTTGTTCTTTTGTAAAGAGGATGTCGCACTCCACTTGACAGAAACGCTTGATAAAAAACAAAAAAAAGAAGTCAAAGCAAAGATCTGGGCCATTGGAGATTCCTTCACTCATATTGCTTCCACAAAGAAAAATGCAAAAGTGGCAGGAGTGTATGATTTTTTGAATTACAGCAGAACAGAAATTAATTATCTCGATGCAAAATTTGAAGGAGATACGTTTGATTGCATAGTTACCCAACCTCCAATTCTTTCCCAACGCGCAAATGAAAACAAGTTACGCAGGCTCTACACACAATTCTTTGACGAAGTAGCATTCTTACTTAAGAAAAAAGGAAAACTTGTACTGCTGTGCAAGCATCCCGATCATTTTCTCCCTGAAGCAGAGCGCGTAAAACTTCCCCTGCACTCCCAACGCCAAATCTGGCAGGGCCAGGAAGAATTCACCATCCTTATTTTTGAGAAATGAGAATGCGCGAATATCTCGAAAAAGAGAAAAAATATTATTTTGAAAAATATATAGGCCCAATCTCTTCTGATGATTATAAAAAGGCTATTGGTGGGGATGTTGATTTTAAAAATGAAGTAGACAAATATATTGTTTTGTCAGAAAAGTTATTTTTAAAATTAAAACAGGAAGGATTTCTTAAATCTGAGCAAATATTATTCCCAGCACCAGATAAATTATTAAAAAATTTTATTCGTAACCAGCAAAACAAGACCAATTTTGAAGATATGCTTTCAATCTATTTACGATTTTCTAAAACTAATATGATAACTTCAATATGCAATATTTTTTCTGGGTATCGAAGAAGACATTCAGTTCAGATAATTTTATTTTCATATTTAATGTTATCAGAATCAATATTATTTCTATTTGAAGATATAATAAAAAATATATACCAATCAAAAAAGGATAAAGAATTACCCTATGTTGTACTAGAAAAACTGTATGAGGCTATAATCAGAAATAAAGACTATGAAGAATTTAGCGATTTATTCAAGCATTTAAATAAAAATTTAAGAAATGCTATTGCACATTTTAATTACTCTATAGGCAGGGACACTGTAGTTTACCATTTTGTGGATAACCAAAAAAACAAATCCGAAAAAATAGGACTAAACCAACTTCACAAAGATTTTCTACGGCTTCTTATTTTATTTCATATATTACATCGCCAGATTGATAAAACATTTACTAAAGAATTAAAAGGATTAGTATACGAAGGAATCCTCCCAGATCCTAGTACCAAATCTTTATAAAGTCAGATCATGTATTATATCCTAAATGGGGAAATGACTTCGCTCCGGCTTCAATGCTGAGGAAAGTCCGCCCACGCTAGAAAAGGCCACCTGTAAAGGATCCTGTAAGGGATGGCAACATCTCAGAAACGGAACGCCCAAGATTCGCGATGAGGCTTGCGAAGGTTTTGGCAACAAAACTGAGCTAACCAGCCGAGCTTGTTTTTTGGAAACGGTGAAACGGATAGCCCTGGCCCGTGCAAGTCCTTTGTGACGCTAAGTTTAATGCGAAGACAGACTGTCCTAACGGAGTCTGACAAAAGGCGGCTTATCATTTCCCTATTTTTCTTCTTTTCTTTCAAACTTTATATCTTTCGCATTTTATCGAAAGATTTAAATATGCCCTGTCATCATTATCGAAAGATGAGAAAAACCGAACTTATTTTCAGAGAAGTGCTGTATCAGGCTATTGAGAAAAAAAACAGGAATTTGACACAAGCAGAACTCGCCAGGGTCTTGCATGTTTCCCTAAGTACGATCAATCGTTCTGTAAAACTTTTAGAGAGGATGGGTGCTGTGGAGATAGCGCCAAGAAACTTCCACATCATCGATATTAAGAAGATACTTTATCATTGGGCAAGCACAAGAAACTTGCAGAAAGATATTCTTTACGCCACGAGAGTTGAAAGACCGGTTGTTGAACTAGAAAAATCTATGCCTGACACCGTTGTTTTTGGTGGATATACAGCTTACAAATTTTTGTATAATGATGTTCCTGCGGATTATTCTGAAGTGTATGTTTATGGCGATGAAAGTCTGGTGAAAAGATTTCCAAAATGTAAGGGTGTTCCAAATCTCTTTATCATGAAGAAGGATCGTTTCATTGAAAAATATGGGAAGGTCACGACAATTGCACACACTTTCGTGGATTTGTGGAATTTGAGGGAATGGTATGCAAAGGAGTTTCTTAAAGCTCTGGAGGCACGATTGCATGGAATTCTGGAATAGTCTGCTGACAGAAAAAAGCTGGAAAAAAATGCAGGAATTGAAAGGCGAACACTTTAGGTTTGTTGTGATTGGTGGGTGGGCGGCGTATCTTTGGACAAGACAACATAAATCAAAGGATATTGACATTCTTCTTCCAGACATAAAAGATTTGGATTTTCTCCGACAGAAATATTCTCTCAACAAGAATGATGCGTTAAAAAAATACGAAATCAAATTTGAAGATATCGACCTAGACATTTATACCCCGTATTATTCAAGACTCACGCTTCCAATCGAAGACATTTCAAAAGAGACGTCATTTATTGAAGGTTTTGAGGTCATTCTTCCTGAAATCCTTCTGATTTTAAAACAAGGGGCAGAAAATGATCGAAGAGACAGCGTCAAAGGGCAAAAGGATAGAATAGACATTATGACTCTTCTGTGTTATGCAAAAATTGATTTTGGTAAATACCACCGTTTATTGAAAAAATATAAGTTAGAGAGCTATCGGTTGCGGCTCAAAGAGATCATAAGGGCATTCAGGGATTTTAAACACCTGAATCTTAATCTTCATGAATATTCAAAGGTAAAAAAGAAGTTATTGAGCACACTTGGTGAAGAAGACGGAAGATAGGGCAAAATCCAATTCTTTCTGATTAGCCCGCACGACTTTTTCTTATTTTTTCCCCAAACCTTTATATAGTTCGGTCTACTTATAAATTGGGTATGGCTGACAATAAGATTTCAATGCCCTCCAGTGGTGCTGGAATAACAAGGTATTCAGATGAAGTTCCCTCCAAATTTATGTTTAAGCCGGGCCAGGTGATTATTCTTACTGTTTTGGTCGTGGCTATCGTCGTTCTGCTCCACCTGTACGGTAAAGGTTGGTTTGGTCTTCCTTAAGGTGAATGACAATGTTTCCTGGTGTTAACCCTCGTCAAATGCAGCAGATGATGAAGCGCATGGGCATCGCACAGCAGGAAATTGATGCAACGGAAGTTATTATCAAAACAAAGGATAAACAGATTATTATTACGGAACCCCAAGTGAGTAAAGTGAACATGATGGGGCAGCAAACATTTCAAATTGTGGGCAATATTCACGAGCAATCGTTGGATACAACGCCCGACATCAGTGAGGAAGACATTCGTACCATTGTTGAACAAACTGGCGTGAATGCTGCAAAAGCTAGGGAACTTTTACAAAAAAATAAAGGTGACTTGGCTGCAGCGATCATGGAACTACAGCAATGAATGCCAGAACGTCCATTCTCAACCATGTCAACCGTGCAGAGCAGTTGTTACGTGTCGTGTACCCTTTAGCAAAGGAACCCCGTGTGCTTTTAGATGCGATTAAAGAATTGAACAAAACAATCCCTTTCATTATTCAATGTCGTCCCACAAAAGAAGATGCAGTAAAGCTTGAGGAGATCAGAATGATCTTGGATAAACATGATCGAGCCGCCGTTGAATTTGTGCGGGATAAGAAGTTGGTCATGTGCAATGACGTGTATACAACAACAAAATTGGATACTAAAAAAGTCGATGAGTTAATAGAAGTCTGTAAGAAGTATGGCCATGCTTAGTGAATCCTTTGAAAAAGCAAAAGAAGAGATGAAGCGCGCAGATCATCTCATGTTTGTTAGTTTGAAATATACAAGAACCGTTGACGTTCTGAAAAGTATTATTGAGCGTTTAATCAATGCATTTGATTTTACCACTGACTCATTGTTTGAAAAATTAAAGCAGCAAAAGAAAATTACTGAAATCCCGACGATTCCTAAGGTAAGGGTAGACGTGCTTAAGCAGCTGTTCGATCATGATGAACAGATGAAGACCTTTCTCCGTCTTTATTTGCTTCTGCGCAAAATCCACAAGGCAGAGTTTGCCCGCGCGCGTGAGTATAGGCGTCACGTAACGATGACAGCTTATTTGGAAGATGCGGAAATCGAAATTACAATCGATATTATCTTTGATTACTTTGAACGTACAAAGGAATTCTTAGAGTACATTCAAGCCATGCTTGAGAAGTAGTTTTATACTATATTTCTTTCCCGGGGCGCTAAAAATCAATAACATTTAAAAGATCAAAATACTAAAACAGCTAAATCATGAAAAAACACTTGCGTGCGCGTTTATACGAAAAGGGTTGGCATCCGGATGATATTGAGAAAACCGTTGCCATTGTCGAGCGTGCGCACGAACGTAAACAACCCTGGATTAAGATCTTTGATCTGAGTCTGTACTGGTCTGCCCTGCTCCTAGGTCTTATTGGAAATTTTGTTCTGGCGGTGCTTCTCGTTCCAATCCTTATGGTTGCTCAGGGCTTTTGGTTGTTTTTTCTGGTATTTGTTTTTGCATTTTTGTTTGGTTTTTTATTTATTAATATTTTATACCATATCGAGCTCAAACTTCCCCATCAGCATATCCTGAATTGGCTTCTACTACCAATTTTTTCTTTTCTAAGCGTCGCCATGATCACAGATCTTACGAATTATGTCGATACCCTAATTGGTTTTGGTTTTCAGACCCACAACTATTGGCTGATTGCCATTACATATACGGCCGCATTTATGCTTCCCTACTCCCTACTTATAATCCGGGAAAAAATGCTGTTCGGGAAAGCTAAACTTTTATAAAGCAGCAACCTTCTTCTCAGCAGGACGGCGGTGATCGTACAGTGGTTAGTATTCAGCCCTGTGGAGGCTGAGATCCGAGTTCGATTCTCGGTCACCGCCCCATTTTCTCACTATATTTATATATCCCAAAATAATAAATTATTTATGACAAAATTAGGCTGGCAAGAGATAGGAAGAAAATGTTTTCATCTTTCTTGGTTTGGAGTTCTCCTACTCTATCATTTTTATGGCCTACTTCCCATTGTCGCGCTAATTTTTCTCTGCCTTCTCATCGACGTCTTGCGCACTGAGTTTAAAATTAATGTTCCAGTGCTTCATAAACTTTTCAAGCAAAAAGCAGCTTTCTCTTTTAATACTGGTACATTAACTTTGTTGGGAATGTTTTTTTGTATCATCATCTACCAAAAAGAAGTGGCCTACGCGGTTATCACCATGATGGCATTCGGTGATGCAGCGTCAGGCATTATTGGCAGAATCTTTGGAAAACATAAACTGTACAGAAAGAAAAGTGTGGAAGGAACAACCGCGGGCTTAGCTGTTAACATTTTTTCTGGTTTTTTCTTTTTACAAAATATCCCGATCCTTATCATTACAGCGCTAGTCGCCTCGCTTGTAGAACTCACAACAGAAACTTTAGAAGATAATTTTCTTATTCCAGTTTTTGCTGGCTTGGTTGCTCAGGTTTTGATTTTTTTCTTTTAGTTTCTTGCAAAAGTAAGCGTTGGTGTAGTTCGTCAATTTTTTGTTGTCGTTCTCCTAATTTTTCAATTTTTTTCTTGTAGCGAAAGGTGAGGTAAACCATAAACAATGTGTAGAACACAAATAAGGCACCAGTTACAAGCACTAGGACTTCAAACTTGAGCACTCCAAAAATAAGGTAGATCCCCCACAATGTTCCAATTGCCCCGATCGTGGTGGCCATCCCTTTTCCTCCTCGGAATCCTAGATAAAACGGAAAGCAATGTCCTAAAACTGCGCATAATCCAGCAACATAAAGTGCGTATTCTGGCAAGCCAAAATAGGCCGCAACAAGAACTGAAATAATTCCTTTTATGACATCAAATGCCGCGCAGAGCACATAACCAAAAACACCCACATTAATCAAAACATTTTGTGCTCCTAGATTTCCAGTTCCAAGCTTGCGTAAATCTTTTTTGAGAATTTTTCTTCCAATAAAATAAGCAGGAGAAATACTTCCTAATGCGTATGCGAACAACCAAATAATCCATGCTTCTTGCATAAACCCAATTTTTGTAAAAAGGGTTAATAAATGTTGTTATCCTCTATTTATTATTGTCTTAATTTATCACCATTTTATGTTCAGACCATTTTTACTTTATCGTAAAGAATATAAACAGGTCCCTCTTTTTTATTTTATAAAAATTTTATATCACCTGGAGGAGAAAATCATGAAAATATTTAATATTATAACCTGTCTCATTGTTCTGATCGCTTTGCAAGTGTCTCTAGTTCATGCAGGTGCGCAGGATGCAAGACAGCAATGGCTTGAGGCGAAAGAAAGAACTGCTGAGCTCAGGGAGGAGCATAACCTAGCAAAATCTGAATATCGGCAGGATAAGACGCCTGAAAATGAGAAGAAAGTTGTAGATACGGGTAAAGCATTGTTGCAAGCCGCGCTCGACGAAGCAGAAGCATGGCTGGAATGGAAAAAGATTGAAGCCGAAGAAAATCCTAAAGTTCCTTCTGAAATTAAGGAAAGCATCGCAAGTGATGTTGATGCAAACCTTGCTAAGATTGACAGCCTGAGAAATGATGTTGATTCTGTTAAAAATAGTTTGGAGCTCGGTGTGACTTTTCTTAAAATGTTAAAGGCTCATGGAGAATTAATGGTGGATGTTGCAAGAAACAATGGTAATATGTGGATTTATATTGCAAATGATCTTGTGAGTAAAGTTGAGGAATCTGAAGGAAAATTAAGGGCAGCAGCAGAAAAAGCAGATAGTAAAAATGCGCTTGCAAAGCTCGACGCTGCGGAGCAAAGTATTAAGCGTGCGAGAGAGAACATTGACCGCGCAGATAACATGTATGATAAAGTAAAACTGCCCGGTGCACCTTTCATTAATTTTAATGATGGGAATGTTTTCCTTAATGCTGCAAGAACAGACTTGGCGGATGCGCATCGTAACATGCTGGACGCATTTAATATTCTTCTAAGGGGTGAATAAGATGAAAAAAATCGTCGCTTTTATTTTCGTATTTACAATTGTTGCAATGCTCCTGGTTGGGTGCAAGAAATCTGAATTAGGCCAGAATGAAGCAACGCAGAATAAGGCAACTGAGACTACTCAAAAAGAAGGAGAAACCTTAGAGGCTGCAAAAGAAACGGTTAAAGAAACAGCAAAAGAGGCTCCGAAAGAAACTTCGACTGGAACTATTGAAAAACCGACCGAACAAAAAACTACTGAAGTAGATGGTATCACAAAAGAAGATTTGAATCAGCTGAAAAAAGATCTAGAATCACTTCAGGTAGATAACATTGGGGATTTGAACGGGTAAACAATTTCTGAGAATTTTTTTTAAGATATCTTTTCTTTGCCCCTCTTTTTTTATTTCTTAAATTTTCACGGTTGTATTTTTTATCGTTATCTTTCAAGAATTTGTTTTCTTTCATAGTTCGTCATAAAAAGAAAACAAAATTTACTTAAAATATATAAAATAATTAACCAAGCAATAAAAAACCAACAGCTTTATAAAGAAGCCGCTGATTCTTAACATATCAAGCCCGAGTTCAGGCAACTGAGCGTTGAGAGGGTTTCCTTAAACGGTTACTCCTCTTTTCTCTCCGAACAACAATGGTAGAAACACAAGAACAAAACATCAAATACCTGGTAAGAATTGCAAACACTGACTTAGATGGTCATAAGCAAATCTTCCACGCCTTGAGAAAAATTAGAGGCATTAGTTTCATGGTTGCTAATTTTATCTGCAAAGTTGCAAATATCGATCCCGCAAGAAAATCAGGCACGTTGAGTAATGAAGAAGTTGCGCGTATTAGTCAAATCATTGAGAATCCCTTCAAGTATGATATGCCAGTCTGGCTCTGTAATCGAAAACGAGATCCAGAAACAGGCAAAGACCAACATTTGATTTTAGGAGACTTACAATTCTCTAGAGAAACAGACATTAAAATGATGAAGAAGATGAAGTGCTACAAGGGAGTGAGGCACATCCTCGGCCAACCTGTACGAGGGCAAAGCACTAAATCTAATTTCAGAAAGAATAAAGGTAGAGTTACAGGAGTTGTTCGCGCAAAAGTTACAGCCCCCTCAGAAGGTAAAAAATCAGAGGGTAAGGAATCTAAGAAGTAGTGACATCACATGGGAGATCCACGACACATTGGAAAAAAGTACGTACCACCAAATCATCCTTGGATACGTGCGCGTATAGAAGAATCCAAAGTTCTTGCTAAAGAATACGGCTTCAAAAATCGTAAAGAAATTTGGAAGATGGAATCCATTCTCAAAAGCTTCACACGCCAGGCAAAAAAACTCGCTATCGTTAGAGGAAAGCCAGAGCAGGTGGAAAAAGAAAGAAAACAAGTCATTGCGAGAGTACAAAAATATGGTTTAATTTCTCAAAATGCTCAACTGGGAGATATTCTTGGTTTAACCACGAAGGATATTATGAACAGACGTTTACAATCCATCATTGTGAAGAAGGGTCTTGCACGCACGGTAAAACAATCACGTCAAATGATCACTCATGGTCACATCATCATTAAGGGAATTCCCATGACATCTCCTTCCTATCTTGTTCCTATTATAGAAGAATCCATGATAGCTTTTAAGACAACTTCTGGCTTCGCAAATCCAGAGCACCCTGAAAGAACTGTTGTTCCCAAAAAAAAGCCTGTTGAAAAGAGAGAAGAGAGAAGGTTTGATGGGTCACGAAGAAGGGAACAGAGAAGGGAAAGGCCGAGAGGACGTCCTGTTCAACAAAATATTATCATAGAAGAGGTTGACGAATGATAAAGGAACCGCCAATTCGATGGGGTGTTGCACACATTTTCTCTTCTTACAACAATACTATTATTCACATCACTGACATTACAGGCACGGAAACGATTGCCCTTGGTTCGGGTGGCCAGGTTGTCAAGAGTGATCGCTTGGAAAGTTCTCCCACAGCTGCAATGATGGCAGCCAAGAAAGCTGGAGCGGTTGCTAGAGAAAAAGGCATTTCAGGTTTGCATGTCAAGATTAGAGCACCCGGAGGTCATAACGGCCCCAACAATCCGGGCCCTGGAGCTCAGGCAGCCATTCGTGCAATTTCAAGAATGGGTTTCAGAATGGGTATGATCGAAGATGTCACCCCAATTCCGCACGGCGGTTGTCGTAAGAAGGGCGGAAAGCGAGGTAGGAGGGTCTAAATGGAATGTTCCTTACTCGAATCTGAGAAAAAATCAGGAAGGGTTAAGCTCCTCATTAATGGGGGGAATCCTAACTTTGTCAATGCAATTCGCAGAGCGATCATCGAGCGAGTTCCCACGATGGCTATTGAAGATGTTGAGTTCAGAAAAAACTCTTCAATTCTCTACGATGAAATTGTTGCGCATCGTCTAGGTTTGCTGATCCTCAAAACCGATTTGAAAACGTATAATCTTCCCCAAAAATGTAAATGCAATGCAGAAGGTTGTGGAAGATGTCAGGTAAAACTTTCTTTATCTGCAAAGGGACCTTGCACAGTGTACGCAAAAGATATCGAGTCAACAGATCCCAAAGTTGTTCCTGTGCATCCTCAGACTCCCATTGTAAAACTTCACAAAGGTCAAGAGTTAGAATTTGTCGCAACTGCAGTTCTGGGTCAGGGTCAAGAACATGCAAAATGGAGCCCGGGCTTAGCTTGGCACATGTATGATCCAAAAATTACAGTTAATAACGGTTCAAAGCAACTTGAGAATTGCAAAAATCTCTTCCCTCCACAAATCTTTGACAAGCAGGGAAAAATTGACAAAAAACTCATCTTCGACTTAAATCTTGTAGATGCCTGTGATGGCATTTGCGAAGATGTCGTAAAAGTAGAGTACTCAAATGAAGATTTCATCCTCGTGGTTGAACCATGGGGGCAACTTTCCGCAAAGGAAATGGTTATCACAGCCCTGGATCATTTGAAAACACAACTCGATGATTTCCAGGAGTCGCTGAAGACCGCTCAATAACCCAAATGCAGGGGTGGCAGAGCCTGGTCAAATGCGCTAGCTTGAGGCTACGGCCGTCCGTATTCGGATGACGTTCCAAACGGCTAGTCCCTTAGTGGGTGCGCGAGTTCGAATCTCGTCCCCTGCATCTTACCATGAAACGAACAGGTCCAACAAATCAACATTTGCAAGCATTGATTGCTGATTTAAAGAGGCAGAGCTATGCTCATCAGGTGCATTTGTGGAGGAGACTTGCGGATGATTTAGAAATGCCCACAAGGCAGCGAAGAGTTATCAATGTAAACAAATTAAATCGATTTACAAAGGCAAACGAAGTCGTTGTTGTTCCAGGGAAAGTGTTAGGAACGGGAAGTATCAATCATAATATTACCGTGGCAGCATGGCAATTTTCAGAACAAGCGAAAGCAGAAATTGAACGTGCAAAAGGAAAATGCCTTTCCATTCAGGATTTGTTAAAACAAAATCCAAAAGCTCAAAAAGTACGACTTATGGGATAAAAACATGGCAGAAAGAATTATCGATGCAAAATATGCAATTGTAGGAAGAGTCGCAAGTGTGGCTGCAAAAGCAGCGCTCTTGGGTGATTCCATCTCTATTGTCAACTGTGAAAAAGCAGTTATTTCAGGAACTCGTACACGTGTTTTGGCACGAGAAGAGAGAAAGCGCCAAAGAGGAATTCCTAGGAAAGGTCCTTTCGTGAGCAGACTTCCTGATCGTTTTATGCGAAGAATTGTTAGAGGTATGCTTCCTTACAAACAAGAAAAAGGAAAATTGGCGTACAAAAGAATATTATGTTACTCCGGCGTACCGGAAGCTTTTAAAGGAAAGAACATCGAAACAGTAGAAGGTGCTCACATCAGCAAATTGATGGGGTATCCCTACGTAACTATTGAACAAATTTGTAAATACTTAGGACGATGAGCAAAGCTATTAACACTTGGGGAAGGAGAAAGAGCGCAATTGCACGAGCTACGCTTCGCCCCGGAAAAGGTATTGTCCGCTGGAACAAACGTAAGATTGAAACGATTTCTCAAAACATGATGCGCTTGCGTATGCAAGAACCTCTTATTTTGGCAGGCGATGTGTTGAAAACTGTAGATATTGATGTCAACGCTTTTGGTGGAGGCACCTCTTCACAAGCTGATGCAACCCGTCTCGCAATTGCAAGAGCCCTGGCAAAACATGATAAGAAATTAGAAAAAGTATTCCTAGATTATGATCGTACATTGCTTGTTGCAGATGTTAGGCAAAAAGAAACTCACAAGCCCAACTGTCACGGAAAAGCTCGGGCAAAACGTCAGAAGAGCTACCGATAGAGGTCAAAAATGATAATTCCAGTAAGATGTTTTAGCTGCGGAAAACCCATTGCTCATCTCTGGGAAGAATACAAGGAACGTGTGGCCAAGGGTGAGGATCGCAAGAAAGTCATGGATGATTTAGGCTTGGAGCGCTACTGCTGTCGTCAAATGTTCTTGGGTCAAGTTGATCTGGTAGACATCGCTGGCCAGTTTAAGAAGATTTAATTTTTTATTTCTTTGATAGATTATTTCTTTTAAAAATATTTAGTGTTCTTCTAAAGCACCATCTCTTCGTGTTATAAAGGGACGTCTCCATTTTTGCCAACCTTTTTCTGTGAGGTCTTTAATGGCATAGACACTATTCACATTTAATTTAATTTCAATCTGATCATCCCCCGTTATTCTTTGTACCTCCTGAAAACTTCCTGTGCCCCACTGACATAGCGCATATGTTCTCTCAGGTTTTAATCCTTTAATGCTGTAAGGCATTTGTTCATCTCGGTTTGGAAAAATCTCAATTGAACAATCATCTCTTGCAAGAACTGCGTGTGTCTCAGTAAAATATAAAATATTTCCTTTACAACCAACATTATGAAAAGTGGCAGTTCCATTTTCGTCTGTTTTTTCTACAGCTATGTACGCAATACCTTCTGAACAAAAATTGTTGAGGACTCCTAGGTAAGTAATTTTATGGGGTTCAAGTTCAGGTATTGTTATGGTAACAGTATCGGTAAAGAGTGCGGTTACATCCCTGCACGATCTTGTGCCGAGATAAAAATCGATGAACCATGGGTGCTCTGTTATGCGGCCTACAACCGAGGCGGAGGCATTATCCCATACGCCGAATTCTTCTGTGTACATTTTAGGGATTCCGCCTCCAGGTTTCCAAGGATAGGCTTGGTCTTGTGAGGGCTTCGACCTCATACCATCAAAGACTACATTTTGTTCGCTTGTTTCTCCTATCATCATCAATAATTGATGATTGTCGTCTCCTCTTCCCCAGGCGGGTATACGAAATGTAGTTACTGGTAGTCCTAATGCTCGTAAATGCATCAAGGATAAATGGGTTAAATCAGAGCATCTTCCACCACCATCTTTCAGAATAGCTTCCAATGTTTTTTCTTGCGCGCCGCTTGGGTTGTAAGCTATCAGCTCCTTTTCGACCCAGAGGGTAGTGTTTACATAACTTACCAGATCCAGTTTGACTCGGTGTTTTTCTTGGGAATTTGGAGCATGGTTATATCTTTCAACTAACGTCTGTACTGTTTGGTTCACCTCTTCCCAAGGTGTAGAGATTCCATACACCATCTGCAGTTTTTTCCATCCTGATTCAGTAAGAAAGGCTTCCCTCCAATGAACATGTGCTGTAGGAAACTGTATAAGATCCATGGTTCCCTGTCTATAAGGTAACACATAACGCATAAAATCTTCCATCGATAATTCAGAGCACCAAGGGAATTGCATTCTTGCTTGAAATGCGAAGTCTATATTTCGGACCAAAGCCTCTACAATCTGAGGATGATTTGCATCTATTGTTTCAAGTGGTTTTAGTTTATCCTGTTCGGCTTCTGGCGCCCCTTCCGGAAAAACTTGTGAAACTCTTTTCTTTGCCTCTTCGAGGAGAAATAGTGCCGCAGATTTTTTTGCTTCGTCATGATTATAATGTTCAATGAGTTCATGCAATCCAGAAGGATTTGAAGATGGTTTTGAGCCGCAACCCTGAAGAACTCCTAATCCAGATAGGGCTAAAAGTCCTGCATATTTAAGGGCATCTCTTCTGGTAAGATTCATACAATATCTTTTATTGTTCTTCATTTATAAAACTGTGCCACTCTGTTCAAGAATGATTCTATGCGTTCCCTTTGTTATCATAAGAGGAGGAGAATTCACCAATATCTAAATGTTTCTATTGCCAATAGAAAGAAGTTTCTATTGACAGTATAAAGAGTTGGTACTGAATCGCTGGGCAATTTAAGAAGATTTAATTTTTTATTTCTCTGATGCCTTCGACGTCTCAATGACTCCGCGAGCCCAGCCATAGTCGTAGCTGATGTCGCCGGTATTGAGTAAAGGGTAGTGGGGGTAGTGGCTGTCGTAGATGTAGTCCAAATCCGCAATATCCGCAGTACGGACACACGCTGTAATTCCGTCCGGTGTTCTATCTGGTTATTTCTGGTAATCTTTCTTCAAGTTCTTTTACAGAGAAGTTTGAAATATACTCAAAGCATTAAATTATCGAACATTACAATGCTTTTCGTAATAGTGAAGATGCACTATTCATGTTCGAATATTTGGTGCCTTCACTATAATAAGAAATACTCAAACTTCTCTAGAGAACTTTGCCTAAAACACCCCATTTTTTGACATTTTGCAAAGTTCTCTACAGTTCTATCGTGATTCATTCTTTTTCAAGTGTTCTTCCAAACAAAGTGAAAAGTTTAATCGCTTCTCCTAATCCTCCCTGCCCGTTCATTTTATTAGATCCCAACGATTCTCTAAGCTCTTCTGCTAAACCCCTTCTTTCTTCATCTTTTTCAACTGAAATGTAATCTGAAAGTGCGTCTCTTGCTTCTCTGCGTGCGTCCTCTAGCTCTTTCGTCAATGTTTCTGGTAGCATTGAGTCTAATTTTGCCACCCCTCCTAGTACTAATGTTCGCCATGCCCCTTCAAGCACGAAGTGAGAGGTGTGAACCTTTTCTTCCAAACCTTTCGTAGCGTCTTGCGTGTTGCGCGTGCCCGCACTGCCTGTTCCGAGTAACACATCACCAAAAGGGCCAGAAATCCTCGCGTCAATGATATACCCTATTGAGTCGGTGTCTTGGTCCACTATATCATATTTAATATAAATCGCAACAGCATGTACCCTTGCTTTATTTTCATCGGACAACGACGACTTTAACGACTTTAACCCTTCATTTAACAATTTAATATCATATGTCGGAAATAGTGTTTCTGGTGTCAGAACTGTTCCATATGCTTCTCCAGGGCGGGCTGGTTGTTCTTTCTCGAGCTTCTCTCAAAGCTGCGCGGATATCGTCACGATCTTTAATTACGGTACTTCCAACGAGTGATGCGAGGGCACCATCTTTATCGTCAACGTATGAAACAATGATCTCTCCAGATTCAGCATAATAAATACCTGTCGTGCATGTGATAATCGGGCTATACGTCGGGTCGCATTCTTCAACCCTTCCTGTGCAGGGTGTCTGTGCAATCCACTCAATGGCTTCATCAGCACTCCACAAATCACCATATTTGCACCGATGAGCAAGCGAGTGTGCATCGACCATGGTAATACCATATCTTGTATGTCTTTGTACATTAACCATTTTCACTCACCTTGTTTTTCACTGGGACTTTTCGGCGCCTCGGCTACCGCGCGAGCCCACCCCTTGCGACCGAACTGGCCGCAAGCAACAACACCAACGTAGTCGGAGTAGGTGCGGTCGTAGCCAAGACGGGAAGGACGGATGAGTACTTTTCCGTCTCCAGCCTCTAGACCAGCTTCTGTCAAGTCCTTTGCGATTAAACAATAAACTATCCCTTTCTTTCACTTCTGAGATCGTCAGCAAGATAATGTGCTCCTTGTTGCATTAATGCTTGTGTGATATCACAAGTTTCAAAAGCAGAACTTTCCGCCGGAAGCAGGCTTAATTCGTTCCAATTTTGTGTAGGTAATAGTGCTTGTCTTTTTATCCCTTCAATCCATGCTTTTCTTATTGCAAGAACAACAGGATCTTTTGTTTCACTTCGTAAATCATAAATAAGCTCATCTCCTTTACTACTCGCTTCATAACCTGCTTGTGAAATCCTTTCAAGAGTATCTTGATCAGGCTCCCAAGGACGCATTACGCCATCACCATATGAGACCAATGTACCAGAATGACGCCAATCAGCACCAGGTTGAGGCCAATCACGCGCCCTATCGATAAGGATAAAAGTTGGTTGAAATCTAGCAGCTTTGAAAAAACCTAACTGTGCAAGACTAGCTAAATTTCCACCTTGCTTTCGAGCATAAGCTACAGCTTCAGGATGAGAAAGATAATCAATAGAAGCAGCACTATAAAGAATAGTACCTACATTTGGTACGTCGATACTGTATGGCATTTTTGTATGTTGGAGTTCTAAAGTCATAAAGATCATTCACCTTTCATGCTTATTCTATATTCGGCAGGTAACATTTAAATATCTCCTACTATCTAGTATAGGAGTAGTAAAGCGTATAAATCATTCATACGAATTCTCGGCATCTTCAAAACCGATGGTATCAATTTTGTTCACCGCCATAATGAATCACTTATCTTCTTTGAAAGTGCAGTACTTTTAAGAATCAGTTGTCTATTTTAAGACAAATAGGAAGCCTCTGTGATTGCCTATAGGTGCATGTCTAAAAAAAGACGAAATACTTAAATAGATAAACAGGCCATAACGCTTATGGTTGATATTGAAAAGCTTAGGGGTATTGGACTCTCTGACAGCGAAGCAAAGATATATTTAACATTGTTGAAATTGGGAGAAGCTACTGTTGCGGAGATAAGCAAAAATTCAGGATTGCATAGAACAAACATTTACGATAGTTTAGAGAAGCTAAAAGCGATGGGCATTGTTGCATTTCTATTAAAAGAGAATAAGCAGTTCTTTCGCGCTACAGATCCTGAAAGTCTTTTGAATTACCTAAAAGAGCAGGAAGAAGTTGTAACCAAGATGATTCCTGAGTTAAAAGAGATTAGACCGAAAATTCCTGAAAATGTAACTGTAGAGGTTTTTAAAGGAAAACAAGGAATGAAGTCTGTGCTCAAAGATATCCTTGTTAAAAAAGAGGAAGTGTTGGGATATAGCATCTCAGGACAGCTACGCAAGTTTTTACCTGAATTTGCCGAGTATTATCTCAGGGAGCAAACAAAACATCAAATTAAGCATAGGGTTATTTTCACTGAAAAAACTATTCCACCTCCATCTAAATTTTATCAAATAAAATACCTGCCCAAAGAATTTAAGAGTGTCACAATTAATTTGTGTTACAATGATATACTATTAAATTTGATTTGGGAACCGGAAATGATTGCGATAAGAATAAAATCAAAACAATTAGCAGACAGTTTTAAAAAACATTTTGAATTGTTATGGAAAACGGCAAAACAATAACGACTTTAGATAAAAATGGATAACATTTAAATATCTCCTACTATCTAGTATAGGAGTATGAATAAAGCGTATGAATTAATCCTGCAGAAAATTGGTCTGACAGTCCCAGAAACTCGTGTCTATATGGCTTTGCTTGAGTTGAAGGAGGCGAAAACAGGGGAGATTTGTAAAAAGGCGAAGATCGCGAGTTCCAATATCTATCCTATCCTTGATACTCTCATAAAAAAAGGTCTTGTAAGTTATCGATTGCAAAACAATATAAGAATCTTCGTCGCTTCTTCTCCTGAAATTCTGAATGACCTTTTCGTAGAAAAAGTTAAATTGCTTGAGCAGGAAAGGAAGCAGATTAATGATCTTGTTGAGAGTCTTAAAAAAGTAAAGCCTCTCGAAGAGCCTTTTTCCAAATATCGTTATTATGAAGGGTTGAATGGCGTAAAATCTATGTGGCACGAATTGAGGGATGATTTGCATTCTTTAGACAAAGGAAAGTTTTTAAAAATATACGGTGCAAGGCCAGAGGCGTACCAGCCATTAATTCCATTCTATGATGAATTTCATAAAGTTAGGCTTAAACGTAAGATAGGGTATAAGTTAATTCTACCATTCGCCGATCGTGCCCATGGGGAGAAAAGAAAAAGGCAAAATGCGGAAGTTCGTTACGCCGATTTGAGAAACGAGGCACAGTGGGGTGTCATGGGTAAAAAATTCTTTATTATGTACATCACTCGCAATGCACCCAGAGCATTTATACTAGATGACGAGGTTTTCGCTGAAGCTTTTGAACAAGTCTTCGATCAGTTGTGGGATAAGCTTAAACCCTAGGAATCTTTCACACTCTACACTTCGGTGGGCTTTTCAAGAATGCAAACAGTAATGCAATGCAGTTTTTAATATCATTCGTATTAGCGATGCTAATCGTGGAATGTAAATTTCGCACAGCTACCCCAACCGTTGTTGCGGGGATTCCGCCCCTTGCAAGTCGAATACGTGTCGCATCCGTTGTTCCCCCTTCTTCAACTTTCATTTGGAAGGGAATTTTGTTTTTCTTGGCAACTTCCATTAAGTGGCTGTTCAAGCACGAACTTGCAATCATCTCAGTGTCCATTGCTGTAACGCAGGGCCCATTTCCCAAAATGTAGGATTTAGGATTCATCGCATCTAGGCTATTAGTAACGTCCACGGCAATTCCCCAATCAGGGTCGATGCAATCCACGCATGTTTGCGCTCCATACATTCCTATCTCCTCTTGCACTGTAAACACGTAGTAAATGTCACGCTTCAAATTCTGAGTAAGCTTTGCTAATTCCATCAAAATAAAGCATCCGACACGATCGTCTATTCCTTTTCCAGAAATGTATGATTCTGAGCCTAAAAATTTTGCAGAATGTTTTGGAACCGCGAACGTTCCTACTCTCACTCCTTTTTTTATGAGGGCTTGCTCATCCACCCCTGCATCAATATAGACGTCATCAATCAAAGGAACTTTTTCTATGGGGAAGTCTTCATGAATCTCCTCGGTTGTTAACACCCCATCACAAATAAGATTCGCATTATCGTCAATTAAGCTCACGCTCTGCCCCAATAAGCTTGCAGGTTCCCAGGTTCCAATAGTTGCAATTTTCATCCTACCATCAAGGCGTATTGCTTTCACCATGAGTCCTATCTCGTCCATGTGCGCAGCAAGCATGATCTTGTCCCCCTTACCCTTCTGATGGCAAACAAGATTTCCAAACTTGTCCACGTAAACTTCATCGACATGTTTTCTGATATTTTTAGAAATAAAATTCCGTACAAGCTGCTCCATTCCGCAGGGACCTAGAATATTAATCAACTGCTTCAAAGTTTCAACATTGGCAAGCATAGCCTTTTCTTCATCTTGTCAAATATAAATGTTTTGCTTCACCCATCACTTTCTACAGTGCCTTTTCAACATCAAATTTAAAAAGAGATAACTATCCTCATACTCTATGCCTATCGATTTTAAACAAGTGCAGGACAAGTGGCAAAGGCGTTGGAATGAGGCAAAGATCTTTAGAGTTTCTGAGAACTCAAAAAAGCCTAAGTTCTATTGTTTAGAAATGTTTCCGTACCCCAGTGGCTATATCCATATGGGTCACGTAAGGAATTATTCTATAGGAGACGCGTATACGAGATATAAGCGTATGCACGGTTTTAATGTTCTGTACCCCATGGGTTATGACGCTTTTGGTTTGCCTGCTGAAAATGCGGCCATCAAGAAGGGTGTGAATCCTGCAGACTGGACGTACAATAACATCAAGGGGATTAAAGAGCAGCAGTTGATGATGGGTTGGAGTTACGATTGGGAACGTCAAGTCAATACGTGCGATTCCGAATATTACAAATGGAATCAGTGGTTGTTCCTTCAATTTCTTAAAAAGGGTTTAGCGTATAAAAAAGAATCGTGGGTGAATTGGTGTAATTCTTGTAAAACTGTGCTCGCGAATGAGCAGGTAGAAGAAGGCAAATGTTGGCGCTGCAAGAATGAGGTGGCAAAGACACAACTTGCGCAGTGGTATTTGAAAATCACAGCATATGCTGAAGAACTTCTCAATGATCTGAAAAAGCTTGAGCACTGGCCAGAAAGAGTGAAGCTCATGCAGGAACATTGGATTGGAAAATCAGAGGGTGTAGAAATTTTTTTCAAGGTAGGTGGCGCGGATACGATTCTTCCAGCGTACACCACAAGGCCTGATACTATTTTCAGTACAACTTTTATTGTCATTGCTCCAGAACACCCCTTAGTAGCAGAACTTGTGAGGGGTTCAAAACAAGAAAAGACGGTAAAGGAATTTCTTGAACACGTCAAAAAAGAAACGGAAATAGAACGCTCGGCTGAACATAAAGAAAAGCACGGTGTTTTTCTCGGAATCTATGTCATTAACCCTGCAACGAATGAAAAAATCCCTGTCTGGACGGCAAATTTCGCTTTAGTTGATTATGGTACGGGTATTGTGATGGCGAATGCGCATGATGAGCGTGATTTCGCTTTTGCAAAAAAATATAAAATTCCTCTGAAAGCAGTCCTTGCCCCTCCAGGAAAAGAAAAAGAAGTGAAAAAGTTAGAAAAACCATACACCGGTGATGGGATTTTATTCGATTCAAAGCAATTTTCAGGGTTACCAAATAGACAGGCACTCCCAAAGATCATTGATTGGCTTGTTGAAAATAATGAGGGGGTCAAGCAGACAAATTACAAATTGCGTGATTGGCTTATTTCACGACAAAGATATTGGGGCACTCCTATTCCCATACTTTACTGTGATCAGTGTGGTATGCTTCCTGTTCCTGAAAAAGACTTGCCAGTTCTCTTGCCAAAAGACGTAAAATTTACGGGCGAAGGTAATCCTTTGGAAAAAAGTAAAGCCTTCCACGCCGTAAAATGTCCGAAGTGTAAGAAATCTGCAAGACGAGAAACGGATACGATGGACACCTTTATTGATTCAAGCTGGTATTTCCTACGTTATTGTTCCCCTAAAGAAAATAAGATCCCCTTCGACAAAAATGCGGTAAGGTACTGGCTTCCTGTCGATCAATATATAGGGGGCATTGAGCACGCTATTCTTCACTTGTTGTATTCACGATTTTTCACAAAAGCATTGAGAGATTTAAAACTGATTGATTTCGACGAGCCCTTCCAGCGTCTCCTTTGTCAGGGTATGGTCATTAAAGATGGTGCCAAGATGTCAAAATCTATTGGCAATGTTGTTGACCCTGTTGAAATTATCAATAAGTACGGTTCTGATACTGCAAAACTTTTCATTCTTTTCACAGCATTGCCTGAAAAGGAGTTGGAGTGGAATGATCAAGGAGTGCATGGCTGTTTCAAATTCCTCAACAGAGTTTGGAATCTTGTAGAACAGCAACCCGAATTCCACAAAGTGGAAGTTACAAACAGAGATAAAAAAATACTTGGAAAACTTCATCGTACTATCAAGAAAGTAACAGATTTTATGGAAGAGTTCAAGCTGAGCCTTGCAGTTGGCACATTAATGGAATTTGTAAACGATTTCAACAGTTATAGAGAGAACCCTGTGGATATGAAAACGCATCGTTCATGTTTGGAAACACTCTGTCTTCTCCTTTCGCCGTTTGCCTCCCATCTCGCAGAAGAAATGTGGGAGAGATTAGGTCATAAACCTTTCATTTCCCTTCATGATTGGCCAAAATATGATGAGTCAAAAATCGATGAGCAAGCGGAGGCTGCAGACGAGCTCGTTTCTAATACCTTGGCGGATATTAATAATGTTTTGACTTTGGCAAAAATTAGGGAGCCAAAAGAAATAACCTTGTTTGTCGCCCCAACATGGAAATACACTTTTATTGGAAAATTAAAAAAATCACTTGAAAAAACATACAATCAAGGAGAGATCATGAAGGAAATTTTTCAGGGTGATTTGAAAAAGCATGGCGAGGAAATTACAAAGCTCATTCCGAAATTTATTAAAGATCCCTCGAAAATGCCTGCCATTATTTTAGACCAAAATGTAGAACTTCAAACACTTCAGGACGCAAAAGACTTCTTTGCAAAAGAGTATAAAGCTACTATTCACATCATCCTCGCAGAAAAAACAGAAGAGCCCAAAGCAAAAGCCGCATTGCCCGGAAAGCCGAGTATCATTATAGCATGAGATGGGAAAACAACGTTCCTAATTACTTTACCCTTCTTCGTTTAGTGTGCATACCTGTTCTTTGGTTTTTGGCATTTTCAAAATTAAAAATTGTTTTTGGCATTGTTTTGTCATTAGCAGCTTTAACAGATGGTTTAGACGGTTATTTTGCAAGAAAATTGAAGCAAGAGAGTGACTTTGGTTCTTGGTTTGATAGCTTGGCAGATACTTTGCTAGACTTGTCTTTGATTTTTTTATTTTGGATATTGTTTCCAGATTTTGTTGGTAAAATGCTTTCCATAATCATCGTCGTTATTATCTTATTTTTTCTGAAGATGAGCATCGGGTATGTTAAGTATCATCTTTTTACAAATTATCATATGTATTCTGGTAAAGCTTCTTTTGTTTTGATTTCTGTCTTTGCAGTCCACGCAGTATTTTTTGAGCCAAATGATGTCTTATTTTATTTAGCTGCAATTGTTTTGACGATAACCTTTATAGAGGGCTCTTTAGTATCATTGACCAATAAAACTTTTAATCAGAATAGAAAGTCCATTTTCACAAAATGATCAACTATTTTTCATGGTGAACCTTTAAAAACAGAGTCTTTTTACCTTGGGTATGGTGGAGAGGGAAGAAACATACAAATATAATGACGAGAGAATTCTTCGTGGAGAAGTTACTCAGCCGGAAATTGGTAAATTAGAAAGAGCGCTGCTGCGTATGTATTTTAAGAAAGCCAAGTATGATGTTATTATTTTATCAGATAAAAGAGAATACGACCGCCTGCATAGTGAAAGAGCGTCAAATACTGAATGTGCATTTTATCTTTTAGTAACTCGTAATGGCATTGATCCACTTTATGTCGTGCGTCATCTTATGGACACAAAAGGCGGTCTTTTCTACGGAAAAATTGTTTTCATGCGGCAAGATAAATGTCGCCAGCCGTGAGTGCATCGCGTAGTTTTTTCGCATTTGGAATTTTATGTCCTGGCATTGAATAAACAAGCTGTTCTCTGAATTGTTTTGCAATACGCGTGGCGCCAATATCGGCCGATACGAGAGTAGGTCTACCAGCTCCTGGAAAAAGGATCTTCCCTTCATGTTCTCCCTTTATTCTTTTAAACCAACCCCCGAGCTGGCGTGCTACTGTAACAATATTTTTCCAGGGAACGCCATCAACCGTACGCAATGATGGTGCTTCGTCCGATGGCCTCGAGAGTCTTTCTCTAATCGTTTCCCTTTCCCACGTTTCAATTTGTTTTAGGATTTGTTCATCCCGTGTTTGGATTGTAGTTTCTTCTTGTTCTAACAAATCAATTAATGCATTCAAATCTTGTGCAGTTTTGAGTTGTTGAGTTTCTTCAGCGTAACTGCCAAGGTTTTGTTTGAGTTTGTTTAATTCTTGAATTTCTTGCTGTGCCAATTGATCAATTTGCGGATCAAATCGCGCGTCAATCCATGGCTTTGCCTTTTCTTCTGTTGCTCTTTGAAGAATTTCATGTTCTACGCGGTCAATCTTTGATTTGATGCTCTGAATGATGGCACCGGTTTGTTCTATCTGTTTCGTAAAACTCTCGAGTCGCCCTACCTTGTTTCTTATTTTCTTAAGATCATCTCTAATCTCTTTCGCCGTGTCTTTTTTCCAGAAGAACATATCATAAGAATTTTTTTGGCTTATTTAATTGTTTCTTTTTAAGAAATATTATTTCATAAATCTCATCATCGCGTCAACAACTTTTTTCCAGTGCCGTGGGTTGCGAAAACTATGATCAGCATCTCTAACAATAACCAATTTTTTCGGACGGCGCGCCAGAGCGTATAACGCCTGAGGATCATTAACAGGAATGGCTTCATCTTTTTCTCCATGGATAATCAGCAAAGGTCGTCTATACTTCTTCATCGCTTTCGGAATGTCAAGCGTAAAGAATTCGTCGTAAAAAGCTTTTTTCAATTTTTTATTTTTCACCCATTTCTTTCCACGTTTGTAAATAATATACCCTTTGGTCCAAAAATCGCGGACTTGTTCATCGTTAAAATCATACCTTGCGGAATGTTTAAGATCACTCACTGCCCCCAATAAAATCAATTTATCAATTCTTTTGTCCTTATACGCATAAAGCGATGCGTCAATTGCCCCTGTAGAGTGTCCAATCAAAACTAATTTTTTAAAACAATAATTTCTAAAAAGAAAATCTATGGCATAGTGAACATCCTTCACTTCTTTGCTCATCAGCTTATCTTCAAATTTTCCTTCAGATGTTTTCGTGCCGCTAAAATCAAAAGTTAACACCAAATACCCTTTCTTCATGAGCGATGGGCCTATTCTTTTTCCAGTTCCTCCTCTGCAATCACTAGGAAAGCCATGCAGGAAAACAACCGCGGTGTCATATTTTTTCGGAGTAAAGATGTACCCCCGCAGTGTTAATCCTTTCCCGTTTTTGAAAGATATTTTTTTCATAATTTCATCTTAAACGTTTTATTAAATTCCCGATAATTTATTTTCTCCCAAAACTGTATGGCTTCAGTATCTTGACTGTGGGTTGAAACAAAACTCCATTTTAATTTTTTTCTCCGAAACCACTCCACGGTTTTAAGATTGTATCCAATAAGTTTTTTCCCATCTTCTGCAACAAGCAGCATTGTGCCTTGATTCCCTATCATTTTTTTTAAAATACTGTCATGTTTTGAGGATAGAAACCATTGCTTTTCAATTTTATCCGCAGGATCAATTTCACCCCATTTTGAAAATAATGCTAATCTTAAATGTTTGAGTTGAGATATATCTCGCACCATTGCTCTTCTGACGATCATAAATAAAAATAACAATTACTGATATATAATATCATAGCAAAAAAATAAAGAAAAGCGGACAGGCGCGCTCGAAAGTGGAGTGCATAACAGTAAGGAAGTTCCCTCGCTTCTTCCTCGGATCCGCAACCCTGCAAACATCAATCATCGTGATGAACGCTGCTGCATTCCTGCCCTGACGTGGTTCTCACAAAGGTCGATCAAGCAGGACAGATCGTCGTTGTCCAAAGCAAGACTACCCTCACCTTAGGCAATCGCCTTCCAAGCTTCGACCCCCGCTGAAGCACGTTGGGGGTGACAGGAGAGTGCTAACCTCCCGGCCTAGCCTGTCCATGCTATCCTAAACATTGCTCATTTAAAAAGGTTCTCTGGGGTTAGCGGCTTCTCGCGAAATTATTCTTTTCATTTATTGTAACGCGGTATCCCCGATGGGGCTTCCCCCTCCGCTCTGTCTATTTTTTTTGTCAAATCGCTCGACCTTATGCCGCTGACCCCTTTTAGGTATGCGCGTCCGAAAACATTATTAAGCAGAACGTATTTCCAAGAAGTATGGGATCGCGAATTTTGTTTTTAGGCACGGCCGGGCATCATGCTATTTATGGAACGCAAGTGCGTGCTTCCGGAGGTATTCTTCTCCAAGGCGAAGGTTACCAAGTTCATCTTGACCCGGGTCCTGGAGCATTGCTTCAACTAAACAATTACAAAATCAACGTGAAGGAACACACTGCTGTTGCCGTTACTCATGCTCACCTGAATCATTGTAACGACTTAAATGTCATGCTGGGTGCAATGTCCTATCAAGGATTTGACAGACATGGAATTCTGATTACAAATGAAACGGTTGTGAATGGTGATGGAAAATTAACTCCTGTACTCACGCACGCGCATCGTAATTTTGTAGAACGCCTCATTGTTCTGAAACCTTCTCAAAAGGTGGCAATAGATGAAGTGGAAATCCATGCCCTGCCAGCATTTCACTCAGATTCTCATGCATTAGGTTTCAAACTGTACACTCCTGAGGCGATTATCTCCTACAGCGGTGACACAAAATACCATAAAGATTTGTTGGAAGCCTACGACAAGTCTGATATTCTTATCTTAAATGTGCAACATCCCTTTGGAGCGAAGGAAGAGGAGGGTCTTTCGAGTGATGACGCTGTTAAAATTTTGCAGAAAGTAAAGCCTGTGTTGTGTGTTATTACTCATTTCGGTCCTAGGATGATGAAAGAAAATCCAGTTTACCAGGCCAGGGAAATTCAAAAACAAACGAACGTGCAAGTGATTGCTGCGGAGGATGGCTTTGAATTAACTCCCGATTCTTACGCTGCAATTAGCAAGCAGAAACGCTTAACCAATTTTGAATAGGTTTGATTTTTTTAGAATTTTTTTTTATATGATTCTTTTTTCCGTTTTTTTATTTACCATCCCCATTTACCCTTTACATTTTAAAAATTAATTGTAGCGGGTAAAAGTATCAGGAACGTATAAACACAAGCGTCAGAAAATGTCTCTTCAATTCAAATTATGTTTATTAACCACACAACTCCCCATCCTAAAAAGCATCCAACTGAAATAATGGGCATCGCAGGATAAAATTTTTCTTTCTCCCCATTAAACAAGAGCCAGGAAAGAGCGAGCGTTGTAAAAATTGGAACAATTAACGAAAGTAAAAATCCATAGTCTTTCAAAATAACCCCTGCAAATAAGAGTGGAAATGCAATGTCTCCCCCTCCTAGAATCGCGTGTCGTACTTTTTTATTGACTCCCATTCGAGTAACGTCCTCAATGTGAATTTTTTCATAAGGAATAAATAATCCCGCAAATACTTTCGCTTCGCTCTGAAACTTTGCCATTGTGATCATATGCTTGCTTTTGTACACCGCATAAAAATCATATGCCGAAATGAGCAGTAGAAGAATGATGATAGAAAGTAAGTTTATGACGGGAACAAAAATGCTGGCCATGCCCGCATACAAAAAGAGTTCGGTAAAGTTGTGCACGTACACATTGGGCTTAAACACTTTGAAATACCCTAGCAACAATGAAATAATTAGTGCAATCAATCCAGGGATAAATGTAAATGCTCCGAAGGCGTAGGTAAGACAAATCACAACGGCGATGTAAAACCATGTTTTCCAAACTGAAACTTTCCTATACCTAATCAAAATCAGCACGATGAGGGTTCCTATCAATACCCCGCTCAAGATATAGGGAACCGAGTATGCCGGATCGATGTCTGGTCTCTCCAATTGCACTCCCAAAATCTGAGGTGCGGGATTCCACGTCAAATTCCCGGTTTTCTGAGTTTCTTCTTGGTTAATGTACGCATGCACGACAAAAAGCCCTATCAGTTGTGCGAAAAAGAAAAGCCCGAGCAGCAGCAAAGTGACCGTGATGGTGTGCTTCATGTCATACCAAAAGAAAACGTATTTAAATGATTTTGGTTTCTTCAGCGCATGAAGTATGTGCATAATGTCCGCATCACTGTTTTTATTAAGCAGGAGGAAGATTATCAAAAAAATAAAGCTGCATTTCTCTCCCTCGTTCCTTTTAGTTTAGAAGACGAAAAAATTTCACTCAATGAAAGAAATGTGGTAGGTTTCCATGAAGTTCCTATCAAAATACTGGAAGTCGTGCTTGAAAAAGAGCGTCACGTTAAATCTTTTCTTGATCAATTTTTATCCAAATTAAGTAGCGAACAAAAGGAGATGCTTTTGCGTCAGAAAGAGTCGCGTTTGGATGATGAAAATTTTTTCTTTATTCGTCTTGACAAAGATCATCTCATGGACCATAAAGAATATTTCGTCATCGATGGGGGGAACTGTTTTCACATCAAGATGCATATCGCTGCCTTTCCAGCTTCAAGGGAAAATGCGTTAAAGGTTGTAGATACCTTATTGAAATCCTAACGTTTAAATAAACAAAATTATAAGGAAAGATTATGAGAAAGATTACGAGGAAAAACTATGAAAATTATTGATCCATGGGGCCAAGATCTGCCTGAGGATTACATTTCCCTCATTCAGGATTTTGGTTTGGAAACCTTCGACCCTTCCTTATTTCCAGATCCTAACAGATTAATGAGGAGAAATATAGTGTTTGCAGGCAGGGATCTCAAAATTATTGCTGATTGCATCAAAAACAAAAAGCCCTACTACGCTCTCAGTGGTATCATGCCTTCTTCAGAGAGGATTCATTTCGGGAGCAAGATGGTCGTTGAGAACTTAAAATATTTTCAGGAGCATGGCGCAACACATACTTTTATTCTTGTAGCAGATCTGGAAAGTGCGTCAACAAGGGGGGTTACTCTCGAAGAAGCGCGAGAGCGTGCAAAACAGTTTTACATTCCAGCTTACATCGCCCTTGGTCTAGATCCAAAGAAGACAACCTTTTATTTTCAATCCGAAAATAAAAAAGTAATTCAGTTGGCATACGAATTTTCTAAGAAGATTACCTTGAATGAGTTTAGGTCTGTGTATGGAAGTGCAGATCCTGGCAGGATTATGGCCGCGGTAACTCAAGTAGGGGACATGCTCTTCCCTCAGTTGGAAAAATCAATGCCCGGCATCATCCCTGTGGGTCCTGATCAAGATCCTCACATTCGTTTGGCAAGAGACATTATCAGCAGGACAAAGTCCAGTCACAGTTTCATGCCATTGGCAGGTTTGTATCATAAATATACCCGATCCCTTGACGGTGGTTTGAAGATGTCGAAATCAAATCCCGAGAGCATGATCGAGCTTCCTGAGGATATTGCCACTGTAAAGCGCAAAATTATGCGTGCACTAACTGGGGGAAGGGACACTCTTGAACAACATCGAAAATTAGGCGCGGTAGTTGAAAAATGCATGGTCTTTGATTTGCTAAAACAACATCTTGTTGAGGACGATAAGGAGTTGCAAAAGATCTATGAGGAGTACAAGTCTGGAAAAATGACCTCCGGGGAAATTAAAAGTCTCGCCTGCGAAAAGATGGAACACTTTATGGACACGTTCACAAAAAATCTGGAAAAAGCAAGAAAGCACATTGATAAGCTGCACTTCATTACATTTCATTAATTTTAGAGAACTTTGAAAACCCCCATTTTTTAATGATGTTTCAAAGTAATCTGCCAGAAGTTTGAACAGAGAACTTTGCAAACTTCTCGGCAAATTAAGAGATTATTCAAACTTCTCTTTAGAAATTCTCGTTTTCGCAGAAGCCGTCGTAAGAACATTTATATATCCCCAAGTCTGAGATAGAAAAAAGAGGTGACTTGCATGTATTATGCTCCTTTGCATACCTCATTTATGATCACTGCAATGCTTGGTTTAATTATCTCCTTAAGCTACGTCTGGGATTATTCTGAAACCTGGGCAGTTGCCTTCGCAACCGTCTTTTTCTGTATGTTCGTTGCTTCTATGATTGCCATGCGTCACGCAAATCCTGACCAAGAGCTGGCCCCGAGATAATTCGTTTTGATATTTTTTTAAGTTCGGAGAAGTTTGAAATAATTAGAAATACTCAAACTTCTCTTCAGCAATTTTTGAATAAGTCCTCGCCACAAAACAACAAACCTTTTATACCTCAATACGATTCTTTCTCACATGAAAAAAATCTTTAGTATTATTGTTCTCATGTTGTTCATTGTAGCTTGTGGTAGTAAAGCTCCAGAAAAACTTTTCAAAATTGAAGAAAATAAGTCAGTTAAAGAAGTAAAAGTGGAGCCAACAGCCTCTGCCCCGACCCAACCTGCTTCCCAGCAGCCACCACAACCTGCTCCAACACAACCAACTTCACCCACTCCATCGACACCAGTCACTTCCGTAACAACACAACCTTCCCCAACAGTTCCTGCCGAACAGTCATCCATCCAAATTGACAGTAAGTCAAGAGAAGTTTTACAAAAAGCAGATCTGAAAGTAAAAAGTTTCTCCTATATTTATCGTGAACCACCCTACAATCAAGGTTCTGATAAGTTTATGGTGATGGGTGATAACATCAGGATTATGCTAGGTGAAAACGCAGTGAATTTAGCATCTGGCATCAGTGATGTATATCTAAACATAAAAACAAAGGAGGCGGTAGGGTACTGTTTTAGGCGTGATTCTTTCCTCTGCCGCGATCGCGAAGGACAGAAATTTGAAGTAAAGTACAAAGATTTATACAGGTTAACCTCTTATCAATGGATGAAAAAAATTGTAGAATCCCAGCGTGTAGGATCTGAACAGATGGACGGCAGAACTGCAATTGTACTTTCAACACGTTTGACTGATCAGCCTGATTCCTGGGATGAGGTGCGTTTCTATATTGATGAGTATTTTGGGTTGCCTTTAAAGATTGTTATTGAAACGAACGAAGGCGAACTGACATATAATTTTGATCAATATGACACCAACACTTATGCGGAACAAGATGTAACACCCCCCGTGGGTTATTAAGATGAAGCGATACTACATCATTGCCTTTGGCATTTTTTTCATTTTTTTCGCATTTCTGCAATTCTTTACATCTCATTTGATCGGCGCGGACAGTTACTATCACGTCGCAGTTTCCGAGATCGTAAGAAAAGCTCATTCCATCGAACCTTTCTGGTTTACAGAAAGCATTCTTGAACACGTTGATATTCACTGGCTATTTCATATCCTGCTTGTTCCTTTTACGGTTTTCCACCCCATCATAGGCGCAAAACTCGCAATCATTCTTTTTGCAGCATTAACGTTTACCTTGATATTATGGTATTTAAAAAAACAAAATATTCCTTCTCCTGAAATGTGGATTCTCTTCATCCTCGCGGGCAGCTATATTCTTTTATTCCGTTTAACCGCGGTGCGAGTGTATATGCTTTCATTAGCGATGTTAATCTTAGCAGCATATTTCTTTTCAAAAAATAATTTCAAAGCCCTCGCAATCATCGCATTTTTTTACGCATGGCTCTACAGTGGTTTCCCCCTCTTGATTGTTTTTGCTTTATGTTATCTTTTGGCTGATTATTTTTTGCGCAAGGAATTTCAGTATAAACCTCTTGTTGCAGTAACAACAGGGTCCCTTCTAGGATTGCTCATCAACCCATTTTTTCCAAATATCCTCAAAGTATACTATGTGCAAGTTTTTGGTGGTTTTGTTTTTCCTCCTTTAACGGATTTGCCCATGGAAGCGTTGCCCTTCCCCTCGATAACGATATTTCTTGCAGCATGCTGGTTTACTTTAGCGGTTCTGATTTTTACTCTTCTCACAATCGGGAAGAAAAAAGTAGTGTTCACTAAAGAGAGCGTCGCGTGGCTTCTCATGTCCCTGTTTTTTCTCTTTTTCACATATCAATCCAGACGTTTTGTGGAATATTGGATTCCATTTACAACAATTGCATGCGCGTTTTTAATCAGGGACAACAATGTTGATTTTGGAGAGAAAAAAGGAGTACTGCCAAAAAAATTAGTTTTCATAATCCCCATCACCATTCTTATATTATTTTTTGCTGTGTACCAAACTAACGAAAATATTTCTTATGAACTCAATGAGCAGCGTCTGCAGGATTATGGCTCTTGTATTCTTGCGCTGCGCCAACATGCGCAATCCAATGATCTTGTTTTTGTGTCTTGGAGCAAAGTTCCAGTTTTTCTCCTTGGAAATCCTAATCTTAACTATATCAACGCCTTAGATCCTGTCTTTCTTTATGCAAAAAGTCCTGAGCTCTATAATAAATATCAGTCGGTTATTAATGGTACAAGTGTAACACCATACAAAACGATTAAAGAAGATTTCAAAGCTAACTGGGTTGTGGTTGATAAGAACAATCGTGATTTTGCTCTGCTGATCGACGGAAATCAATGAACGGATGTACCCTCATAGGGTACATCCGTTCATTGTTATCATCTAAAATAATTGCTGCTCCTTTCACCCGTGGCAAATTGTCAAGTTCGACATCAAGTCCTTCGCGCATGTAACTCTGCATGAGATTTTTCAACGCGTCAGTGTCAATTTTTGCAGTAATCCTGTGTGACAGAACAACGTCACTTTGCGTCATGACATCCGTGTTCACTTTTCCAGGCTGTTGCGTTGCGAGAATAAGAGAAATTCCAGGTTGTCTTCCCTCCCTTAAAATAGTAGTCAATGCCCCGCTCGCAGTTGTCTTTCCTTCCGCTGGTAAAAATTCATGAGCTTCGTCCACGACAAGCCAGATCATAGGAACTTTTTTCTCTTTTTTCTCTTCTTCGCTCAAATAATGCATCGTTGCATGGATTTCTGCGTATTCTTCTTCTTTTTTTGCGATCATGCGTTCAATAAACAATCTTTGTGCAATTAATCCTATAACAAGTGATTTAATTTTCCATCCTCCGGGCATAGTTGCATATGCAGAAACATCTAACACCGTAACTTGGCCAGGCGCTGCTAACTCCTGCATCGGAGTTCCTTCCTTGCTGAACACCCCCCAACTTTCTGCAGCTAAAAACCTATTTTCTGCAGCTTGTTTTATGCTTTCTTCAATTCTCTCTGATGCCCTGATCGCATCCACAATTTCCATAATCGAAAAAGTTTCTCTTTGGTCTCTCAAATCTAAAATAAGGCGTTCAATAAATACTCCGAGGGGGCTCGTTGCGGGAATGTCAAAAGTCAAAAACCAATCTTCTGGAGTTAAGTCTCCGGGTCGTAAGGAAAATGCTTTATCCGTGGGAATTCCCTTTTCTTTATAGTCCTGGTAATATCCGGCGGGAGTGTAAATCTTTATGTCGAGTCCTTTTCCTTCAAGTCCCCATTCTTTCAGTAAATCTTCATCACGATGGTTGGGGTACTTCATCGTCCAGTACACGCCCATGGTGTCAAGCATGATAACACTCAAATTGTTTTTGATCTCAACAGGCAAATCAATAATACCTTCTGCAATGGCCCCCATTGTGTAAGAATTATGGACAATAATATTATTCGCGATAAAATTGTGGAACTGTGGAATACTAATATCGTACACTTTTGTTTTTTGGTTGATTCTTTCTATGCTTATGATTTCGTCCCAATAAATATCCGAAGTTGCATAGGCTTCGAGCAATTCGTTTTGATCGGCTAACGCTATTTGAAGGAGCTTTTGACGTGAAGGACTATCGTGCATGGACTCACGCATCGCTTTAGGATGCGCATATCCCATGGCTCTACCAATCTCCGCCCAGTTTTTTGGTCGTGTTAATTGCCAGATTTCTTGGGGGATTGTGTCCACATTCGGATTTCTTTGTATCTGAAGTGCATGCTTCAATGCTCGAGCCTGTTTTTTTTCTTTGTATCCATAAAATCCTATTTCTTGGAGGTACCTTTCTACAAATTCTCCTCCGATAACCAGTTCGAAAGAAGGGAAAACTTTTCCATTGCATCGACTCATTTTTTTTCTTATTTTTGAAATGATTCCGAATCGTAATAGTAATGACTGTACTTGGTCTATGAGTATTCGTGATGTGCTCGCGTAGCAGATTGCCCAATAGCCATGGATATGATAGATCGAACCATCGCAACTAAACAACCGATTGAGAAACAGGCTCAGTTTATTTTTAGGAAGGGTAAAAATGCACGTTGGAATAAATTTCTCAGGTGAGAGCTTGTCGTACAATCCTAATGCTCTGAGCCATTGGATGAGGCTATTTTTCTCTCCGAGCTTTGGGGGTTTAATCCAACGTCCTTTGCTATCAGTTACTCCCGGGTCTAATAACTTTGGCTTTGCAGTGCTCACAATTCTATAGCATGAATCCTTTTTGTGATCCTTGATGCGGAGCTGCGCATCAAACTCATGTACTGCATGGCCGAAATCATTTCTGATTTTTTCATCTGTATTTGAAAATAGAACAAATCGATTGCTCAGGTGTCCTTCAGCAAGGAGGTAAGCCAATAATTTTACGCGAGCTTCATTCATATCATTATCGCCAAACGCTGGAACAACTCTTGGTGTGGCAATTCTATCGTTTATGGAAAGTTCTTGTGCGGGGGCCCAGCCCTTTACCGTAAATAAGGGGTGTTCTGGTGTTAATCGTAGTGCTTTTCCTGATCGTAGTGTTATTGCAATTATCTCATCAACTTCTCTCTGATAAAACCCTTCCCGAGCGCATGATTGAATTTTGAGTTGATCATTTAATGCAAAAATGTGTTCTTGCTCATCATCTAACTTCTCGAGGGCAATCTCTCTTCCATCAGCAAGGGTTATTTTTGTGTCACCCGCAAGACATTTTCCAGATCCTCTCTTTCCGCAGATAAAAACAATGTGGGATCTGATCACGTCTAAATAGATCGGGTTGGACATTGCGGTCGTTTGCCCCATTTTAATGTAGTGCTTTCCCAGTAAAACCGTTCCGGTTTTTCCATACTTTTTCAAATCATCTTGGGTTCTGCCAATAACAATATCAAAAACCATATTTTTTCTTGAGACACTGAAGTTTATATGTTTTTGCGTTCCGGCGCACGATCTTGCATTCGGCACAGTAGAAAAAGTCGTCATGAGGGTCATGGCCTTGGAGTAAAATCAGGAGAACAGCCGATTCCATGCAGGCTGTTCGACGCGAAACCTGCGATCAACGGAGCAGTAAGTCTCCACCATGACCCACAAAAAGAAAGACTTTCTACTAAGCACTTGCATTCGAAACATTTAAATAACTTGCACAGTTTTTCGCCGCTTGGGTAAACTAATGTCAGAGAAAAAAGAACACAAACAAGAAGAAAGTGAACAAAAGAAAAGCTTTCTTCCCTGGATTATCGTCGCGGTTCTTGTCATCGCAGCCATCGTATATTGGCAATGGCCAAAAGCTGAAGAGCAGAAGCAAATAGAAAGCAATGTCGCTGCCAATGTTGATGGTGAAGAGATTTTGATGAGCGAACTTGAGCGTGAATACGCAAAGCTTCCCCCGGATCTTAAATTGTATTACACCAAAGCAATGGTACTCAATGCGACCATAATCGAGCGCTTAGTGTTGGCGGAAGCAAAGAAAAGTGGCATAACAGTAACAGACGAAGAGGTCAATCAAGTTATAAAGGACGTTGCCACATCCCTCAACGTTGTGCCTGAACAATTTTTGAAGGAGTTAGAAGCAAGGGGGGTTTCCCAAACAGAAGCGCTTGAAATGTTTAAAACGAAGATGATTATCCATTCTTTTTACAACACAACAGTCCTCAAAGATGTAAAAGTGGCAGAAGAAGAAGCTCGCTCATTTTATGATGCAAATTCTGATCAATTCACACTGGACGGGGATCTTGTCCGGGTAAGCCATATCCTTGTAGATAATAACTCACTTGCGCTGGCTAACGAACTTTTGACAAAGCTCAAAGCTGCATCTAATCTCTCTGCTGAATTTGAAAAATTCGCAATGGAGTATTCCATCGACCAAGGCTCTGCAATACTGGGCGGAGACCTAAATTATGCGACCAAGGGTCAGTTTGTTCCAGAATTTGAAGAGGCAGCATTCAAGTTAAATGTCGGAGAACTTTCTCCGGTGGTGCAATCCCAGTTTGGTTATCACATTTTGTTGTTAACTGATAAAAAACCGGCGGGCCTGGTTCCGTTTGAAGACATTAAAGAAACCCTTGTCGCAGACATGCGGGCTGATAAAGAGCAGAAAGCAATCAAGGATTACGTTGATAATTTGCTCCAGAGTGCAAAAATTGAAATCTTTTTAACAGAATAATTTTTTTATTTCAAATGTATCTTAATTTCTTTGTCTGCCAAAATAGATATCTTTTTATACATGATTTCTTATGAAAGAGTCATGGCATTTACAAAAAAAATTCTTTCGGTCATTCTTGCAGTTTTATTTGCGGTCACAGTCTTTGCAGTGGACGAATTACCCACAACATTAACCATTACTCAGCATCGACCTCAAAATTATGATCACACTATTTATCAGAATATTCATCGCCCATTTTTCTTTATCGATCCCCAGGGCACCAGTGCTTATGATCCTAGGGATTACCCTGCGGAGAAGGGCCATTTCAAATTTTATGGCACTTTAGGATTCTATGAGTACAGTATTAAAGATCCTGCTGTGCGCGCGGATGCGAAGGCAAGCCAGGACATTTATTTTGATCAAAGAAGAAACGAGCGTATCCAGCAACTTCAAGAATTCTACGGTTTTCCTCTGGCCAGAGAATATTCTTACGGAGAAGAACCCATTGTTGAAGAAGGTTATGTTCCTAAATTTCCTCATCGTCCATCAACAAATTATCTGGCTCTTTACACCCCCTTCCCCAGCAGGTACGGCATGACAAATATCTGGGATGAAATAAATGAAGATACAATCCGTAGCAACGCATTGGCGCGCTTGCGTTATAATCAAGAGCGCTATCGCACATACCTTCTCACCAGATACTCAACGTATGATCCTTACAGAGTGGCAACGAATATTTTTACTTATTCTGGCAATGTACGCCTTCAAAAAAGGCAATTGGGGGACGTCAACCAAAACTTTGCACCGTACACAAGTCCCGTCTTCCTTCCATATGATGAAATGACGCGAGAGTAATAAAAACGCGGG
>JAGWAF010000003.1:0-2294 GCA_018302085.1 Candidatus Woesearchaeota archaeon | reverse complement strand
ACGCCACTCGCGAATCTCTTATTCTGTCTTTTATTTTTGTTGATGTATAGCATACGCTCCGACGGGAGCAACCAGCTCTGCTTCTTTTACGTTCTCGTTTATTCGCTCGTCCTTAAGTGCAGCAACAACGTGTTTTTTACGTGCCTTGAAATAGAAACATTTAAATAAAGGGGCTTTTTATTACAAAAATTACCTAGGAGGTGGCTTTATGAATATAAAGAAAGTATCTGTAGTGTGCACGATTCTGTGTTTCCTCTTAACTTCAGTGAGCGCAGTATTGGCTTTAACTGAGGATTACAGCTCTGAGGAGCTATCTGAGGAAAGTGCTTCTTACGTTCCTTATACTGAACGTCAGGAGCCAAGTCCGACGTATTATGCAAGTTATGCAACGCCGGGTTCTGAACAAGAGTTGTACAAACAACCTTATGAATATTACTGGGATCAACCTGTGACCCCACAACAAGCATCACATCGTACCTATCCAAGAAGTGCTTTTGGTCCAGCAGGTGCCAATGTTAAAGCTCCTGATTATGGAAGGGACACTTTTGCAATCGATGGCATGGAATTTAACCAACAAAGACCAACTGGTCACGGAAGGTATTTGCTTGATGCTTACGATAACACTTGGGAAGAATCTCGAGCAGTAGATGTTTGGAGTAGACTATTCCACCTCATGGGAACTCCTTACACATACGCTTTTGAAAGTCCCTACTATAGTGAAAGAAGGCAAACAGCTCCTTACGGTCTTGCTCCAAAGAACAGGAAACTTATCTACGGATTCATAGAATCCGGAAGGCAATTTAACCGTGTTGAGAAGGATCCAAAGCTTAGATCTATTTATCAAAACGTGTATGGCATTGAATGGGACAAACCATTGCAGCGCTACCTTGTAGATGAATACGGTCCAAGCTGGCAAGTTAACAGGGACAAAGAAGTTTTCACAAGGTTATCTCAAATTTACGGTAACCCCTACGAGGACATTAGAAATATTCCGCTTGTCCACTCTGGAACTATGCCTGAACTGCGTGCTTTCAGAACACCACACGTGATAAGGTCTCCTATTGTGAACATGAAAAAGGATCTCTTGTTGAAGCGATTCTGGGACGAAGTTGGTAATCTTAATCTTGGATTGCTTCGTCAGTACGATCACAACTGGGGAATCTTAGCATTCCAGAAAGGGGCGTTCATCATGGACCTTGTGAATCCTTACGAGGTAACTTGGAATAGGAGAATTATCTCCGATGATATCCTCCTTGAAAGCCAAATCAGGGATTCCATGCAAATTGCTACGCTAGTGCAGGATCCATTCGATGACATGAAAAAGGCTCAATACTACGGGGACATGGTTGCCATGGAAGACTTGTACGATTACTGGACTTCTCCAGGTACTCCCTCAGGTATTTCTTCCTCGGAAGATTTCGGCCTCGCTTAAATTTTTTTTATTTTTTTATTTTAACTTTTTATGATTCCTCGCGTTTTTCTCATAATTTTTCTGCTCTCTATCATCCCTTCAGTTTCTGCTGTTCTTGACTTGCGTGATCAATTTTATACTACTATAGCAGCTAGACAAGTGTTTGTGCATCAAGAAATTGTTAATGCTCCCCCTCAAAATACGAACGTTATCCTTTCAGGAAAGCGTGAAGCTAACACCATAACTGACAGAAGCCTTGTGAGGCAGTACAATGCAGATCATTGGCGTGCGCGAGAATTCGTTGTCCGTGAGAAAGTGAATCCCCTAACAGCAACCCTAGATAACGGAAGACCTTCTGCAGTTGAGTGGGAGCAAATGAAAGCAGAGCATCGCAAAACATTGTTAGGACCTTCCCAGCAACGCAATTTGAATGAGGAATATGATGATTACTGGCTTGAACGCAGTTTGAAAACATATCAATACCTCGCATCACAAAATCCTTCTTTGGTGCGAAGCATGCTTTCCCCTCTCATTTTCGAAAATCTGCAGGAATTTCTTCCGTACTGGGTTGAAGCCAATGGCAAACGTTCATTAGCTTACGAATACGATGACAACTTCTGGGCAGGCAAAGAACCAACATCGCGAGTGACGTTTACGACAGAGTAAAGAACAGAATGTAGTTCATATAGTGAAGGCACCAAATATTCGAACATGAATAGTGCATCTTCACTATTACGAAAAGCATTGTAATGTTCGATAATTTAATGCTTTGAGTATACCTCATAATGATCAACCAACTATTTGAATGATATTATTTGAAAGCCGTATTTTTCAATGCCCTCTTTTGACCATAGTTTTATGTTTTTAGTTTTACCAACATAAG
>JAGWAF010000088.1 GCA_018302085.1 Candidatus Woesearchaeota archaeon | reverse complement strand
CCCACGCGACAATTCGTGTAAAAAGACCGAAGAACAGCATCAACCCTATAAGCAACTCAATAATTCCCAAAACCATAACAAACGTCGTTGCGGGAATAACGCTCAATCCAAGCTTGTATAAGATACTCCCGACAAGCTCAACAGGCTTCACGCCCATAAAAAGTTTTCCTGTACCTGTAAAGATAAACACAAAACTTATCAAAATTCTCAACAAAAACAATCCCCATTGCATAGCAATCACCAACCCGGGGATTTCTGAAGACTATATAAAATTTTTTATAGAGAAGTTTGAAATAAGTAAGAAATACTCAAAGTTCTCTATAAAACGATAAAGCAAACTTATGGCCATCTTTTGTTCTTCCTGATTTTTCATAACAAGGATTTTTTTGAGAACTTTGCAAAATGTCAAAAAATGGAGTGTTTTAGGCAAAGTTCTCTAGAGAAGTTTGAACAAATTGGAAGATTATTCGAACTTCTCAATGCAACAATGATCAAAAATAAGAGAGGTGACGACAACCTCACTTCATCCAGCCATCAAAACTATTATAAACTGCAAAAACAGCAGCAGGGCACGATGAAGTACGTCATTAAGGCGGATGGAACAAGGGTTCCTTTTGATCCCGAAAGAGTTGTACGCACGTGCATGAACGTCGGTGTAGATCAGGAACATGCAGAAACGATTGCCGCAGAGGTAGAAGCTGCCATCGACGAAGAAACAGAATCAAAGCAAGTGTATGACGTGGTTCTTGATCTTCTGGAAGGTTATCACCCAAAACCCCATGCGAATTACAAGTTAAGAGAAGCAGTTGCTGCCATCGAACCCCATCTCTTTGAGCAATATGTTGCAAAGGTGCTCGAGATGCACGGCTATTCCTGTATTACCAACCAGCTCATACCCGGAGCTGCAGTAACGCACGAAGTAGACGTCATTGCAAAGAAAAACAACACGACATGGATGGTTGAGTGCAAACATCATTCTGATTATCACACAATGACTGGACTGGACAAAACCCTGATCGTTCAGGCAAGACTCGAAGATTTGCAAGATGGCTTCAAAAAAAAGACGCACCCTTATAATTTTAGCCAAGGATGGCTGATTAATAACACAAAATATTCCTTCCATGCAAAGCAGTACGCCGCAGCAAAAAATATTTTACTCAGCGGATGGCATTTTCAAGAAGAAAACAGTTTTGCAGAACTCATCCAAGCGAAAAACATCCACCCCATTACGGTACTCAATGCAAGTCCTCAAACTATCAGCATGCTTTTTCAAAAAGGAATTCTCACATTGCATGATGTTGCAGCTTCTCGTAAGCAACTGCAGCCCATTCTAAATCCTAAAGAGTTTAGCAAGATTTATGAACAGGTAGGGCATATCCTTAACGGACTATGAGACAAAAAAGTTTTCTTATCGGTGGCATGCATTGTGCCAGTTGCGCCGTAAAGATCGAGAACGCATTAAAAAAAATTAAGGGCGTGCAAAAAGCTGCAGTGAATTTTGCAAATCAAAAGGCAAGTGTCACGTACGATGAACAGCTTGTAAAAGAGGTAATACTCGAGCATACCATTCTAAAAGCAGGCTATGGTGTTGTGAAAGAAGGGCATGAAGAAGAAGCAAGGCATCATGAAGAAACAAGTTTCAAAATACGTTTTCTCATTGCTGGAGCATGCGCAATACCTCTTTTGTATCTTTCCCACGGTTTTCTTGTAGGATTACAAGCGCCCATGGGCCCTGAATTTAACACAATCCTGCAGCTTTTCTTAGCGACGATAATTATGATTGCCGGCTCAAATTTTTTCGTCAGTGGTTTTCGCTCTCTGGAACCCAATATGGACACCCTTGTTGGATTAGGAACAGGAGCAGCATACCTTTACAGTATGTACATCAGTTATTTTATTTTACAGAACGTGGAAGGATTTAGTATTCATCAGCTCTACTTTGAAATTGCAGGTCTTATCATGATGTTTATTCTCCTTGGAAAATGGATGGAAATGCTTACAAAAGGAAAAACGTCATTAGCAATTAAACAACTTTTGGCGCTCGCTCCAAAACAAGCAACTGTGAGGAGGGACGGCAAAGAAATCGTCATTCCCATTGATCAGATTAAAATTAACGATTTTGTTATTGTAAAACCGGGAGAAAAAATTCCCGTGGACGGCATTGTTGTAGAAGGTTCCTCTACCATAGACGAAAGCATGATTACAGGAGAAAGTATGCCCGTTGAGAAAACTCTTAGAAGCGAAGTGATCGGCGCAACCGTGAACAAGCAGGGAAGCTTCATCTTCAAAGCAAGAAAGGTGGGAAAAGAAACCATGCTTGCCAATATTGTCAAAATGGTTGAAGAAGCCCAGGCAAGCAAAGCACCCATTCAGGCATTGGCGGACAAAATCGCAGCGATCTTTGTCCCCATCGTCATTGCTATCGCAATCCTCTCTTGGATAGTTTGGGGCTACAGTAAAGAAGATCTTTTGTTTGGTTTGACACCTTTTATTGCAGTGCTCATCATCGCTTGTCCTTGTGCAATGGGATTGGCAACGCCTACTGCAGTTATGATGATAACAGGCACCGCTGCAAAAAGAGGTATCCTTTTCAAATCAGCTGAAGCATTACAAAAAGCAAAATCTATTGACACGGTCATTTTTGATAAAACAAAAACTCTTACTAAGGGTGAACCAAGTGTCACTGAAATGCACGCCATCAAAGGTTACAATCCTCTTGATGTTATCAAACTCGCAGCGGTTGCAGAAAAGAGAAGCGAGCACCCCCTTGCAAAAGCAGTCTTGGCCGCAGCGAAAAAAGCGAAGTTGGAAATTCATGATCCTGAACAATTTCTCGCATTAGAAGGAAAAGGTGTGCGCGTAAATTATATGCATAAACGCATTCTTGTAGGAAATAAAAGATTAATGCGTGAGACAAACATTTCCCTCGATGTTGTTAAAAATGAAATGGAACAGTTGGAGAGTAAAGGACGCACAGTCTTGTACGTTTCAGTGAATGAAAAAATTCTTGGCTTGTTAGGCATTGCCGATACTATCAAAGAAGATGCGCGGGAAGCGGTGACTGCATTACAGATGCTCGGAAAGAAGGTGATCATGATTACGGGGGATAATGAGCGAACAGCTCATACGATTGCAGCACAAGTGGGTATTCAGGACGTTTTAGCAGAAGTCCTTCCGCAAGAAAAAGCAAGGGCTATTGAAAAATTGCAAAAAGAAGGTAGAAAAGTTGCAATGGTAGGCGATGGAATCAATGACGCTCCAGCACTGACGCAGGCAGACCTCGGCATTGCCATCGGTTCCGGTACTGACGTTGCCATCGAAGCAGGAGATGTGGTGCTTGTGAAAGATCGTCAGAAAGATTAAACAAAACTTGTTCTGGGCATTTGTGTATAACATCATTGCAATCCCAGTTGCTGCAGGAATCTTATTTCCATGGACAGGCTGGTTTTTGAGCCCTATTCTTGCGGCAGCGGCGATGTCGTTTAGCAGCGTGAGTGTTGTGTTGAACAGCTTGGCCACCCACTATTTCTCTGAGTAACAAAATTTCATCTGTTTGACTTAATGGTAGAATACCTTGCACATAACACGCTGGCAAACCCTCCGTCGAGTAGATTTCAGTAGAAACCCGATCATCAAATGCCATCTTAGGATTAAAATGCATTGCTGAGTCTTTCAGTGTAATCAAAACGCCACGATAGGTGAATGCCTCTTTTAGGTCGCGTCGAATTTGGGTAGGATCTTTTTGTTTGGCAATAATATCTTCAAGCCCAGTTACTTCATCTTTCAAAATTCTTTTGGTCAGCCTTAGCGAGTTAGCAAATGCAATTTCAGAAAGCAGAGTGTAAAATTCTTTTGGGAGACGATCACCGTAAAGACGTCGCATATGCCACATCCTTGCGCCCATGCGTGCATGAATGCGAACACAATTGTCCCTTCCAGTTTCTGACACAGCCATGTGAGGATCAAAAGGAAGCGAAATCCCTAATTTTTGATGTCTTTCAACATTGGGAGCAAAGAAAAGTTTATCTTCATAAGCCCCGTCAATTCCCGGTGAAAGGTAGCCAGTTCTTACAAGCTCTGCAGCAGCATACACATTTGTGCCATGCCAGAACAAAGGATCGGGCAAATGATCTGGCCTCTGTTCAGTACAAGGTAAGATAAAACGGCGATAATCCATTTTAGTAGTAGTACGAGAACTCTTTAAAAAGATAAGTGTTGCCAAGAGACAGTTTTATAAAAGAGGACTTTGAATAACCCCCTGATTTAGCATTTATTCAAAGTAATCTATAGAGGTTTGAACAAATTTTTAAGGTTATTCAAACCTCTCAAAAGGAAAAAATGTAACGAGAATAATGAAAAAGATTGTTATCATTGGCGGTGGTTTTGCAGGTGTGTACGCTACAAAACATCTGCTGAAAAGACTACGGAAAGAAGACGTTGAAATAATAATGATCAGCGAGCAGAATTTCTTTTTATTTACCCCAATGCTTCATGAAGTGGCAACTGGCGGAATTTCAAAAGAGAATATTATACAACCTCTGAAACGTATTTTCAGGAGTAAACAATTTTCTTTGATGAAAGCAAAAGCATTGAGTGTTAACACCCGGGAAAAAATCGTGAACACAACCTTAGGAAATGTATCCTATGACCTCCTTGTGCTCGCCACTGGTTCAAAAATTAATTTTCACAACGTCAAAGGTGCTGCAGAGTATAGTCTTCCTCTTCGTACACTGCATGATGCATTTGCAATCAAGAATCGTATTATTCGTCAGATAGAATTAGCAGAAGAAACAAAGGATGAAACGCAAAGAAAAAAATTGTTGAGCTTTGCGATTGTGGGAGGAGGTCCGACAGGTGTTGAGTTAGCTGGAGAACTTGCTGAATTTTTGAAGATTATGCTCTGCTCCCATTACAAGAGAGTCAAACATGAAGAAATCAACATTATCCTTCTGCATCGGGGCCAGGAAATTTTGAACATGCTTCAATATTATTATCAAAAGCGTTGCAGAAAAAGATTAGGAGAGCTAGGCATAGAAGTACAAACCAGCACTGGTATTATAGAGGTAGGGAAAGAGTATGTTATTGATGACAAACATCAACGCAGGGATTTTGGCACTATATTTTGGACCGCTGGCTTTGCATCACAGACAGTGTACGCTGTGGGTGATTGTGCTTGTTTAGAAATTGACGGGCAAAGAATTCCCATGCTTGCACAGTTAGCGGTACAACAATCTGAAGTGTTAGCGCACAATGTGGCATATGCTCTTGGCTTTGAGGACAAACCTAAAATGTACAAATACAAGCTGACAGGTTTCTTATTGAGTGTGGGACAATACTTTGGTGTCGCGGGCATTAAAAAAGTCTATTTCTCAGGCTTCTTTGCATGGTGGCTCTGGAGAACAATTTACTTAAGCAAATTATTAGGTTTTGGTAACAAGCTGCGCGTTGCCATCGACTGGACCTTAAACTTCTTTTACCCCAGAGATACTAGCGAAGTAGAATTCTCATAAGCCGAAGCTTTCTGTAAATTCCCTCATGCGAGTATAGTCAGCAAGAAATTTGTAGCCCTTCTCAGTTAAGTTAAACAATTTTTGTCCATCTTCCTCAATTTCGTCCACGAGCTGTTTTTGTTTTAGCTCATCAACATATTCTTTCATGCGTTGATAGGAAAGATTTGATTTATACAAGAGATGGGTGGGCTTAATTTTACCTTTACGTTGAACTGCCAACAAGATGTCGTGAATAATCGTAAGTTTGTCCCTTTTCATCGCCTTAACACCATAACAAAGACAACAAGCAAAATAAGGTACGCTAAAGCTTGAAATGCGTGGCCGAGCAGGTACATGTATCTGTTAAGTTGAACAAAGAGGAAAATACCCTGGCTTAATAATAGGACTGCAAACGCGGAAAACACCCCCCACGCGGAAAGTGAAGATTTTGTGACCGCGTTGTAATAGAAGTGGGTTAAAATGAACGAAAGCAAAATCGCGCTAACGATGTAATAAATGGTATAGATATTGGTGCTGATAACAGTTGCTAAAACCACGAGTAAGAACAGTAAGGCAAGAGTTCTGACATCGCGAATGTTAAGAGATAAAGCTATCAAAATCATATACGCAGTGAGCATCAAGAGAATGTGGATAAGGAATCCCACATCGTACACATTAGATACCGCAGCAAGTTTTGCCGCAACGCTAATATCCTTCTGTATTGCACCATAAACCAAATAATTCGTCAGGGATCGTGCAAGAAAAGAAAACGCCATCAACACAAACGCAAGGTTAAAAAACAAATATCTTTTTTTGGAGGTATAACAATAAATCTTAAAACTAAACAGAGCGATGGCTATAGAAATAAGAAAAAATAAAATCTCCAGGGCGGAGTCAACGCCAAGGAACCATTGTGGGCTGTTTGCGACGATAACCATAGTATAGTGAGTTTTGTATTGTCTTTACCTATTTTAACCTATCCCCTAATTTTGAAAAACATAGCTTGAACCAATAGGTATACTGTGAAGGATTTTTTAAGATATCCTTTTGCAAATGAGGGATGGACACCCATTTCCAGGCTTCTGCTTCTTGGGGATTTGCGTCGGGATCTTGATCGTGCACACCTTTGAACACGTGTAAATATTCATGTTCATGTAATCCATTGCCAAATTTTGTTTTGTAAACAAAAGATCCTACTTCTTTTAAATCGCAGTTGAATCCCATCTCTTCTTCTAATCTACGATGTGCCGTTTCTTCTATATTTTCCCCGTGGCGTGGATGTCCGCAGCAGGTATTGCTCCACAAACCTGGACAATGATATTTTGTCAGTGAACGTTGTTGTAATAATAATTTCCCTCGCTGATCAAAAATGAAGATGGAAAATCCGCGATGGAGTTTTCCTTCCTTATGGGTTTGTAATTTCTCACTCACTCCCATTTCTCTGTCATTTTCATCAACAAGAATTAGCATTTCTTGCATACTATAACAATCAAAACTTGCTTTATAAAGTTTGTGGATCTCTCTTCTTGATGTTCGTTTAATAATCTATTAATAAAGCATATTCTCATGACAGGAAAAAGGTGATAGCAAATGACAGTTATGGAACAGTCGTGGAAAGTGCCATGGGAATTGTACAAGAAATTGGAAAATGCGTGTGAGCAACACCTCCTAGAAAAAGCCAGACGAAGAGTACATTGGAGTCACAGTTCGATTCTTTCACCGAGACTCCTCCGAGAGGCCTGCTGTGGTTGTAATGCAGCTTAGGCCTCTTTTTTTTATTTTTTTATTTTTTATCATCTAAAGGTTTGAATGCACGTTCCTCGACCCCATTCACAATCTCAAGGCTTTGTTTAAGATTATCTGCTTCTTCTCGAGCATATTTTGCTTCAAAAGTACCAAGGACTTCCTTGATATTTGCTATTTCCTGTTGACCAACGACACTCGGATCACACGGTTTTCCTTCAGTCAAAAACTCGATAATTGCAGTGGCACGTTTGTAATACTCATCATGTTTTTGCATATCTGTAATCGCACCGTTACGTCGAATAAGAGGAGCATAACCATGTTCGAATGTTTCACGTATAAGGTATCCTTTCTTATCCCCGAGATATTGGTACGTCAAAATTTCAATAAGACAGTTTCTGAAGACTTCAGTTTCATAAAGAACATCTTCCCATGGCCTTCCCATTTCGTGATATCCTAATCTGAGAAGACGCTCATACGAAGACTCCATGATCATGCCAATCTGAGACATCTGACGCAAATTACTTTCAGGATTAAGAACGGCACTAAGCTTATTTTGCAGGTCATAATATTCCCACTCAGCCTTTTTCTTTGCTTCTTCTTTGGGATCAACTGACTTTCTTCCGTCCCTCCCAGATGCATCAAAGCCATACTGGGTTTCCGCTTCTATCATTTCTTCTAAATCAGATGGTTGTGTTTGTGTAGCCCTTTGCTTTTCAATAAGTCCTGAAGAGGCTGGAATTTTGTTCACGTAATAAAAAAACGATCCTGCGATCATAATCGTTAAACCTGTCAAAACTGCAAACACTGTTCCTTCCTTTGGACGATTTCTCGAAGAGGTCATTATCATTTTAGGAAAATACTGGACCTATTTAAATCCCGACAAAAAAAATTAGATTCAAGTTTTTTCTTTCCCCGCTCCCCAAATTCATTAGTTTTATATAGGGGCGGTTCGTACGTTCGCCCATTGAGGGGGTGTATTGATTTGTCAGAAGAAAAACCTGCAGAGCATAATACGGAACACAAAGCCGAGCATGTACATCATCCTGAACATGAAATGGAACATGCCCACAAGAAAAAATCAGAATTTGATTATTGGAAATTGGCAACGGGTGTTTTAATCGTTGTTTTGATCTATCTCATATTCTTTAGAGGTCCAACACAAGTAGTAAAACAAGTGGATCAGGCAGCGCCACCGGCCAACGCACAGCAGCCACCACAGGAATTGGCCGATACAAGTAATGATCCTGCAATGAAACTTACTATTGTAAAACCTAAGGATTGTGCAACTTGTGATACAAGCCAAGTGGAAAATGCCTTAAAACAATTTTTTCCAAAAACAGAAATTATTTACCTCGATTATGAAGGTACAGAAGGAAAAAAGTTAGCAACGGATATGGGTGCTAACGCACTTCCGCTATACGTTTACAGTAGCGATGTTGCCAAGGGTGCAAATTACGACAGAGCAGCACAGGCATTTGAAAAGAAGGGAGATTACTATATGATTTTGCCAGCCGCCGTGGGAGCAAGTTATATCCTCAACGCACCTAGTGTAGACGACGACCCAATGAGAGGCAGCCCCGACGCAAAAGTAACGATTATCGAATTTTCGGACTTCCAATGCCCATTCTGTGGTAAATTCTGGAAGGAAACATACCCTCAGCTTATGAAGGAGTATGTAGAAACGGGCAAGGCCAAATTTGTATTCCGTGATTATCCTTTGGAATTCCATCCTGAAGCGCAGAAGGCCGCGGAAGCAAGTGAATGTGCTCATGAGCAGGGAAAATTCTGGGAGTACCATGATAAGATCTTTGAAAATCAGCA